>NZ_FOZY01000012.1:0-183082 GCF_900116245.1 Methylobacterium sp. yr668 | reverse complement strand
AGACTTGGCGCGGGGTGGAGCAGCCCGGTAGCTCGTCAGGCTCATAACCTGAAGGTCACAGGTTCAAATCCTGTCCCCGCAACCAAATCCGACACGCAGAACCCGCCGCGCTTAACAGCGCGGCGGGTTTTGCGTTGTGGCAGTAAGTCGCGTGGAACCGCGCGTGGCGCGGACACGCTCCGGAACACGGCCTGCCCTCCGCGAGGGGAGGGGAGTCCGAGCACCGCGCCGCCCCGGGTTCGCGGTCTGTGCCGCCTGCATCACGCGCGTCGGAGCTCGTCGTTGACCAGCCTCATCGCGAGCGGCCGAACCGGTTCCCGGGCGCGGTCCCCGGGCCGCGACCTTGGCGGTGTTGGCCTCGCAGGCACCTGGCCTTAAGATGCGGTGGGGTACGTCGTGATACGGCGTAAGGGGGGAGCGGCAATGATCTCACAGGCAGGCGGCACGGCCGACCTCGATCGGAGCTGAAGAGCGCGGTTTGCGCGTCTCCGCTCCCTCTCATCGTGCGGCCCGCCCGGTGATGCGTCGCGCATCGCCGCCGAGGCTGGTCGCCCTGGCCCTGACCCTGCTGGTCGCCGTGGGGACTCAACCCGCGCGTGCCTTCGACCTGTTCGGCCTGTTCGGCAGCGAGCCGGAGCCGCCGCCACCGAGCGCGACGGCGCTTCCCTACACGTTGCGGATCACCGGCACGGACGATTCCGACGTGCTGCGGGCCCTGCAGGACACGTCCACCCTCTATCGCCTGCGTCAGGAGCCGCCGCCCGACGGCGAGGGCCTGCTGCGCCGGGCCGAGACCGACCGCGCCAAGCTCGCCGACGTTCTGTCGGGCTACGGCTACTATCAGGGAACAGTCACGATCCGGATCGACGGCGCGCCGGTGCCGGGCCAAGCGGCGTCCGCGGTCGGTGCCGCGGAGGCGTGGCGCAACCGCGGCCTCGTCCCGGTGCGGATCGCGGTCGATCTCGGACCCCTCTACCAGCTGCGCCGGATCACCGTGCGCGATCCGGCGGGCAATCCGTTCCCGGACTTCGCGCTACCCGCGCGGGTCACCCGCGTCGACGACGACGTTCCCGCGCGCTCGGCCACGGTGCTGGCGCGGGAAGCGCAGATCGTCGACCAGTTCCGCGCGCAGGGCCATCCCTTCGCCAAGGTGATCGCGCGCGACCCCGTGGTGGACGATGCCGCCCACGTGATGGACGTGACCTTCACGGTGGCGCCGGGCCCGGTGGCCGGACTCGGCCCGGTCACGGTCAGCGGTGCGCCGGGCATCGACCCGGCCACCATCCGCTCCTTCATCTACGCCGAGCCGGGCGACCCGTATTCGCCCCAGGCGGTGGCGGCGATCCGCCGGTCGGTGGCGCGGATCGAGGGGATCGGCGGCGTGCGGGTCCGCGAGGGGACGACCCTCGACGCCGACGGGAACCTGCCGCTGTTCGTCGCGGTCACCGAGCGCGAGCGCAACCTCGTGGGCGTCTCGGCGCGCTACTCCACCGTCGACGGGCCGGGCGTGCGGGCCTACTACGCCAACCGCAACCTGTTCGGTGGCGGCGAGTCCTTCCGTGTGGACGCCGACATCTACTACCTGGGCCTCGGCAACGACCCGTTCGCCAACCAGCGCAAGCTCGCGGGGATCGGCACGAACGGCCTCGGCGGCCGCCTCTCGGCGACCTACGTCCAGCCCGCCCTGTGGGGGACGCGCAACGACTTTCTCGCCAACGCCTTCATCACCCGAGAGGTGCAGCAGAGCTACCTCGTGGATGGCGGAGGCGTCTCGGGGGCGATCCGCCACCGGTTCTCGGACACGTTCTCGGCGCAGATCGGGCTCGACGCGCAGGCAGGCCGGTCGAAGGACGCCCTCGGCACGGTCAATTACCGGCTGATCGGCGTGCCCGCCTCGGTCACCTACGATTCCACCGACAGCCTCCTCGACCCGACCCGGGGCGTCCGGGCCATCGCGTCGCTGGCGGTCTATCCCGGCGCGATCTCCTCGCCCGGCATCGTCGTGGCAAAGGCGCAGGGCTCCACCTACTACGCCCTCGACGACGAGGCCCGCATGATCCTCGCCGGCCGCGTCGGCTTCGGCTCGGTCTCGGGCGCGCCGCTGGGGGAGATCCCCGACAATTTCAGGTTCTTCGCCGGCGGCGGCGGCTCGGTGCGGGGCTACCCGTACCGAACCCTCGGGCCGATCGGCCCCTTCAACCTGCCGATCGGCGGCCGCAGCCTGCTGGAGGCCTCGCTCGAGGCGCGCATCAAGGTCACCGACACGATCGGCGTGGTGCCGTTCTTCGACGCGGGCACCGCCTTCGCCTCGGCGACGCCGGATTTCGACGAGAAGATCCGCAAATCCGTGGGCATCGGCCTGCGCTACTACACCGGCATCGGGCCGATCCGCGCGGACGTCGCCTTCCCGCTCGACCCCTACAAGGGCGGACACGTGCGTCCCGCCGTCCTGTATCTCAGCCTGGGGCAGGCGTTCTGAATGGTGTTCCGAACCGGACTCACGCCGCGCACCGCGCGTCCGACCGCCCGTCCCGGCCGGTGGAGCCTGGCGCTCGTCCTGGTCTGCCTCGCCCTGCTGCCCTGGACCCTCGCGGCGACGCGCGCCGACGAGGGCGACAAGTCCGTCCTCGGCGGCCTCCTGTCCCGCGCCCTGTCGACGCCCTCGTCGCGGGTGGCGATCGGCGCCATCGACGGCGCCCTGTCCTCGGACGCGACCATCCGGGACGTGGCGATCAGCGACCGCGACGGCGTCTGGCTGAAGCTCGACCGGGCCCGCATCGTCTGGCGGCGGCTCGCCCTCCTGTCGGGACGGCTGGAGGTCGACAGCCTCGAGATCGGGCATCTCGACGTGCTGCGCCGGCCGATCCCCGGACCGCCGCCGCCCGAGGCCAAGCCCGACGGGCGGCTCCTCCCGGACCTGCCAGTCAAGGTCGAGATCAAGGGCTTCAAGCTGGCCGAGCTGACGCTGGGCGAGGCGGTGGCCGGGCAGCCGGCGCGGCTGTCGGCGGAGGGCCGGGCGAAGCTCGGCGCCGCCAGCGAGGGGCTCGACCTGCAGGCGAGGGCGCAGCGCCTCGACGCGCCGGGCCGCTTCCTGCTGTCGCTGCTGTTCGTGCCGAACGGCGAGCGGCTGGAACTCAAGGCGAACCTGGTCGAGCCGGCGGGCGGCCTGCTCTCGAAGGCCGCCAACCTGCCCGGCACCCCGCCGATCGACTTCGAGCTCGACGGGACCGGGACACTGGATGCCTGGGGGGCCAAGCTCGACTTCACGGCCGGTCCCGACATCGGCGCCAGGGGCGGGGCGAAGATCTCCCGCATCGGGGCCGAGCGGCGCCTCGCCCTCGACCTCGCGGCCCGGATCGAGGGGCTGATGCCCGGTCCGGCGGCGGCGGTCTTCGCCGGCACCACCAAGCTCGACGGCGGCCTCGCCTTCGCGGATAGCGGCGCCTTCCGGATCGACCGGCTGGAGCTGACCTCCCGCACGGCGCGCCTGACGGCCGGCGGCAGCCTCACCCGCGACCGGATCGCCGACCTGACGCTGCAGGCGCGCGCCCTGCCGACGGAGGGCGACGTCACCCGGGCCGGCGAGGCCGAGATCGGCAAGCTCGTCTTCGACGGCAGCCTCAAGGGACCGCTGGCGGCGCCCACCGTCCGGGGCCGTCTCGACGCGGCCGCCCTGCGCAGCCGCGATTCCAGCCTCGACCGGATCGAGGCCAGCCTCGGCATCGACCCGCAGGGCGAGCCGTCGGCGCAGCGTTTCGCCATCGCGGCGGACGGCCGGGTCGACGGGCTGAAGCTCGCCGACCCGGCCCTGCGTCGGGCGATCGGCAGCCGGGCCACCGTGACGCTCCGGGCCTCGGCCGGCGCCGACGGCGTTCTCGATATCGCGGCGCTCAACCTCGATTCCGACACGGCGCGGGCCGCCTATGCCGGCCGGGTCGGCCAGAACACCCTGACCGGCACCGTGGACGCGGCGCTGCCGGACCTCTCCGTCTTCTCGGGCCTCGCGGGCCAGGGTCTCGCGGGCAGCCTCGACGCCAAGGCGCGGCTCAGCGGCGATCCGGCGCGCAAGGCCGTCGCCGCCGACCTCGCCGTGACGACGAGCGGCGTCGTCACCGGGATCCGGGCGGCCGACCGCACCCTCGGCCGCGCGCCGAGCCTCCAGGGGCGCGTCTCCCAGACCTTCGACGGGTACGGCTTCGACCATCTGCGCCTCGAAGGCTCCGGCGTCACCGCGACCCTGCAGGGCGAGGCGACGGCGACCCGTGCGGACGTCACCGGCAGGATCGACCTCAAGAGCCTCGCGGATCTCGACGGGCGCCTCACCGGCAGGGCGGGCGTCGACGCGCGCCTGACCGGATCCCTGGAGCATCCGGACGTGACCGCGACCCTGACGGCGCCCTCCGCCACCGCGGCCGGCAAGCCGATCCGGGACCTGCGCATCGAGGCGGTCCTGCGGGACGCCCTCCTCGCGCCGGACGGCACGGTCCGGCTCGGCGGCGATGTCGGCGGCAAGCCGCTGACCGGCGGCGCGCACCTCGCGCGCGTCGGCGGGGACTGGGTCCTCGACCGGCTCGGCCTCGATCTCGGCTCGGTCTCCGTCGCCGGCCAGGCGACGGTCGCGGCCGACACGTGGCTGTTGGCCGGCGCGCTCACCGTGCGGGCCGGCGACCTGACGGACATCGCGCCCCTGGTCCCGGAACCGGTCGCGGGCCGCCTCGACGCCGCGCTGACCCTCGCCCGCGACGGCGGGCGCCAGGACGTGACCGTCCGCGCCACCGGGGCCGGTCTCCGCTACGGCGAGACCGCCCTCGCGCGGCTCGACGCGAACCTCTCGGGACGAGACCTGCGCGCCCACCCGGTCCTCGACGGGCGCGTCGAGGCCGACCGGCTCGTGGCCGCCGGCCAGCAGGTCGACACGATCCGGCTCCTCGCGAACGGCACGCCCGCCTTCAGCGACGTGAGCCTCACCGCCCGGGCGCGCGGCTTCACGCTCGACGGTGCCGCGCGGGTCGTCCCGGCCGCGGACACGCGGATCGAGATCCAGCGCCTGTCGGCGGCCCGCGGCAACGACCGCTTCGCCCTCACCGGGCCGGCGGCGATCACCCTCCGGGACGGCGGCGCGGTGATCGACGGCCTGTCGATCGCGGCGGGCTCCGGCCGCGTCACGGTCGCGGGCCGCGCCGGGCGGGATCTTGACCTCAAGGTGGCGATCCGGTCGCTGCCCCTGTCGCTCGCCCGGATCGCCGCACCGAGCCTCGCCCTCTCGGGGACCCTGGACGGGGAGGCGAATCTCCGCGGCCCCGCGACGCGGCCGGAGGGGCGCTACGCGGTCAGCGTCGCCAAGCTCGTTGCCCCGCAGACGCGGCAGGCCGGCTTGCCGGCGATCGACGCGACTGCCAAGGGCACGCTGTCGGACGGGCAGGCGAGCCTGGACGGGCGGGTCACGGCCGGGCGCGGTGTCGCCCTGACGGTCTCCGGGTCGCTGCCCGTGGAGGCCGGGGGTCCGCTGGACCTGCGCGCGCGCGGGACGCTCGACGCCGCCCTCGCCAATTCCCTCCTGAGCGTCGGCGGCCAGAGCGTCACCGGCAAGATCGCCATCGACGGCGGCGTCACCGGCACGCTCGCGGCGCCGCGGGCCCAGGGCGCGGCGGTGCTGAGCGGCGGGAGCTTCACCGATCCGCTGAACGGGCTCCGCTTCACCGGGATCGAGGGTCGCGTCACCGGCCGCGGCGACAGCGTCGTGGTCGAGCGCCTGACCGCGACCGCCCGCAACGGCGGTCAGGTCTCCGTCACCGGCCGCGTCTCCCTCGCGCCCGACTTCCCGGGCAATTTCCACGTCGTCGCCGACAAGGCCGAACTCGTCTCGAGCCCTCTGATGACGGCCGTGTCGAGCGTCGACATCACGCTGGCGGGGCCGCTGGCGCGGACGCCGCGGATCGCCGGCCGGGTGAACGTCGTGTCGATCGACGTCGCGGTTCCGGACCGGCTGCCGGCCACCATCCGGCCGCTGCCGGGCGTCCGCCACGTCAACACGCCGCCGGCCCTGAAGGCGCGTCTGGCGCAGCGGGCGGAGCGGAAGGCCGCGACCCGGTCCGGGCGACGGGGCGGGAAGCCGGCCGTCCCGTTCGACGCCACCCTCGACGTGACGATCGACGCGCCGAGCCGCATCTTCGTGCGCGGGCGCGGCATCGACGCGGAACTCGGCGGTGCGCTGCGCGTGACCGGCACCTCGGCGTCGCCCAACGCCAACGGCGCGTTCTCGCTGCGGCGCGGACAGTTCGAGCTCGTGGGCCAGCGCCTGGATTTCAGCCGCGGCCGGCTGACCTTCGCCGGCAGCCTGACCACGCCGGAGCTCGATTTCGTCGCCGAGACCAAGGCCACCGACGTGACCGCCCGCATCGCGGTCTCGGGCTTCGCGGACGCGCCGCAATTCTCCCTGACCTCGGATCCGGTCCTGCCGCAGGACGAGATCCTGTCGCGGATCCTGTTCAAGAAGGCCTCGGCCGGCCTGTCGCCGTTCCAGGCGCTGCAGCTCGCCCAGGCGGTCGCCCAGCTCTCGGGGGGCGCCGCCGGTCCGGACGTGTTCGAGCAGGCGCGCAAGAGCCTCGGCCTCGACAGCCTCGACGTCTCCACCGGCGCGAGCGGCGGGCCGGCGATCGGCGCCTCGCGCTACATCTCGGATCGGGTCAGCGTCGGCGTGAAGGCCGGGGCGAAGCCCGCCGACACCGCCGTCGGGGTCGACTTCGACGTCACCCGCCGGATCAAGCTGAAGGGCGAGGCCGGGACCGACGGCCGCACCAGCCTCGGCGTCGGCGCCGAGTACGAGTGGTAGCCGGCACGGTCACACAGCCGCCCGTTCCACCGCGCCCGCGGGGCTGCGGGATCGACACGCCCGGTCAATGGTTTAGGTTCGGGACGAGCGGCCGCCAGGGCCGCCGATCGGGCGGGAAACACCACGGGCGATGGACGAGCTTTTCGAGACCGATGACGATCCGCCGGTTCCGGAGGGCGGCCTTATCCGCAAGCTCCCGATCATCAACAGGCGGGGCCTCCACGCCCGCGCCTCCGCGAAGTTCGTGCAGACCGTGGAGCGCTACGACGCCGCCGTGACGGTCACCCGGGCCGGCGAGACAGTCGGCGGACGCTCGATCATGGGCCTGCTGACGCTCGGCGCCGCCATGGGCACACGCATCGCCGTCACCGCCGTCGGTCCGGACGCGGAGAGCTGCCTCGACGCCATCGAGGCCCTGCTGGCCAACCGCTTCGGCGAGGACGAGTAGCGTCTAGGCCGTCGCCTTGCCCGGCCACGCGCACAGGTCGGAGACCGGGCACCGGGGGCAGGCGGGCTTCCGGGCCGTGCAGATGTCGCGCCCGTGCCGGAACAGCCAGACATGGGCGTTGTCCTTGAACGCGTCCGGCACGATTCGGGCGAGGCCGTCGGCCACCGCGTCGACCGTCGCGCCCGGGGCGAGGGGGATCCGGTTCGCGATCCGGAAGATGTGGGTGTCGACCGCGATCACCGGCTCGTGGAAGGCGAAGTTCGCCGTGACCTCGGCGCTCTTGCGGCCGATCCCCGGCAGGCGGCGCATCTCCGCGGCGCTGCGCGGGACGGCGCCGCCGTGCTCCGCGAGCAGGACCGCCGACAGCCTGACGATGTTGCGTGCCTTGGAGGGCCCGAGTCCGACCGGCCGGACGATCTCGGTGATCCGGGCCTCCCCCAGGGCCGCCATGGCGGCGGGATCACGGGCCTCGGCGAACAGCGCGTCCGCGATCCGCGAGACGGTCGGGCCGGTGGACTGGGCCGAGAGCAGCACGGTCACGAGCAGGCGGAACGGGTCGGTGCGGTCAAATCCGGCCTTCGGATCCGGGTCCCGCTCGGCGAGGCGCGCGAGGATGGCGGCCACCCGGTCGGCCTCGCCCGCCCCGCGCGAGCGCGGCACAGTCCGTGCGGCCGCCTTCCGGCGCGGAGCGGGTCGAACGCCGTGGGGCAGGTCGCGGGTCATGTCGGCCAGCTAGGGTTCGCCGCCCCCGTCGACAGGCGCCCCGGACGCGGCGGATTGACCGCTCACCGACCACTCAGGCCCGGGCGCGGCGCCAGGGCACCGCGTTGGCGCCGGCGCACAGGTGGAGCGTCCCGGCGACCACCGCGCCGGCCCGCCGGCGGAACTCGACCCGCAGCGCGCCGCGGCGGGCGAACAGCCGGGTGACCACACGCACCAGCGACGCCTCGGCCGGGTCGGCGATGATCGGCCGCGCGGCCGTGCGGGCGTCGAGGGCGAGGAAGGTCTCGACGGCGTCGCGGACCGCTTCCGGCTCGGTGACGGTGAGCATCTCGGTCTCCGCGGGCTCCCAGCCCTCGGGACGCACGCCGAGCAGGTTCCCGGCCGGGATCGGCCGGGAACGCGCCGGGCGGCTGGCCGCCAGGACGGGGCGCCGCGGCTCCGGCTCCGGGGCGGGTGCGGACTGGCCGACGAGTCGGAGCGGGCGGCGCAGCGCCCCGAGCCGCTCCCGCAGCGCCCGGTCGACGGCCTCCGCGGCCGCGCGCTCCACGAGGGCGGCCGCGTCGGGCTCGGCGGGCTCCCAGGGCCGGGCGCGGCGGCCCCAGACCGGATGCGGCATCGCCAGCGGGACCACACCGCGCAGGGTCTCGTGGCCGTCGCGCGCGTCGCGGCTCCAGGCGAGGGCGACGGCGACGGGACGACCGGCCGGGCGGTGCTGGGCGAGCGGGAGGAGGTGGTCCGGGTCGCGCAGCGGGTCGGTCACCGCGTTGCGCACGAGCATGGCCCGCCAAGCGGCGACGGAGGACGCGTCGACGGCACCGGGTCGCCGCAGATCGACCCGCCAGGTCCCGGTCTCGGCGCCGTCCTCGGCGCCGTCCTCGGCACCGGCTCCGGCTTCCGGATCCGCCGCGCGGTCCGGCCGCTCGGTGAGCCCGCCCTGTATCACGGTGAAGCGTCGCGCCATCCGCGTGTCCTGCCTCTCGACGACCCGTCCCGATCCGGGACGATCCGGCGCCTCCGGGGCGCCCTTCGCGTCGAGGGCTTCAAGGACGGTGCCGACCGCCGGCGTCAGGGGCCGGGGATCGCCAGGGGATTGTCGGTCAGGGCGGCGGCATCCGGCGCGTCGACCCGGGGGCGGCCGAGGAAGGCGTCCCAGAGCTGGCGCACGAAGGCCGGATCGAGGTCGCGCAGGATCAGGACGAGGCGCGAGGTGTGGTCGGGATCCGGCCAGGCCGGGAGGGTGACCGGCGCGTGGAACACGTGCTGGACGCCGTGGACGACGAGGGGCCGCTCGGGATCGTCGGCGAGGGCGACGAGGCCCTTGAGCCGGAGCAGCTTCGGCCCGTGACCGGAGCGCAGGAGATCCATGAACATCTCGAAGGCGGGGCGCGGCACGGGCGCCGCGCTGGTCAGGCAGATCGCCCGGATCGACGCGTCGTGGCGGTTCACGTCGGCGTGGCGGTGATGCGCCTGCTCCAGGGCCGCGTCGCCGAGCCACGCGCGCACGTCGGCGGTCTTGCCGTCGAGGCCGAACAGGCCGCCGAGGAGCGTCTCCGCGGGGGCGTCGGGCGCGACGATCGGGGCGGCCGGGTTGAGCGCCGCGAGGCGCGCGCGGATCCCCGAGAGGTCGCCCGCGAGGTCGGCCTTGGTCAGCACGATCCGGTCGGCGACCGCGGCCTGCCGCAGGGCTTCCGGATGGGCGTCGAGGGTCGCGGCGCCGGTAGCCGCGTCCACCACCGTCACCACGGCCTGGAGACGGTACCGCAGCACCAGATAGGGATGGTAGATCAGCGCGTGCAGGATCGGCGCCGGATCGGCGAGGCCCGTCGTCTCGATCACGACCCGGCGGAACGGCCGGATCCGGCCGTTGTCGCGCTTGCGCAGCAGATCCTCGAGGGTCGCGATCAGGTCGCCCCGCACCGTGCAGCACAGGCAGCCGGCGCCGAGCAGGATCATGTCCTCGTCGACGGTCTCGATCAGCAGGTGGTCCAGGCCGATCTCGCCGAACTCGTTGACGATCACCACCGTGTCGGCGAGCGCGGGATCGCGCAGCAGCCGGTTCAGCAGGGTGGTCTTCCCGGCTCCGAGGAAGCCGGTGAGCACGGTCAGCGGGATGGGCTCCGGGCGGCGCGGGTCCGGAGCGGGGGCGGAAGACTCTGACAGAGGCGGCGACATGGGCGACGAAGTGGGGTGTGGCGGCCTCCGCGGCAACGCGGCGGCCGCACGGACACCCGCGCGGACCTACTCGTCGGCCGCCGCCTTCTTGGCGGCCGGCTTCCTGGCCGGGGCCTTGGCCGCCGCCTTGTGGGACGTCGTATCGGCCTTGGCGGGCGCCGGCTTGTGGGCGGCCGCCTTCGGCGCCGGCTTGCTCAGGCCCTTCCCGGGCTTAGCCTCCGGCATCCCGGGCGTGACGTCCGACGTGTAGGCGCTGGCGTTCCGCGGCACGCCGTGGCCCGGCTTCGCGGCGACCTTGGGAGCGGATTTGGCGGCCGCCTTCGCGGCCTCGGCCCGCTCCAGGCGCGCCGCGCGCGCCTGCTTGGCCACCTCGAGGGCCGCCGCGCGCTTGGCCTTGGCGGCCTCGAGCTTGGCGGCGCGGGTGTTGGCGGCGGCGGCCTTCTGCTCGGCCTCCTGCGCCTCGAGGATCTGCTGGCCCTCGGCCGGGTTGCGACCGACCCAGACGGCGATCGGCTGGAGCGGCGCCCGCGGCGGCAGGGACCGCGCCCGCAGGGCCGGGTTGGAGAACGCGGCGAGCGCCAGCGCCGGCGAGTTCGCCGCCGAGCCGCCGATCAGCTGCGCGGCCGAACCGGGGGCGCTCAGCGCGCCGGGACCGTCCTCGATGGCCGGGGGCTTCTTGCCGCCGCACACGAAGGGACGCATGTCCGGCGGCGCCGGGATCGCGGAGGCCGGCAGCGCGTCGAGGGTCGGGCTGGTCCAGCCGGCGCTCTGGCCGAAGGCGTAGTCGAACAGGTCGGCGGTCTTCACGTCGCGCTCGCGCGGGGTCGGCTGCCCCATCACGATGGTGACGATCCGCCGGCCGTTGCGCGTGGCGGTCGCCACGACGTTGAAGCCGCCCGAGCAGATGAAACCCGTCTTCATCCCGTCCGTGCCGGGATAGCGTCCGAGCAGGCCGTTGTGGTTCGCCATCACGGCGCGGCCGAACTGGATCGCCGAGATCGAGAACAGGTCGTGGGAATTCGGGAAGTCGCGGATCAGCGCTCGGGCGAGGACCGCCATGTCGCGGGCGGAGGTCCACTGGCGCGGGTCGGGCAGGCCGTTCGGGTTGAACCAGCGGCTGTCGTGCATGCCGATCCGCTGCCCGGTCTCGTTCATCAGCGCGGCGAAGTTCTCGACGGATCCCCCGAGCGACTCGCCGATCGCGTAGGCGACGTCGTTCGCCGACTTGACCATGATGATCTTCAGGGCGTTGTCGAGGGTGAGCTGCGTGCCCGGCTTGAAGCCCATCTTCGACGGCGGCTCCGCGGCGGCGGCGGCCGAGATGGTGATCATCGAGTCGAGCGAGACCTTGCCCTGCCGGACGAGGTCCAGGGCGACGTAGGTCGTCATCAGCTTCGTGATGGAGGCCGGGTACCAGGGATCGGTCGGCGCCTGCGCGTAGATGACCTTGCCGGAATCCACGTCGGCCACGAGGATCGGCACCGTCACGGCGTTCGCGGCGCCGATCCCGACCAGGCCTGCCCCGAGCAGACCCGTCAGCGCCGCAAGCCCGACGGTGAGGCGTCGGTAGAGAGAAGAGGACATTCGAGCCCGACTCGTCAGAGGATCGCCTGGATCGACGCCCTGGGGGCGTCGGATTTCCGGCCGGCCAGCCGGAGAGCGGCGCAACCCGGACGGCCGAAAGGCGATCGCCGGACTGCATCTCGGCATGAACGAGCCTACCGTGGCAAGAGCAAGGCGAGATCACATCGCGGGTCTGCACGGCGCGGTTGTCGGTGGCCCGCGAGGGCGGCACGGCTTATGTGCAGGCCGGGCGCGCAAGCCGGATCGCGCGCGACGGTGACTGGGACGGTTGTGGCTTACGCGGTCAAGGAGATCTTCCACACGCTCCAGGGCGAGGGCGCGCAGGCGGGCCGTGCCGCCGTGTTCTGCCGGTTCGCCGGATGCAACCTCTGGTCCGGGCGCGAGGCCGATCGCGCCGCCGCGGCCTGCCGGTTCTGCGACACCGATTTCGTCGGGATGGACGGGGAGGGCGGCGGGCGCTTCGCGGACGCGGCCTCCCTCGCCGACGCGATCGCCGCCACCTGGGCGGGCGGCACCGCGAACCGCTACGTTGTCTTCACCGGCGGCGAGCCGCTGCTCCAGCTCGACACGCCGCTGATCGAGGCCGTCCACGCGGCCGGGTTCGAGATCGCCATCGAGACCAACGGCACGCTGCCGGCGCCCCCGGGGATCGACTGGATCTGTGTCAGCCCCAAGGGGAGCAACGCCCTCGCACAGGTCTCCGGCCACGAGCTGAAGCTCGTCTACCCGCAGGCGGATGCCGATCCCGCGGCCTTCGTGGATCTCGCCTTCCAGCACCGCTTCCTCCAGCCCATGGACGGCCCCGACCGGGTCGCCAGCACCGAGGCGGCGATCGCCTATTGCCGCCGGGACGCCCGCTGGCGGCTCTCGCTGCAGACCCACAAGATGATCGGCATTCCCTGAGAGGCCTGGATTCGGTCCCGGGATTGGGTTCGGACGAAGTGATCGCCAAGCCGGTGCCGCACGAGGCGCCGGTCCCCTCTCCCGTGCGGGAGAGGGACAGGGTGAGGGATCAGGGCCATCCGGACGAGTCGCGGCCTGTCGGCAACCCGAGAGCGCGCCTGATCCTGAAGCTTCTCGTCCCTCACCCCGACCCTCTCCCGCACGGGAGAGGGGGTTACGGCGCGGTTGTCTCGACCGGGATCGCCGTCTCTCCGAACCGTCAGGACGCGATCGGGGACGGCACTACCTGACGATAGCCCCCCGCTGGGCGCGCGCCGCGCGGATCGCCGAGCGCGCGAACCGTCCGCCCGCGCGCGGCGGATCGGGATCCTGGCCGTCCAGCACGGCGCGGCGCAGGGCCACCAGCGCGGGATCGCCCCATCGGTCGAGGACGCGTCCGAACGCGGCGTGGCGCCCGGCATCGAACGGGACCGGTCGCCCGGCCCCGTCCCGCGCGGGATGGGCCGGATGCAGCGTCCCGCAGGGGATCCAACCCGGCGGGATCGGCGCGGTGGCCGCGTGCGTGCGTGCGAGTCGCAGGAGTTGCGGCAGCTGGTGGCACCGCGGCCCGGGCCCCGCGGCCGCCCGATCGGCCTCCGGCGCG
The DNA here is from genome assembly GCF_900116245.1 of Methylobacterium sp. yr668. NCBI lineage: Bacteria > Pseudomonadati > Pseudomonadota > Alphaproteobacteria > Hyphomicrobiales > Methylobacteriaceae > Methylobacterium > Methylobacterium sp. yr668. The sequence goes on along the minus strand of NZ_FOZY01000012.1, from coordinate 169,777 downwards.
AAGACCTCGACACGACCGATGCGGGTGATGACGATCTGGTCCAGGCCCGAGATGACAGCGGACGGCATCGCCGCGGCGCCGGCGGCGAGGAGCGGTCGGCCCGCCAGCGCCCGCAAGCGGGTGATCCGGGCGGGGTCGGCGGTCCGGATGCAGGCATCCGCGGCGCGCAGACCGAGGCCGAGATCGAACAGGCGCGCGGCGCGGTCCTCCGGCCGGATTGCCGCCTCGTCGGGACCCAGTTCGGTCAGAACGGCGCGCCGGCCCATCGCGCAGGCGGCCTCGGGAAGGCAGAGCGCGACCGCCTGGCTCCAGCCGTCGGCGAAGCCGGTCTCGTAGGCGAACGGCCTGAGATCCGGATGCGCCCGGACCGCGAGCGCGCCGCGGGCCGTGCGGAGCCCGATCGCGTCGTCCTCGAGGGGCCGTGCCGGCTCGTCGGGTTCCCGCGCGAACACGGCGGCGGCTCCGTAGCCGCCGAGGCTCCACGTGCAGGCCGGATCGGCCAGCTGGGCACGCAGCAGGCCGTCCACCGCGGGTCCGGCTCCGCCCGTCATCGGCTCCCCTCGTGCACGCCACCGCAGCCCGCACGCCTTGACACGGACGGCGAATGACCGGAAGTCGCGGTGCATCACCGAGGTTGTGGTCGGCGAGGCGGGCGCGCGACCCGGAACGACCGACGCGGAGACGTCCGCTGGACCTCGCGACGGGATCCGCAAGAAGGGCGCTGGCATGGACGTCATCGAGACCGAGATCCCGGACGTGAAGCGCATCGTCCTGAAGCGCTTCGGCGACGCGCGGGGCTGGTTCTCGGAGACCTTCCGGGCCGACACCCTGGCGCGGGCCGGCATCACCACGCCCTTCGTGCAGGACAACCAGTCCTTCTCGGCCCCGCAGGGGACGGTCCGCGGCCTGCACTTCCAGATCGCCCCCCGCGCGCAGGCCAAGCTGATCCGCGTGCTGCAGGGCGCGATCCTCGACGTCGCGGTCGACATCCGCAGCGACTCGCCGACCTACGGGAAGTACGTCGCCGTCACGCTCGACGCCGAGAACGGCGAGCAGCTCTACATCCCGCACGGCTTCGCGCACGGCTTCTGCACCCTGACCCCCGACGTCATGGTCGCCTACAAGGTCGACGACTACTACAGCCCCGAGCACGACCGCGCGCTGTTCTGGAACGATCCGGCGATCGGGATCCCGTGGCCGGTCTCCGGCGAGGCGGCGATCCTGTCCGACAAGGATCGCCGGGCGCCGAAGCTCGCCGATCTCGGCCGCGTCTTCTGAAGAGCGCGGCCCGGCCGCAATTTTGTCACGACGGCCGGTCTTAGGCTGCCCCGGCTTTCTCAGTTCTCGATCGATCCGAAGAGGTAATCCGCCATGCGCATCCTGGTGACCGGAGGCTGCGGCTTCATCGGCTCGGCGCTGGTGCTGCACCTCGTCAACGATCTCGGCCACGACGTCTGCACCCTCGACGCGATGACCTACGCGGCCAACCCGGTCTCGCTGGCGCCGCTCGCCGACAACCCGCGCCATCGCCTGGTCGAGGCCGACATCTGCGACCGCGCCGCCGTGCAGAAGGCCTATGCGGACTTCAAGCCCGAGGCGGTGATGCACCTGGCCGCCGAGAGCCACGTCGACCGCTCGATCACCGACCCGGGCGCCTTCGTGCGCACCAACGTGATCGGCACGCAGACCATGCTGGACGGCGCCCGCGGCCATTACGAGACGCTGCCGGAGGCCGAGAGGAAGACCTTCCGCTTCCTCCACGTCTCCACCGACGAGGTCTACGGCTCGCTGCCGCCGGACGCGTTCTTCACGGAGGAGAGCCGCTACGATCCGCGCTCGCCCTACTCGGCCTCGAAGGCGGCCTCCGACCACCTCGCCCGCGCGTGGCACGAGACCTACGGGCTGCCGGTCCTGGTGACCAACTGCTCGAACAATTACGGGCCGCGTCACTTCCCCGAGAAGCTGATCCCGCTGATGATCCTCAACGCCCTCGAGGGCAAGAAGCTGCCCGTCTACGGCGACGGCCTGAACGAGCGCGACTGGATCCACGTGGAGGACCACGCCAAGGGCCTCGTGGCCGTGCTGGAGCGCGGCCGGATCGGCGAGACCTACCTGCTCGGCGGCCGCGCGGTGCGCAACAACCTCGCGGTGGTCAAGGCGCTGTGCGCCGCCTTCGACCGGCTGCGCCCGCAGGGCGCGCCGCACGAGCAGCTGATCAGCTTCGTGGCCGACCGCCCGGGCCATGACCGGCGCTACGCGATCGACTGCACCAAGGCCGAGACCGAGCTCGGCTGGCGCCCGCAGAAGACCTTCGAGCAGGCGCTGGAGGAAACCGTGGCGTGGTACCTCGGCAACGAGGGCTGGTGGCGCCCGATCCGCGAGGGCCGCTACAAGGGCGAGCGCCTGGGGCTCAACGGCTGATGGACGTCCTCGTCCTCGGCGGCGCCGGCCAGGTCGGCACCGAGTTGCAGGCTCTGACGTGGCCGGACGGCGTCACCGTCCACGCGCCGGGCCGCGCGGATCTCGACATCACCGACGCGGACGCCGTCGCGGCGGCGCTCGCCGCCCGCGCCTACCGGGCGGTGATCAACACCGCCGCCTACACGGCGGTCGACAAGGCCGAGTCCGACGTCGTCGCGGCGTGGCGCCTCAACGCGCTGGCCCCGGCGATCCTGGCGGCCGCGACCGCCGCCAAGCGAATCCCGCTGGTGCACGTCTCGACCGACTACGTCTTCGCCGGGACCAAGCCCGACGGGGCCTACGCGCCCGACGCGCCGATCGACCCGCAGAGCGTCTACGGTGCCAGCAAGGCCGCCGGCGAGCTGGCGGTGCGCACCGGCAACCCGCGCCACGCCATCGTGCGGACCGCCTGGGTGGTGAGCCCGCACCGGGGCAACTTCGTCAAGACGATGCTGCGGCTCGCGGCGGAGCGCGACGCGCTGACCGTGGTGAACGACCAGCACGGCTGCCCGACCTCGGCCGCCGACCTCGCCGCGGCCCTCGCGACGATCGCGCAGGCCATGGCCGCGGATCCGGAGGCGCCGACCGGCACGTTCCACTGCGTGAACCGGGGCGACACCACGTGGTGCGGCTTCGCCGAGGCGATCGTGGCGGGCTCGGCCCGGCGCGGCGGGCGCTCCGTGCCGGTCAAGGGCATCCCGACCTCCGCCTACCCGACACCGGCCCGGCGGCCGGCCAATTCGCGCCTGTCCACCGACAGCCTCACGGCCGCCTACGGCATCGCGCCGCGGCCCTGGCAGGCGGCGCTCGACAACATCCTGGACCGGCTCGTCGGGCCGGTCTCAGAGGGAGTTTCCAAGCCATGAAGGGCATCGTTCTGGCCGGCGGATCCGGCACGCGCCTGCACCCGGCCACGCTGTCGATCAACAAGCAGCTCCTGCCGGTCTACGACAAGCCGATGATCTACTACCCGGTCTCGGTGCTGATGCTCGCCGGCATTCGCGAGATCCTGATCATCTCGTCGCCGGAGCACCTCGACAACTACAAGCGCCTGTTCGGCACCGGCGAGCAGTTCGGCCTCAAGTTCTCCTACGCCCTGCAGCCGCGGCCGGAGGGCCTCGCCCAGGCCTTCGTGATCGGGCGCGACTTCGTCGGCGACGACGACGTGGCGCTGATCCTCGGCGACAACCTGTTCTTCGGCGCCGGCATGGGCGAGCTCCTGGAGCGCGCGTCGAGCCGCAAGCAGGGCGCGACCGTCTTCGCCTACCACGTCGACAACCCCCAGGCCTACGGCGTCGTCAACCTCGACAAGTCGGGGCGGCCGACGAAGATCGTCGAGAAGCCGCAGAACCCGGAATCGACCTGGGCGGTGACCGGCCTGTACTTCTACGACAACCAAGTGCTCGACATCGCCGCCGACGTGAAGCCCTCGGCCCGGGGCGAGCTGGAGATCACCAGCGTCAACGAGGCCTACCTGCAGCGCGGCCAGCTGCACGTGGAACGCATGTCGCGCGGCTACGCGTGGCTCGACACCGGGACCCACGACAGCCTGCTGGAGGCGAGCGAGTTCGTCCGCACCCTGCAGAACCGGCAGGGCCTGCAGGTGGCGTGTCTGGAGGAGATCGCCTACCTGCAGAAGTTCATCAACCGCGACCAGCTCGTGGCCCGCGGCGAGATGTTCGCCAAGACCGCCTACGGGCAGAACCTGCTGCGCCTCTCCCGCGAGAGCGAGGACGACCTGCGCCTGCGCCGCGGCAAGTAGCGCCGCCGGCGGCGCGGGGTCGCCGCCCCGTCGCTGCCCCCTTATCGGGGGGCGCAGCCGATGCAGATGCCGCGCATGAGCTTGTCGTTCTCCGCCTCGCGCGGCGTCCGCACGCGCCGGTCGTCCGGCGTCTCGGCACCGGCGCCGCGGCTCGGCGGCATGACGCGGCCGACCGACGAGGTGTTGGGGGCGGTCGCCGTGGAGGCGGGGCCGCCGCCGGTGCCGGTCTGGGCCTGAGCCAGCGCGGGGCCGGTCGCCAGGACCGGCAGGAGGAGCGCGAGGCCGAGGGCGGTGAGGGGGCGGGTCATGGGTGCGGAACTCCGTGCCGGGCCATAACGCGGGTGTGACCGTCCGGTTCGATCGGGCCGCGCGATCCCCACCTTTGTTCGCCTTTGCAGACGCGATGCGGCGCCGTATCAGGGGCCGCGTTCCCGCCGCCGCCATCCTGAAGCGTCGAAACTCGGAGCCGCCGCGACGATGCGGGACCCCAACGCGATCGACTTCTGGCGCGGCTTCGCCCTGATCACGATCTTCATCAACCACATCCCGGGCAACACCTTCGAGCGCTACACCTTCTCGCAGTACGGCATCTCGGACGCGGCCGAGCTGTTCGTGTTCCTGGCGGGCTGGTCGATCGGGATCGCCACCCGCGGGCGCGACGGCAACCCGGAGCCGCCGGGCCGGAGCGTCGTGCGGCTCCTCGCCCGCACCGTCGAGGTCTACCGGGCGCAGCTCACCGTGATGCTGCTGGCGCTCGCGATCATCGCGGGCGCGGCGCTGCTGCTCGACAACCCGCTGATCCTCGAGTGGCACAATGCCGGCAATTTCTTCGCGGACCCGATCCAGTCGGTCTGCGGGATGGCGCTGCTGACCTACCAGCTCGGCTACTTCAACATCCTGCCGCTCTACGTGCTGCTGATCGGCATCGCGCCCGTCTTCGTCCTGGTCGGCCGCTTCAGCCTGCTCGGGGCCCTGGGCCTGTCCGTGAGCGTCTATCTCGCGAGCCTCGTCTTCGGGTGGAACGTCCCCTCCTGGCCGGGCGAGGGCGACTGGTTCTTCGATCCGCTCTGCTGGCAGCTCCTGCTCGTCCTGGGCTTCGTCCTGCAGGGCTGGAACCTCCGCTCCGACGCCCTGCGCCGCTGGTCGCGGCGCCTGATCCCGGCGGGCGTCGTGATCGTTCTCCTCGGGATCGTGCTCGCCGTGACGGAGATCCGCCCGGATCCGATGCTCGTTCCGGAGCCGCGCCTGCTGTTCACGTTCGAGAAGACTTACCTGACCCCGGCGCGACTGGTTCATTTCCTGGGGGTATTGTTAGCGTTTGCACCGCTTTACGCGGTGCTCGCCCCCCGAATCGGCCGCGTCGTCGGTTATCTGAGTCAGATGGGCCGGAATTCACTGGCTGTCTTCTCGATGGGCTCGATCCTGAGCCTGATCGGACAGCTCGTGCGTTTCCAGACGGGCGGCGGCGCGCTGATCGATATGCTGGTCGCCGGCTCGGGCCTGGTCGGGCTGGGGTTTACGGCATGGTTCGTCGAATGGCGCAGCCGCAGCAGATCGTCGCGACCCCGCGCATGACGCGGGCCCGGCTCGCCGCGGCGCTGGCCGTGCTCCTGCTGTCGGGCCCTTCCGGCGGCGCGGCCGCGGCCGAGCAGGCCGCCGGCCCCGTGGCGGACGATCCGGCCCTGTCGCAGGAATGCCGGGTCCCGGGGGCGCAGCTCTACAGCGTCGCCCAGCTCGGCGCCGTCAAGGCCGCGCTGGCGGAGAACCGTCCGCTCAAGATCCTGGCGATCGGCGGCAGTGCGGCGCCGGGCGCCTCGGCCTCCTACCCGGCCAAGCTCGAGGCCGCCCTGGAACACGCCCTGCCGAAGGTCGACGTGGTGATCGACCACCGCGGCCTGCCGGGCGAGATCGCCTCCGGGGCCGCCGAGCGCCTGCGCACCATGGTGGCCGAGGCCGAGCCCGACCTCGTCGTCTGGCAGGTCGGCACCCACGACGCCATCGCCCGCGTCGACGTGGACGCCTTCGCGAGCGCGCTGGCCGAGGCCGTGGGCTGGATGCGGTCGCACGGGATCGACGTGGTGCTGGTCGACCCGATCTACACGGCCAGCATGGCGGCCGACGTCGACTACAACCGAATCGTCGAGGCCGTCCGGAGCGTCGCGACCCAGCAGGGCGTGCCGCTGGTCCGGCGCTACGAGGCCCTGCAGTACCTGTCGCGCCGCAGCGACAAGGGCGAGGGTCACATGCTCGGCCGCCAATTCCGGCTCAACGACCTCGGCCTGCGCTGCATGGCTGAGCACGTGGCGCTGACGATCGCCACCTCGCTGATGCGGACGGAGGCGCCCAAGGAGCCCAAGGCGGCCCCGGCCCAGCCGCCCTTAACCGAGCCGCAACGCGCCCCGGGCTAGACCGGGCGGCCAGAGATCGGCCTCCCGCCGAGTTCGGGACCGGCGCGGAGCGTGTAGTGTCAGCCACGGCCCTCCCTGTCCTCGCGCTCCGGCACCTCCGGGCGCTGCGCAGCGGCCCGCAGCGGGCGGCCCTGACGGTCTTCGCGATCCGCGTGGGGTCGGCCGGCTTCGCCTACGGCGCCCAGGTTCTCGCGGCGCGGCTGATGGGCTGGGACGCCTACGGGATCTTCGCGTCGGTCTGGGTCTGGACCGCGATGCTGGGCCACACCCTGACCCTCGGCCTCTCGCAGGGCGCGTGCCGGTTCGTGCCGGGCGACCAGGCGCAGGGCGACCTCGACCTCGCGCGCGGCTACATCCGGGCCGGCGCCCTCGTGACCGGCGGGGCGGCGCTCGCCGTCGCCTGCCTCGGCGCGGCGCTGCTCGTGCTCGAGCCGGACCTGTTCGGCCCCGCCTACAGGGCACCGATCCTGGTCGCGCTCTGCGTGATGCCGCTCTTCGCGCTCCAGGACTACCTCGAGGGTGTGGCGCGCAGCCAGAACTGGGTCGGGCTCGCCATCGCGCCGCCCTACCTGCTGCGCCAGACTCTGATGATGGCCTGCATGGTCGCGGCGATCCTGCTCGGCGCGCCGCCCCGGGCCGAGGTCGCGATGGCCTGCATGCTGGTCGCCGCCGCGGTCGCGATCGCCCTGCAGGCCGCCCTCCTCGCCGCGCGGCTCCGGCGGGAGCTGCCGGCCGGGCCGCACCGCTACCGGTGGCGCACGTGGCTCGGCACGGGCCTGCCGATCGCCGCGATCGACCTCGCCAATGCCGGCTTCACCTTCGTCGACGTGATCGTCCTCGGCGCCCTGGTGAGCCCGGCCGAGGTCGGGATCTACTTCGCGGCGACCCGCATCCAGCAATTCGTGGTGTTCGTGCACTACGCGGTCAGCGCGGCGACGCTCCAGCGCTACAGCGCCGCCCAGGCGCAGGCCAACCGCTTCCTCCTCGCAGAGCTGGTCCGGCGCCAGGGCCGCCTGACGGCGGCCGCGACGCTCGTGGTCGGCGGCGCGATCCTGGCCGTCAGCCCCCTGCTGCTGGCCATGTTCGGGCCGGGTCTGGGCGACAGCGTGCCGATCCTGTGCATCCTGATCGCCGGCAGCGTCGGGGCGAGCCTGTTCGGCCCGGGCGAGGATCTGCTGACCATGCTGGGCGGGGAGCGGCTCTGCGCCGGCATCACGGCGGGGAGTCTCCTCGCCGCCGCCGGCCTGTGCCTCGCCCTGGTCCCGGCGCTCGGGACGCTCGGCGCGGCCGTGGCGGTCGCGGTGGCGAGCGTGGGCCGGGCCGCCCTGCTGGCGCGCGCCGCGGGGCGGATCCACGGGCTGCCGACCCCGGTCTGGGCCGCCGGAGCGGTCCGATGATCGCCGCGAGCCCCCTACGCGCGCCGTCCGGAGCCGTCGTCACCCTCGGCGACGCGCCGGAGCCGGAGGCCTGGGACGCGCTGGTCGCGGCGGGCGCCGCGGCGCACCCGCACTTCTCCCGGCACGTCATCGAGGCCCATCGGACCGCCGGGCTGCTGCCGGCGGCCCTCCGCTACGTCACGGTCCGCGCGGGCGACCGTCTCGTCGGGCTGCTCCCGTACCGTGAGGCCCGGGACCTGACGGGCCTCGGCGGCCGGGTCCTGCGGCCCTTCCTCTCGCCTTACGTGACCGCCACGGCCCCCCTGGTCGCCGACGGTCCGGACCGGGCCGCGCACGCGCTGGCCCTGGTGGCCGGCCTCGAGGCCGCCTCCGGCGGATGCCCCTGGCGCTGGCCGCTGCTGCCGACCGGGGAGGGCGCCGTTCCGGAGATGCTCGCGGCGATGCGCGCGCGCGGCTGGGCCATCGGCACGGTGGCGGGCTTCGACCGCCCGGTCATGGACCGGCGCGCCGACCACGCGGCGTTCCTCGCCGACCATCCCGGCCGGGCGCGCTTCAAGGATCTGCGCCGCCGGGCGCGCCGCCTGTCGGAGACCGGAACCGTCGCCCACGCGTGCGCCACGGGCGGATCGGACCTCGCCCGCCTCGTCGCGGCCTTCCTCGACCTGGAGCGCGCCGGCTGGAAGGGGCAGGCCGGCACCGCCATGGCCTGCCGGCCCGAAGGCGCCGCGCTGGCCAGGGCGCTGTTCACCGCGGTTCCGGGCCCGGTCGCCGTCCGGGCCGACGCGCTGACCCTCGACGGCCGGCCTGTCGCCGTCAGCCTCGCCCTGGTCAGCGGCGGCACCGCGACCCTGCTGAAGACCGCCTACGACGAGGATCTGCGCGGCCACGCCCCGGGCCTGCTGCTCGAGGCCGAGATCGTGCGGGCCTGCCACGAGACCGGCTTCGCCGACCGGCTCGACTCGGCGACGCTGGAAGGATCGGCGCTGGAAGGTCTCTACCGCGACCGGGTTCCGGTCGCCGAGATCATCGCGGTCCCGCCCGGTCGACAGGTGATCTCGCTGGAGCGGCGCCTCCGGCTCGCCCGGTTCGAGCGGGACGCGCGCGCGGCCGCGAAGCGGGCCCTGCGGCGGCGCTAGGGCCGGTCCCGGTCGGGTTCGAGAGCCTGGACGGAGCCGCTGATCCCGGTCGAGACATCCGTGCCGTACTTCCTCTCCATCACGGGATAGGGTCGGGGTGAGGGATCGAGTCTTCCTGGAGAGGTCTTACCCCTCAAGCTGTTCCTCTCCCGCACGCGAGAGGGGACCCACGCCTCGCTCGGCACCGACCCGATCATCGCCGCCGTCGCGCATCGGGCGTGAGCGGGACTACCGGCCCCGGTACAGACCGTCGCCCTGCACCCGATCGTAGACGCCGTGCCCGGTTCGGGCACGATAGGCGCGGCCGGCGATCGCGCCCGGGGTCGGCGGCGTGCCGGGCTGCGCGAAGCTCGTCTCGGGCCGGTAGGCCGGCCCCCAGCCGATCTCCTCGTCGCCCGCGGGATCCTTGCCCGGGAAACCCGTGACGTAGCCCGTGCTCTGCGCGAGCGCGGGCCCGGCGGCGAGCCCGAGCAGGAGCGCCAGCGTGCAGCGGTACGTTGTCCTGGATCGCATCGGCCGTATCCTCCAGTCCGGTCCGCCGGGCGGACCACCTGCGGCGCAAACCCGGATCCGGAACGGAGGGTTTTCCGGCGTGTACTCATGCCGCGGGCGAGACGGCGGGCGGGCTGTTGGGAATTCCGGCCGGCCGCGGGGGCGGGCGATGATCGCGGAGGCGGGCGTCATGGACGACTGGAAGGCGGGGCTCCGGGCGGAAATGCGGGCCATCGACATCGCCACGGGCGAGGCAGCCTCGGCGCAGCTGCCGGACCTGCTGCGACGCCTGAGCCGGCATCAGGCCGGTCTCGGCGGCAACCCGGTCCTGTCGCTGTACCGGCGCTGGCGCATCCGGCGCCTGGCACGCGCCGTCGCAGACGCGCGCTGGCACGCGGAACAGGGCCGCCTCGCACGCCGCGGCGGGCTCGATCCGCGTCCGTGAACGGTCCCGCTCAGGCGGCGGAACGGCCCGCCCGCGGCGCCTCGCGCCTGACAATCGTGGAATCGGCCGTCGCGGAAGGGGCCGAGCCGGCCGGTACGACGGCCTCCGGGCGCTCGGCCGGCGTGGCCGGCAGGCGGACGAGCACGATGGTGCCCACCGTCTCCTCGGAGCGGATCCGGAGCGAGCCGCCGTGGAGCTCGACCATCGATCGGGTGATGGCGAGGCCCAGGCCCGAACCCTTGTGGCACCGGGTCATCTGCCGCTCGACCTGCGTGAAGGGCCGGCCGAGGCGGGCGAGGTCGGAGGTCGGGATGCCGATGCCGTTGTCCTCGATATAGAGGTGGGTGCACGCGCCGGCACGGCGGCCCCGGACGGCGACGCGGCCGCCGGCGGGCGTGAACTTCACGGCGTTCTGCACGAGGTTGGCGAGGATCTGCCGGATCGCCTGCGGATCGGCCAGCAGCTCGAGGCCGGGCACGACGTCGACGCTGACGGTGATCGCCTTCTCGCGGGCGGCCGCCTCGACGGGCGCGAGGGCCGCGCTGATCGCGGTCTCGGCGGAGATCGCCCTGGGGCTCAGGCGCACGCGCCGGGCCTCCAGCCGGGCCATGTCGAGGATGTCGTCGATCATGGACAGCAGGTGCGAACCGCTCTCGCGGATGTCGCGGCAATACTCGGTGTAGCGCGGGGTGCCGAGCGGCCCGAGAACCGCGTTCTCCATCACGTCGGCGAAGCCGATGATGGCGTTGAGTGGGGTGCGCAGCTCGTGGCTCATATTGGCCAGGAACTCCGCCTTGGCCTGGTTGGCCGCCTCGGCGGCCGCCTTCTGGTCGAGGTAGCGCTCGGCGAGATCCGCGAGCTGCTGGGTCTGGAGTTCGAGGGTGCGGCGGGACCGTTTGAGGTCCTTGACGGTCTCGATCAGCTCGCGCTCGGAGGCGAGGAGCTGCTCCTGGTTGCGCTTCAGGCTGGTGATGTCGGTCCCGACCGACACGTAGCCCCCGTCCTTCGTGCGCCGCTCGCTGATCTGCAGCCAGCGGCCGTCGGCGAGTTCCGCCTCGAAGGTGCGGGCCGCCATGTCGGTCAGCGCCATCCCGGCCTCGGGCGATTCCCGCCGGACCTGGGGCAGCACGCCGCGTCCCATCACGTCCGTGTAGCTCCGGCCCGCCTGCGCATCCTCGGGGCTCAGGGCGTGGAGGTGGCGGAATTTCGAATTGCACAGGACCAGGCGGTTGCCGGTATCCCAGAGCACGAAGGCCTCCGAGATCGCCTCGACGGCGTCGCGCAGGCGCATGTCGGCCGCGGCGTTGGTCTCCTCCAGGGCCCGCTGCTCGCTGATGTCGTTGGCGATGCCGACGAGGTGGCGGCCGCCGTCGGCGGCGTCCGCCACGACCTCCGCGCGGGCGCGCAGCCAGACGTAGGCCCCGTCGGCGCCGCGCATGCGGAAGGCGTGGTCGATATGCGTCTGGTTGGCCGCGAGCCCCCGGGCGAGGCTGTACAGGTCGCCGTCGTCGGGATGGACGAGGCCGTTGACGTCGCCGAACGAGAGGTACTCGTGCTGCCGCCTGTAGCCGAGCAGCGTGTACATCGAATCGGACCAGTAGATCCGGCCGCGCGCGATGTCCCAGTCCCACAACCCGCAGGCGCCCCGGCGCAGGGCGGTCTCCAGGCGGCCGCGGATCTGCTCGCGGGCCCGGTCGGCGCGGGCGGCCTGGCGAGTCTGCAGGCCGTAGGCCAGTCCGACTCCGACGATCACGATCGCGGCGGCGGCGATCAGGACGATCTGGTCGCGGGTCCGGGCGCTCCAGCCGCGCAGCAGCGGCTCGATGGGCTGGAGCACCGCCACCTGTCCCGCGCCGCCGGGCAGGCTGTGCACCGCGGCGAGCACGCTCTCGCCGCCGGGAAGCTCGAGGGCCATCGCGCCGGCGCGCTCGCCGAGGCCGGAGAGCGGCTCACTCTCGCCGAGCACCGCCGAGAGGGTCGTGCGGTCGGCCGGCAGCGGCGGATGGGCGGCGACGATGCGGGTGTCGGGGCGGACCACCAGCAGGCGGCGGCCGGGATGCCGCTCGCTCTCGGGCATCAGGGCGCGCAGGTCCTCCGCCACGGTGCCGGCCGGATCCACCGCCCGCGCGGCCAGACGGGCGAAGCCTTCGACCTCGGCCTTCGCGCCCGCCAGGATCTCGGCACGCTGGCCCTGGATATGGAGGGTGGCGAGCCCGACGAGGCAGGCCAGGAACACCGCGAGCGTTCCCGGCACGGCGTAGCGCAGCCAGCGCTCGGCCTGGCCGAGCCGCGGATCCCGGCTCCGCATGGGCCACGAGATCGTGAGACTCGAATCCGCACGCGCGGAGAAGGAAGCGGAAGCCGCCTCCGGCATGGCCGAACCTCGCCCGTGGGAACTGTGATCCGGTGTGGGCACCCGGCCCCCGAAGGCCCCCCGAATCTGACTGAATACAATCACTTCGGGGGGCAGTTTGTCCACGGATTTTTTACCATAAGGGCTTGACGGAACCCAGGTGTTGCCTGGGAGCCCGAGAATCGATTTCTACCGCAGGTTCAGACGGTTAGCCGCCTCCGAGGGTGCGCGCGAGGATGTCGGCTGTGTCCCGGGAAAGCCCCGGGATCGCCTTGATCCCATTCAGCATTTCGACCGCTTTGGCGCCGCGTGATTTTTCCAGCCGGCGCCAGGATCCGAAGGCCGTGAGGAGCCGTGCGGCCACCTGTGGGTTGGTCGAATCGAGCGCCGCGACCGTCTCGGTCACGCGGGCGAATCCCGCCCCGTCCCGCCGGGCGAACTGGGTCTGGTTGCCGAACGCGAAGCTCCCGATCAGCGCCCGCACGCGGTTCGGGTTGGTCATGGTGAAGGCCGGGTGTTCCTGCAGCCGCGCGATCCGGTCGAGGGTGCCGGGCTCCGGGATCTGGGCCTGGAGGGCGAACCACTTGTCGAGGACCAGGGGCTCGTCGGCGTAGCGGGCCGCGAACTCCGCGAAGGCGGCCTCGCGGGTCTCCCCCGGGATCAGCGCCAGCGTGCCGAGGGCGGCGAGCCGGTCGGTCATGTTGGTGGCCTCGGCCAGCCGCGCGGCGGCGCGGGCGGCCCCCTCCCGGGGATCGCCGGCGGCGACCAGGTCGAGGGCCGCGTTGCGGAGCGACCGGCGCCCCGCCGAGGCGGCGTCGGGGCTGTAGGGCGCACCGGCCACCGGCGCGAGCGCCGCGTCGATCGATTCGAGCCGCGGCCGCAGGGCCTGGCCCAGACGCGCCCGCAGGTTGAATCGCGCCCGGTGGATCGCGTCGGGATCCACGTCGGCCGGCACCGCGTCGGCGGCCTCGCCCTCGCTCGGCAGCGCCAGGACCAGGGCCGCGAAGGCCGGGTCGGCCAGGGCTTCGTCTTCGAGGAACTGGCCGAGTGCCGCGGCGAACGCCTCCGTCCGATCGGCGTCTGGCTCGAGGATCAGCCGCAAAGCGACGTCCTGCGCGGCCTGCCAGCGGTTGAAAGGGTCGCTGTCCTGCGCGAGGAGCCGCATCCGCTCCGCGTCGGTCAGGGTGAGGTCGAGCCGCACCGGGGCGGAGAAGTCGCGCAGGAGCGAGGGGACCGGCTCCTCGGCGACCGCGTCGAACACGATCTCGGCCTCGGGGCGGTCGAGCACGTAGACGCCGTCCCGCACGTCCGGGCAGGTCGCGCCCGTCAGCGGCCCGGACGCCCCGACGAGACCGAGGGCCACGGGGATCACCAGGGGCGGCCCGTCGGACTCCGCGCCGCCGCCGGGCAGGCTCTGGGCGAACCGGAGGGTGTAGCGGGCGGCGGCCGGATCGTACGCGGCCGTGACGGCGAGGCGGGGGGTGCCGGGACGCTCGTACCAGCGGGCGAAGGCGCCGAGATCGCGCCCGGTCACCGCCGCGAAGGCCGCCAGGAAGTCCTCGACGGTGGCGGCGCGGCCGTCATTGTCGGCGTAGTACCGGTCCATGCCGGCCCGGAAGGCCTCGGGACCGATCAGCGTCCGCAGCATCCGGACGATCTCGGCGCCCTTGTCGTAGACGGTCGCCGTGTAGAAGTTGTTGATCTCCGCGTAGGCCCGCGGCCGCACCGGGTGCCGCAGCGGCCCGGCATCCTCGGGGAACTGGCGCGCCCGCAGGGAGCGCACCTCGGCGATGCGGTGCACCGGCCGGGAGCGCATGTCGGAGGAGAATTCCTGGTCGCGGAAGACCGTGAGACCCTCCTTCAGACAGAGCTGGAACCAGTCCCGGCACGTGACGCGGTTGCCGGACCAGTTGTGGAAGTACTCGTGCGCGATGATCGCCTCGATCGCCGCGTAGTCGCCGTCGGTCGCGGTCTCGGGACTCGCCAGGACGTATTTGTCGTTGAAGATGTTGAGGCCCTTGTTCTCCATGGCGCCCATGTTGAAGTCGGACACCGCGACGACGTTGAACACGTCGAGGTCGTAGGCGCGGCCGAAGGCGGTCTCGTCCCAGGCCATGGAGCGGATGACGGCGTCGAGGGCGTAGCCCGCCCGGTCCTCCTTGCCGGGCTCGACGTAGACCGCGCAGGTGACGGGGCGGCCCTCCATCGTGGTGAAGCGCGTCTCGACCTTCCCGAGCCGACCGCCCACGAGGGCGAACAGGTAGGCGGGCTTCGGGTGGGGATCGTGCCAGATCGCGAAGTGGCGGTCCGGCCCGGCCGCGCCGGTCTCGACGGGATTGCCGTTGCCGAGCAGGACCGGCGCCTCGGCCCGGTCGGCCTCGATGCGCGTGGTGTAGACCGACAGCACGTCCGGCCGATCGAGGAAGTAGGTGATCCGGCGGAAGCCGTCCGCCTCGCACTGGGTGCAGTAGACGCCGTTCGACCGGTAGAGGCCCATCAGCTTCGTGTTGGCGGTCGGATCCACCTCCGTGACGAGACGCAGCGCGAAGGGCCGCTGCGGCGGATCGCGGAGGATGAGGCCGGACGGCGTCGCCGCGTAGGCGTCGGGCGCCAGCGGCGCGCCGTCGAGCGCGACCGAGACCAGCCGGAGATCGTCGCCGTCGAGGGTGAGCGGCGCCGCCGGCACGCCGGCCGGGTTCGGCCGCAGCGTCAGCGTCGCGTCGACGCGGGTCGCGTGCGGGTCGAGACGGATGTCGAGGTCGACGCGATCGATCAGGTAGTCGCTGGGCCGGTATTCCTCGAGGCGGATCAGCGGCGGCGTCTCGGTGCGCATTCGGCTCACTCCGGGTGCGGGGCGGGCCCGTTCTGGTCCCTCGGAGCGCGCGGCGCAACGATCGGAGCCGTCGAAACGGCCGGCGTGGCGCGGTCCTCGCCCGGCTCAGAGCCCCGGGGCGGGCCGGCCCTCCGCGCGGAGCGGCCGCTCGAGGCCGACCCTGTCGAGCGTGGCGGACAGGCGGGCGCGGACGAACGGCTCGGCCCAGCGCATCACGGCGTAGCTCAGCAGGAGCATGGCGCAGCACGCGGCCACGAGCGCCGCGTAGGGCGGAACCCCGCCGCCGACGAGGCGGTGGATCAGGGCGGCTCCGTTGACGTTGTGCAGGAGGTAGAGCGGGTAGGTCATCAGTCCGAGCCGTCGGGCCAGCGCGCAGCCCCGCTCGCCGAGCCGCGCGCGGAGCCACGCGTTGCCGCGCACGCTGGCCACGATCATCAGGACGCAGCCCGCGAAGACGAGGCGCGGGAGGAGCGGATCCTCGCTGCGGCCCATCTGGAACAGGAACGACCCGGCCGCGTCACCGATCTCGACGAGCGCCCCGACGGCGCAGACGGCGATCACGCAGAGCCGACCGGCCGTCGGCCCCTTGACGAGCGACAACCACAGGAAGACGCCGAGCGCGAAGAAGCAGCCGTGGCGCAGGAGCGTCAGCTCGGCCACGCGGTTCGCCGCCAGGGCGGGGAGGTTCGGCACGGCCAAGGTCGCGACCCAGAAGAGGGTGCTCACACCGCCGACCACGGCGCAGACCGGGCCGATGCTCCGGAATCGCCCGAGCCGCAGCAGCGCGAAGACGAGTGCGTAGAAGGCGATCTCCACGCCGAGGGTCCAGTAGACGCCGTCCAGCCACGGCTCGACCGGAACGAACAGGACGCAGTCGAGATAGGCCCGCAGCACGTGCCGACCGGACCCCATGCGGCCGATGGCGAGCGAGACCAGGGCGGTGAGCGTGGCGCAGATCCAGACCGCCGGCACGAGGCGCAGGATGCGGCTGCGCAGGAAGGCGCGCGCGGTGGCGTGCTCGGCCGAGTAGGCGATCACGAAGCCCGAGATGACGAAGAACAGCTCGACCCCGATCCATCCGAACCACGTCCAGGCGAACAGGCCGGGGTAAGCTGCGGCGGAGTCGAAGGCGCGCCCGGCCGTCGAGAGCGGCGCCTGCCACGCGTAGGCGCCGAGATGAAAGACCATGACCAGCATTGCGGCTAGGAATCGTGCCGTATCGAGACCGATCATCTGTGCATCATGCCTGCCGCCCTCGGATCCCTGCGTCCTCATCACGGCCCCCGACGTTCGAAACCGCTCTCATCATCCCACCGAGTAAGACCAATCCGTCGCAGCTGGGCTACATCTTGCTGGGTGACGCGCCCATACTTTCGGCCGAAGGGTCTCTCCTCCGGCGGATCGGGAGTTCGCGGCGGGGCCGACGGGACGCACGCGGCGCGAGGCCCGCCGCCGGGCCGACGATGTCGGGGGCTGCCGAAACGCCCGCCCGGTCGGCTCGACGGGGTCCGACCGCGCGAACGCCCGGGCCCGATTGTCCCGAGTCTGTATCGGACGGCCTTCTCACCGCCGGACCGGCCGCTAGCTAGCGGGGCGAGTCAGCCGGAGCGGGCCGGTGGTCCGTCTTCGAAGAGAACAGGACAGGATCCGATGGAATTTCTGCACACCATGGTCCGGGTCGCCGACCTCGACCGGGCACTCGCCTTCTACGTCGACACGTTCGGCCTGAAGGAGGTGCGCCGCGTCGAGAACGAGAAGGGCCGCTTCACCCTCGTCTTCCTCGCCGCGCCCGGCGATGTCGAGCGGGCCTCAGCGACCAAGTCGCCCCTGATCGAGCTCACCTACAACTGGGATCCGGAAACCTACTCGGGCGGGCGCAATTTTGGCCATCTCGCTTATCAGGTCGACGACATCTACGGCTTCTGCGCCAAATTGCAGGAGAAGGGCGTCACCATCAACCGGCCGCCGCGCGACGGCTACATGGCCTTCGTGAAGTCGCCGGACGGCATCTCCATCGAGATCCTCCAGAAGGGCGGCGCCAAGGAGCCGCAGGAGCCGTGGAAGTCCATGGAGAACACCGGCACCTGGTAGCGGGCCCGCGCCCTTGACCCGGACGGCCCCGCGGGCGCATCTGCCCGCGGATCAGCCGGCCGGGCGGCCGCTCCGGACGCGCGAGCGTTCGGGGAGGAAAGTCCGGGCTCCATGGAGAGACGGTGCCGGATAACCTCCGGCGGGGGCGACCCCAGGGACAGTGCCACAGAGAGCAGACCGCCCCGGATCCGTCCGGGGTCAGGGTGAAAGGGTGCGGTAAGAGCGCACCGCGGACGCGGCAACGCGGACGGCACGGCAAACCCCACCGGGAGCAAGACCGAATAGGGGCGGCGCGCCCTTCGCGAGAAGGGCAGGCCGGCTCTCCAGGCCAGTCGCCCGGGTTGGTTGCTCGAGGCGATCGGCGACGATCGTCCCAGAGGAATGGCTGCCACGCCGGCGCGCGCGAGCGCTCCGGCCCTACAGAACCCGGCTTACAGGCCGGCTGATCCACTTCCCGATAAGACTTGCACCTGCAGGGCTTTATCGCCTCGCCGGCGTTCCCGCGCGGGCGGCCGGCGCGCCGAAGATTCCGCGGCGGCAAAAACCTTCGGTTAACCTTGCCGGGTTCAGATCGGTCCGCGCGGCAGTGCCAAGCTTGTGCGTTGACGATCCTCCGAGGCCCATGATACCCGGCATCCTCCCGTCAACGGCGTGTATCGGATCGCCGGGCGCACCCTGCCAGCGCGCAGGTCCCGTCCGTGCGCGGCGTCTTGCGCGCTCCGCATCCGGTGCCGTTCCCGTCACGCGCGCCGCGCTCGCGCGGCCCGGCACAGGGCACCATGAGACGCACGAGCCGCATCCGCGCCCGGGTTTCCGGGACGCGCCGACAATCCGCCCATCCGCGCGCGCCACGGCGCGCCGGCGCGTCGAGGCGGCCATGAGCCGGTGCCGCTCCTCTCCCGAGAGTTCGCCCCGCCACGGCGGCGATGCGGCGGCTGAACCGCACGTCCCCGTCCTCCTCGCGGAAGTCGTCGACGCGCTCGGCACCGCGGGCGGGATCGCGGTCGACGGCACGTTCGGTGCCGGCGGCTACACCCGCGCGCTCCTCGCGGCGGATCCGGCCCTGCAGGTCGTCGCGATCGATCGTGACCCCACGGCCATCGCGGGCGGACAGGCGCTCGTCGCGGAGTCCGGCGGGCGCCTGCGCCTCCTCTCCGGCCGCTTCGGCGACCTCGACAGCCTCCTCGCGGAGGCCGGCATCGCGCAGGTCGACCGGGTCGTCCTCGATATCGGCGTCTCGTCGATGCAGCTCGACGCGCCGGAGCGGGGCTTCTCGTTCCGCAGCGACGGCCCCCTCGACATGCGCATGGCCTGCGACGGGCCGAGCGCCTCCGACCTCGTGAACGAGGCCGACGAGACCGTTCTGGCCGACATCATCTACCATTTCGGCGAGGAGCGGCGCTCGCGCGTGGTCGCCCGGACCATCCTCGAGGCGCGGCGCCGCGGGCGGATCGAGACCACCGCGCAGCTGGCCGAACTCGTCGCCGGCGTGGTCCGGACCGAGCCCGGCAGCCACATCCACCCGGCGACGCGGACCTTCCAGGGCCTGCGGATCGCCGTGAACGACGAGCTCGGCGAGCTGGTCCGTGCCCTGCACGCGGCCGAGCGCGTGCTCAGGCCCGGCGGCCGGCTCGCCGTCGTGACGTTCCACTCGCTCGAGGACCGCATCGTCAAGCAGTTCTTCGCGGCGCGCAGCGGCCGCTCCGCGCAGGGCTCCCGCCATCTGCCCGGGGGCCCGGTCGAGACCGTCCGCAGCTTCCGTCCCGTCACGAAGGGCCCGGTCCTGCCGGGCGAGGCCGAGACCGCCCGCAACCCGCGCGCGCGCTCGGCCAAGCTCCGGGCCGCGGAGCGCACCGAATCCGACGTTCCCGAGCCGCTGGCCGCGCTGACCGCGCTGGCGAGCCTGCCCGACGCGGCCCGCGGAGGCCATCGCCGATGATCCGCCTCCTGAACCTGCTGGCGGTGGCCGGCCTCGTCGCCTCGGCGATCTACGCCTACTCGATCAAGTACGACACGCTCTACCAGGGCGGTCAGGTCTCGAAGCTCCAGACCGCCCTGCACAAGGAGCGGCAGGCGATCGCCGTGCTGCGCGCCGAGTGGCAGCTCCTGACGCGGCCCGACCGGCTCCAGGCGGCCGTCGACAAGCATCTCGCCCTGGAGCCGATCGGCACCAGCCACTTGGCGCGCCTCTCGGATCTGCCCGCCCGGCCGGAGCGCGGCGACGAGATCGGCCGTCTGCTCGCCGCCACGGCGACGCCCAAGGACAAGGGCGCGATCGAGCCGCGCACGACCGGCTCGATCACCCGCACCGTCACCACGACCCGCACCCCGACGACGGCTTCGAGGTAAACCCCCGTGTCCGATCACGCCGACGAGACCCTAGACCCGGCGGTCGAGCCCGCCGTGTCGGACCACGAGGCGGCGCTGCTCGAAGCCGCCGCGCTGGCGCATGCCGCCGGCGCGCCGCGCCCCCTGGAGGAGGAGGCGCGCGAGCCCGAGCCGCGCGCCGACCGCGCCAAGGCGCTCCTGCGCAGCATGTTCCGGCTGGCGATCGAGCGCTCGCACCTGCGGGTCGCGATGGTCGGGCTGGTCTTCGTCGGCGTGTTCGGGACGATCTCGGCCAAGCTCCTGATGATGGCGATCTTCGGGGAGCCGCCCAGCCAGGAGCACCGGGTCGCGGCCGCGTCCTCAACCGCCTTCCGGCCCGACATCATCGACCGCAACGGCGAGATCCTGGCCACCGACATCCGCACGGTCTCGGTCTTCGCCGAGCCGGGCAACATCTACGACAAGGACGAGGCGGTCGAGCTGCTCACCGCCGTCCTGCCGGAACTCAACGCCTCCGAGCTGCGCGCCAAGCTGACGCAACGCAAGGACAAGAAGGGCGCGGGCTTCGTCTGGGTGAAGCGCGAGCTGACCCCGAAACAGCAGGCCGAGGTCCACCGGCTCGGCATCCCCGGCATCGGCTTCCTACCCGACCACAAGCGGGTCTACCCGAACGGCGTCGCGGCCGCCCACATCCTGGGCGCGACGAACCTCGACGGCATCGGCATCGCCGGTATGGAGAAGTACATCGACTCCACCGGGCTGCAGGCCCTCAACAGCTTCGGGCTGATCAACAAGCAGGCCGACCTGAAGCCGGTGCAGCTCTCGCTCGACCTGCGCGCGCAGTTCGCCGTGCGCGACGAGCTGGCCTGGGGCATCGACCACTTCAAGGCCAAGGCCGGCGCCTCGATGATCCTCGACGTGAAGACCGGCGAGGTCATCGCGCTCGTCTCCATGCCGGATTTCGACCCGAACGACCCCAAGGACGCGCTCTCGCCCGACCGCATCAACCGGATGAATGTCGGCGTCTACGAGATGGGCTCGACCTTCAAGGCGATGACCCTCGCCATGGCGCTCGATTCCGGCAAGTACAACGTCAACTCGACCTTCGACACCCGGGGCGGCGTGCTCAACTGGGGCCGGCAGAAGATCCACGAGTACCACGGCACGAACCGCGTCATCACCATGCCGGAGGTGTTCACCCACTCCTCCAACATCGGCTCCGCCAAGATGGCGCTCGGCGTCGGCGTGCCCGGCCACAAGGCCTTCCTGAAGAAGATGGGCCTGCTCGACCGGCTGCGCACCGAGCTGCCGGAGAGCGCGGCGCCGATCGTCCCGTCGCGCTGGACCGAGATCAACACCATCACCATCGCGTTCGGCCACGGCATCGCGGTGGCGCCGATCCAGGCCGCGGCCGCGGTGGCGGCCATCGCCAACGGCGGCGACCTGATGACGCCGACCTTCCTCAAGACGACGCCCGAGGCGGCGCGGGCGCGGGCCACGCACGTCCTCTCGGGCCAGACCTCCGAGGCGATGCGCTACATCATGCGGCTCAACGCCGCCGAGGGCTCGGCCAAGAAGGCGGCGGTCCCGTACTACTTCGTCGGCGGCAAGACCGGCACCGCCGAGAAGGTCATCGGCGGCCGCTACATCCACAACCGCCTGTTCACGACCTTCATGGCCGCCGCGCCGATGAACGATCCGAAGTACCTGTTCGTCACCATCATGGACGAGCCGCAGGGCCTGCCGGAATCGGGCGGCTACGCCACGGCGGCCTGGAATTCCGGCGTGGTCACCGGCAAGGTGATCGAGCGCGTCGCGCCGATCCTCGGCCTGCCGCCGCAGTTCGAGCCGCCGGTGAGGCCGTTCCCGCAGATGGTCAAGCTCAACGCCTACCACGTCAACCAGCTGGGCGGCCCGTGAGATCGGATCGATGAGGGTGCAGCGATGAGCGCGCGGCTCGCCGACCTCTTCCCCGAGGCTGCTGGCCCCGCCGCGGACCTGACCGTCTCGGACCTCACGGCCGACAGCCGGCAGGTCGCGACCGGCACGGTGTTCGTCGCCGTTCCCGGCTCGAAGGCCGACGGCCGACGTTTCGCCGCGCAGGCCGCGCAGCGCGGCGCCGCCGCGGTCGCCGGGGAGGGGACTCGTCCCGCCGACCTGCCCGACGCGGTCGCCTGGATCCCGGTCGCCGACGCGCGCCGGTCGCTCGCCCTCGCGGCGGCCCGCCTCGCGGGCCCGCAGCCCGAGACCGTGGTGGCGGTCACCGGCACCGCCGGGAAGAGCTCGGTGGCCGACTTCGTCCGACAGATCCTGGCGCGTCTCGGCCGCGACTCCGCGAGCCTCGGCACCGTCGGCATCGTCACCAACCGCGGCGCGCAGTACGGCTCCCTCACGACCCCGGACCCCGTGACGCTGCACCGGACGCTGGCGCAACTCGCCGCGGACGGCGTCACCGACCTCGCCATGGAGGCCTCCTCCCACGGGATCGAGCAGCGCCGGCTCGACGGCGTGCGCCTCGACGCGGCCGGCTTCACCAATCTCGGCCGGGACCATCTCGACTACCACGCGAGCATCGAGGAGTACCTCGCGGCCAAGCTGCGGCTGTTCACCGAGCTGCTGCCGCCGGGCCGCCCGGCCATCGTCAATGCCGACGGCGCTTACGCCGAGCGCGTCATCGCGGCCGCCGAGGCCGCTGGCCGGCCGGTCCGCACGGTCGGGCGGGGCGGCCGGGACCTGCGGGTCGAGGCGGTCCGCACGGAGGGGTTCGCGCAGGTCGCCCGGATCCTGTTCGCGGGCCGGGTCCGGGAACTGCGCCTGCCGCTCGTCGGCGAGTTCCAGGTCGAGAATGCCCTGGTGGCGGCCGGCCTCGCACTGGCTACCCCGGCGGGGGCGGCCGATCCCGACGGCGTCCTGGCGGCCCTCGACCATCTCACCGGCGTCCCCGGCCGCATGGAGCGGATCGGCGAGGCGCGGGGCGGCCTCTGCCTCGTCGACTACGCGCATAAGCCCGAGGCCCTGGAGAGCGTGCTCGCCGCGCTCCGCCCCTTCGCGTCGGGCCGGCTGATCGCGGTGTTCGGCTGCGGCGGCGACCGCGACCGGGGCAAGCGGCCGCTGATGGGCGCCATCGCGCAGCGGCTCGCCGACGTCGTCATCGTCACGGACGACAACCCGCGCACCGAGGACGCGGCCGCCATCCGCCGGGCCATCCTGGACGCGGCGCCGGGCGCCGAGGAGATCGGCGACCGGTCGGAGGCGATTCACAGCGCCGTCGACCGGCTCGGGCCGGGCGACGTGCTGGTCGTGGCCGGCAAGGGTCATGAAACCGGCCAGATCGTGGGAGATCGCACGCTGCCGTTCTCGGACCACGCGGTCCTGCGCGCCGCGATCGCCGCGGCGGCCTGAGGACGACGGGGGACCGACGATGACCGCACTCTGGACGCGGGAGGAGCTGGAATCCGCGACGGGCGGCCGGTTGGCCGGCGCCGGGCGCGCGATCGGCGGCGCCTCGATCGACACCCGCACGCTCCAGCCCGGCGACCTGTTCTTCGCGATCCGCGGCGACACCCGCGACGGCCACGACTTCGTCCCCGACGCCCTGGGGCGCGGCGCCGGCGCCGCCGTGGTGAGCGCCGCGCGCGCCGAGGCGCTCGCGGTCCACGGCCCCGTCCTGGCGGTGCCCGAGGGGGGCGCCGACCCGGTTCTCACCGCGATGGTGCGCCTCGGTGCCGCCGCCCGGGACCGGACGCGCGCGCAGGTCGTGGCGGTCACGGGCTCGGTCGGCAAGACCGGGACCAAGGAGGCCCTGCGCCACGTCCTGTCCGAGCAGGGCGAGACCCACGCCTCGGCGGCCTCCTACAACAACCACTGGGGCGTGCCCCTGACCCTGACCCGGATGCCGCGCTCCGCGCGCTACGGCGTGTTCGAGATCGGCATGAACCACGGCGCCGAGATCGTGCCGCTGACCGCGCAGGTCCGGCCGGACATCGCGCTGATCACCACGATCGCGCCCGCCCATATCGAGCATTTCGCCTCGCTGGCCGCGATCGCGGACGCGAAGGGCGAGATCTTCTCCGGGCTCCAGCCCGGCGGCGTCGCCATCCTGAACCGCGACGCCCCGCATTTCGACCGCCTGGCCGCCCACGCCCAGGCCTCCCGGGCGGGCCGGGTGGTTACCTTCGGCGAGCACGCGGATGCCGACGTCCGCGCCCTGAGGATCGTGCTGCGGCCCGACCTGTCGGTGATCGACGCGGTGGTGATGGGCCAGCCCGTCACTTACAAGCTCGGCACCGCCGGCCGGCACGCGGCGCTGAACTCGCTGGGCGTCATGGCGGTGGTCCACAGCCTCGGGGCCGACCTCGCCCGCGCGGCCCTGTCGCTGGGCGGGCTGACGCCGCCGGCGGGACGCGGCGAGCGCACCGCCCTCGAGATCGGCGGCGGCACCGCCTACCTCGTGGACGAGAGCTACAACGCCAATCCCGTCGCCGTCCGCGCGGCGCTGGCGACCCTGGCGGGGATCGAGACCGGGCCCCGCGGCCGCCGGATCGCGGTGCTGGGCGACATGCTCGAGCTCGGCGCCGCCGCGCCCGACCTGCATCGCGGCCTGGCGGAGGCGATCGAGGCGGCCCGGGTCGACCTCGTCTTCACGGCCGGTCCGCTGATGCGCCACCTGTTCGAGGCCCTGCCGGTGAGCCGCCGCGGCGCGGTGGCCGACACTGCGGCCGACCTGCTCGAGCCGCTCGCCCGGACCCTGCGGTCCGGCGACGCCGTCATGGTGAAGGGATCGAACGGCAGCCGCATGGGCCGGATTGTCGAGGCGCTGAAAGCCCGCTACGCGGTCGATCCGACCCGGCGGACCCAGGCCGTCCCGTGACCGGCACGCCTGCGCGTGCGGCGCCGTCCCCCGAAACCTGAGCCTGAACAAGGGGGCCGAGCGCCCGGATGCTGTACCTTCTCTCGGACCTGAGCAGCAGCTTCACGCCGCTCAACGTGTTCCGCTACATCACCTTCCGCACCGGCGGCGCGCTGTTCACGGCGGGCCTGTTCGTGTTCTGGTTCGGGCCCTGGATCATCTCGCTGCTGCGGATCCGCCAGGGCAAGGGCCAGCCGATCCGCGAGGACGGGCCGCAGACCCATCTGCTGACCAAGCGCGGCACGCCGACCATGGGCGGCCTGATGATCCTGGCCGGCGCCGTCGTGGCGATCCTGCTCTGGGCCAACCCGCGCAACCACTACGTCTGGGTGACGCTGACCGTCACCCTCGGCTTCGGCGCGATCGGCTTCTACGACGACTACCTCAAGGTCACGAAGCAGTCGCACAAGGGCTTCTCGGGCAAGTTCCGCCTCGCCCTCGAGGCGGTGATCGCCATGGCGGCCTGCGTGACCATCGCGGTCTACTCGCCCGCCGCGCTCCAGAACCAGCTCGCCTTCCCGGTATTCAAGGACGCGCTCCTGAACCTCGGCTGGTTCTACCCGCTGTTCGGCGCCTTCGTGATCGTCGGGGCGGGCAATTCCGTGAACATGACCGACGGCCTCGACGGCCTCGCGATCGTGCCGGTGATGATCGCCTGCGGCACGTTCGGCTTCATCGCGTACCTCGTCGGCAACTCGTTCACCGCCAGCTACCTGCAGGTGAACTACGTCCGCGACACGGGCGAGCTCGCCGTCGTCTGCGGCGCGGTCATCGGCGCCGGGCTCGGCTTCCTCTGGTTCAACGCACCGCCGGCCCAGATCTTCATGGGCGATACCGGCTCCCTGGCGCTGGGCGGCCTGCTGGGCTCCATCGCGGTGGCGACGAAGCACGAGATCGTCCTGGCGATCGTCGGCGGCCTCTTCGTGCTGGAGATGATGTCGGTGATCATCCAGGTCGCGTCGTTCAAGCTCACGGGCAAGCGCGTGTTCCGCATGGCGCCGATCCACCACCATTTCGAGCAGAAGGGCTGGAAGGAGCCGCAGGTCGTGATCCGCTTCTGGATCATCGCGGTGATCCTGGCGATGGCCGGCCTGGCGACGCTGAAGCTGCGCTGAGAAATCGTGCTAGACGGGCGGCCTGAGAGGTCGATCCGATCCTCGCCCTCGTCCTGAGGCGCGGCCGCGGAGGGGAGCCTCGAAGGAGGCTTCCGGCCGGCCGCGCGATCCCGGGAGCTCGCCTTCGGGGTCGCCGATGCGGGGCGCCCGGGAGGAGGGTTCGGTTCGGGTCGGCCGGGTCCGGTCGCCGCATCCAGAGTTCCGCATGACACCCGTCACCGTCTTCCAGGACAAGACCGTCGCCCTGTTCGGGCTCGGCGGCTCGGGGCTCGCCACGGCGCTGGCGCTGAAGGCCGGTGGCGCGGGCGTGCAGGCCTGGGACGACAATGCCGACAGCCTCGCCCGCGCGCGGAAGGCCGGCATCGAGACGCGGGACCTGCGCGCGGCCGACTGGTCCGCGTTCGCCGCCTTCGTGCTGAGCCCGGGCGTGCCGCTGACCCATCCCGAGCCGCACTGGAGCGTCCGGCTCGCCCGGGATGCCGGCGTCGAGATCATCGGCGACATCGAGCTGTTCTGCCGGGAGCGGCGGGCGCAGGCGCCGGGGGCGCCGTTCGTGGCGATCACCGGGACCAACGGCAAGTCGACCACCACGGCGCTGATCGCCCACGTGCTCGCGCAGGGGGGCCGCGACGTGCAGATGGGCGGCAACATCGGCACCGCGATCCTGTCGCTGGAGCCGCCGGCCGCCGACCGCGTCCACGTGATCGAGATGTCGTCGTTCCAGATCGACCTGACGCCGAGCCTCGACCCGAGCGTCGGCGTGCTGATGAACATCACGCCGGACCATCTCGACCGGCACGGCACGATGGAGCAGTACGCGGCCATCAAGGAGCGTCTGATCCAGGGCGCCGGCCTCGCGGTGGTCGGCGTCGACGACGCCCCGAGCCGCGCCATCGCGGACCGCCGCGGCGCCGACCTCGTGCGTGTCCACGTGCCCCACGGCGACGTGCTGTGCGCCGACGCGCTGACGGTGCGCGACGGGATCGTCCGGGAGCCGGACGGGACGGCCCTCGCCGACGTCAACGGGATCGGCTCGCTCCGGGGGGCGCATAACTGGCAGAACGCCGCGGTGGCGGTGGCCGTCGCGCGGGCCCTCGACCTGTCGCCGGAGCAGATCCAGGCCGGCCTGACCTCGTTCCCGGGCCTGCCGCACCGGATGGAGGAGGTCGGGCGGCGCGGCCACGTGCTGTTCGTCAACGATTCCAAGGCGACGAACGCGGATTCCACCGAGAAGGCCCTCAACGCCTTCCGGGACATCCACTGGATCCTCGGCGGCAAGGCCAAGGAGGGCGGGATCTTCCCGCTGGTGCCGTATTTCGAGCGGGTCGCGCACGCCTACCTGATCGGCGCGGCGTCGGACGCCTTCGCGGCGACCCTGGAGGGCGCCGTGCCCTACACGCGCTGCGAGACCCTCGAGAACGCCGTCCCGAAGGCCGCCGAGAACGCCGCCGCCTCGGGCGCACCGGAGCCGGTGGTGCTCCTGTCGCCGGCCTGCGCGTCCTACGACCAGTTCCGGAACTTCGAGATCCGCGGCAACCGCTTCCGCGAGCTGGTTCAGGCGCTGCCCTGAGGCAGCGCCACTTCAGCGCGCCAGAACCTCAGCGCGCCAGAACCTCAGCGCGCCAGAACCTTGGCGGCGTCGCGGGTGGTGTCGACCGCATGCGAGACGTTGGCCACCGACTGGACGATCGCCCCGATGTTGCCTGTGATCTCCGTGACGGCCCCCGCGGCGCTCTGCATGCTCTCGGCCAGATCCCGGGTCACGGCACTCTGCTCCTCGATGGCGGCCGCGGTGGCCACCACGGTCTCGCGCATCACCGAGACCGAGGACCCGATCGAGCTGAGAGCCTGCACGACCTCCTGCGAGACGCGCTGCACGCTGGCGATCTCGCCGTTGATCTGACCGGTGGCGCGCGCCGCCTGGTCGGCCAGCGCCTTAACCTCGGAGGCGACGACCGCGAAGCCGCGGCCCGCCGCGCCCGCGCGGGCGGCCTCGATGGTGGCGTTCAGCGCCAGCAGGTTGATCTGGCCGGCGATGTCCTGGATCAGGCCGACGATGCCGGTCATGGCGGTGGCGGTCTCGGCCAGCCGCTTGGTGTGGCCGTCCGCGTCCTGAACGCAGGCATAGGCGGTGTCGGTGGCGCTCTGGGAGCGCACGATGCTCTGGGACATCTCCGCCACCGAGGCCGCCAGCTCCTCGGCGGCGGCCGCCACGGTCTGGACGTTCCCGGAGGTCGAGTCCGCCGCCGACGAGGCCAGCGAGGCCGCCGTGGTCGAGTGCGTCACCGCCTGCTCGATCTCGCCGAAGTTCTGATCGATCAGGGTCCGCAGGTTGGCGAACAGCCGGACCTGGTCGCTGATGTCGGTGGCGAATTTCACCACCTTGTAGGGCCGGCCGGCGGCGTCGAGGATCGGGTTGTAGGAGGCCTGGATCCAGACTTCGCGCCCGTCCTTGCCGATCCGCCGGAACTGGGCCGCCTGATAGGTGCCGTTCCGCAGGGCCGCCCAGAAGGCCCGGTAGGCCTCGCACTCCCGGTAGGCGGGCTCCACGAACAGGCTGTGATGCTGCCCGAGCACCTCGGCGCGGCTGTAGCCCATCGCGGCGAGGAAATTGTCGTTCACCGCGATCACCGTGCCGTCGAGGTCGAAGGCGATGACCGCCTGCACCTTGTCGATCGCGGCGATCTGCCCGGCGCGGTCGGCCTCCTCGGTGCGCTGCTGCGTGATGTCGGTGGCGAACTTCACCACCTTGTAGGGCCGGCCGCGGACGTCGAGCATCGGGTTGTAGGAGGCCTGGATCCAGATCGACCGGCCGCCCCGGCCGACCCGCTGGAACTGGCCCGACTCGAAGGTGCCGGAGCGCAGGCGTTCCCAGAAGGCCCGGTAGTCCGGCGCGTCCCGCTGGGCGGGCTCCATGAACATGCTGTGGTGCTGGCCGACGATCTCCGGCAGCGTGTACCCGACGACGTCGAGGAAATTCCGGTTCGCCGACAGGATCCGCCCCGCTAGGTCGAACTCGATCACGCCCTGAACCCGGTCGAGGGCCGCGAGCTTGGCATGCGCTTCACGGACGTTCAGGGCAGAGAACATGGCGCGTCGGCTTCCGCTGGGCGGATCGGGCGCGGCGCACCGCGACCCGCCGGGTCGATACATCCGAAAGTTGCAATGGGAAGATTAACATAGAGTGTCTTTTTACTAGTATTGCGCGGTCCTAATACAGCATCCCAGGGGCCGCCGGCTGCGTGGCCGGCGCGTCCCGACGCGTCCTGACGTGCCCCGACGCGCCCCGACCCGTCGGTCATAAGGCTCCGTTTACCATTCCTGCCGAGGATCCCGGCCGACCCGCGCGGATCGGCATCCGCGCGGCCTGGAGTCGTTGCCCGGCATGATGTCACGCGCGGAACGCACCCCCCTGACGGACTGGTGGTGGACGGTGGACCGCGGCCTGCTCGCGGCGCTGTTCGCGCTGATGGTCGCGGGCCTCGTCTTCCTGATGGGCGGCGGCCCGCCCGTGGCCGAGCGGATCGGCCTGCCGACCTTCTACTTCCTCAACCGGCAGGCGATGTACCTCGCGCCGACCATCCTGCTGATCTGCGCGGTCTCGTTCCTGTCGCTGCGCGGCATCCGGCGGCTCGCGCTCGTCACGTGGATCCTGGGCGTCATCCTGTGCCTGCTCGCCGGCAAGTTCGGGCCCGAAATCAAGGGCGCACATCGCTGGATCCAGTTCGGCTCCTTCGGCCTGCAGCCCTCGGAGTTCGTGAAGCCGGCCTTCGTGGTCGTCGCCGCCTGGGCCTTCTCGGAGGGCGCCCAGCGCCGCGACATGCCGGGCGGCATCCTGGCGCTGCTGCTCCTGCCGATCACCATCGTGCCGCTGCTGCTCCAGCCCGATTTCGGCCAGACCATGCTGATTACCATGGTGTGGTGCGCGCTGTTCTTCGTGGCCGGCCTCCACCTGATCTGGGTGGCCGTCCTCGGCGTGCTGGGCCTCGGAGGTGTGTTCGCTGCCTACCTGTTCTTCCACCACGTCCGCGAGCGCTTCAACAAGTTCCTCGACCGGGATTCCGGCGGCGGCTTCCAGGATTTCTGGTCGCGCGAATCGTTCCGCTCGGGCGGCTGGTTCGGCACCGGGCCGGGGGAGGGCGTGGCCAAGCGCCACCTGCCGGACGCGCATACCGACTTCATCTTCTCGGTCACCGGCGAGGAGTTCGGCGTGATCGTCTGCCTCTGCCTCGTGGCGCTGTTCGCCTTCATCGTCCTGCGCGGCCTCAAGCTCGCGCGGCGCACCGACGACACCTTCTCGCGGCTGGCGATCACCGGCCTGACCACGCTGTTCGGCCTGCAGGCCTGCATCAACATGGCGGTGAACACCCAGCTGATGCCCGCCAAGGGCATGACGCTGCCGTTCGTCTCCTACGGCGGCTCCTCGCTGATCTCGCTGGCGCTCGGCACCGGCTTCCTCGTCGCCCTGACCCGCAAGCGGCCCCGCACCGTCATGCTCAGCCAGAAGCCCCCCGGCACCGCGCCCGCCACCGTCGCCGGGGTGATGCGGTGACCGTCTTCACGCCCACGATCCTGCTCTGCGCGGGCGGCACCGGCGGCCACCTATTCCCGGCCGAGAGCCTCGCCCACGCCCTGCGGGCCCGCGGCATCCGGGTGGCGCTCGCCACCGACGCCCGGGTCGATGCCATCGCGTCCGAGTTCCCGGCCTCCGAGGTGGTGACCATCGCCTCGGCGACGCCGTCCGGCCGCTCGCCGCTGAAGCGGGCCGGCGCCGTGCTGACCCTCGGCCGGGGCTTCGGCGTGGCCGCGAAGGAGATCCGCCGGATCAACCCGGCCGCCATCGTGGGCTTCGGCGGCTACCCGACCGTGCCGCCGGTGCTCGCCGGCCAGATCCTGCGCGTGCCGACGATCCTGCACGAGCAGAACGCCGTGATGGGCCGGGCCAACGCCTTCCTGGCGCGGGGCGCCCGCACCATCGCCACCGGCTTCAAGGTCGTGCGCGGCGTGCCCGACAAGGCCAAGGCCCCGCGGATCCACACCGGCAATCCGCTCCGCCCGGCGGTGATCGAGGCGGCCAAGGTCCCGTATCCCGCTTTCGGCGAGGGCGACGCCCTGCGGCTCCTGGTGTTCGGCGGCAGCCAGGGCGCGCGCGTGATGGGCGAGGTCGTGCCGGAGGCGATCGCCCGCCTGCCCGACGCGCTGCGCGCCCGCCTGCACCTCGTCCAGCAGGTCCGCCCCGAGGACCTGACGGCCGTTCAGAACCGCTACCTCGCCATGGGGCTCGCCGGGATCGAGGCGGCGCCGTTCTTCAAGGACTTGCCCGCCCGCATGGCCGCGAGCCACCTCGTGGTCTCGCGCTCGGGCGCCTCGACGGTCTCGGAACTCGCGGCGATCGGCCGCCCGTCGATCCTCGTGCCGCTGCCGGGCTCCCTCGACCAGGACCAGGCCGCCAACGCCGCGACTCTCGACGCCATCGGCGCGGCGCTGGCGGTGAAGCAGCCGGAATTCACGCCCGAACGCCTCGCCGCGGAGCTGACCGCCTGCTTCGAGACGCCGGCAAAATTGACCGCGGCGGCCGATGCGGCCAGAAGCGCGGGCATCCACGACGCCGCCGAGCGGCTGGCCGAGGTCGTCGTCGAGACGGCCGCCCGCACCTGATTTCTTGAGGGATTCCGCACCGGCGGTCCCGCCACCAGACGGTTCGACCCATGAAGCTGCCCGACAAGCTCGGCCCCATCCACTTCATCGGCATCGGCGGCATCGGCATGTCCGGCATCGCCGAGGTGATGCACAACCTCGGCTACACGGTGCAGGGCTCGGACGCCTCCGACAACGCCAATGTCCGCCGTCTCGCTGAGAAGGGCATGCGCACCTTCGTGGGCCACGATGCCAAGAACGTCGAGGAGGCCGCCCTCGTCGTCGTCTCGACCGCGATCCGGCGCGACAACCCCGAGCTGCAGGCCGCCCGCGAGCGACGCCTGCCCGTGGTGCGACGGGCCGAGATGCTGGCGGAGCTGATGCGCTTCAAGTCCTGCGTGGCGATCGCCGGCACGCACGGCAAGACCACGACCACGTCGCTCGTCGCCACGCTGCTCGACGCCGGCAACCTCGACCCGACCGTGATCAACGGCGGCATCATCAACGCCTACGGCACCAACGCCCGCATGGGGGCGGGCGAGTGGATGGTGGTGGAGGCCGACGAGTCCGACGGCACCTTCCTGAAGCTGCCGGCCGACGTCGCGATCGTCACCAACATCGATCCCGAGCATCTCGACCATTTCGGCTCGTTCGACGCGATCAAGGACGCGTTCCGGCGCTTCATCGACAACATCCCGTTCTACGGCTTCGCGGTGATGTGCATCGACCACCCGGTGGTCCAGGATCTCGTCGGCCATATCGAGGACCGGCGGATCATCACCTACGGCGAGAACCCGCAGGCCGACGTGCGCCTGATCGACGTGGACCTGCGCGGCGGCCAGAGCCGCTTCCGGGTGATGATCCGCGACCGCCGCCCCGGCTACCGGATGGAGATGGAGGATCTGGTCCTCCCGATGCCCGGCAAGCACAACGCCCTCAACGCCACGGCGGCCCTCGCCGTCGCGCACGAGCTCGGCGTGAAGCCGGACGCGATCCGCCAGGCGCTCGCGGGCTTCGGCGGCGTGAAGCGGCGCTTCACCCGCACCGGCGAGTGGAACGGCGCGACGATCTTCGACGATTACGGACACCATCCGGTGGAGATCAAGGCGGTGCTCAAGGCCGCCCGCGCCTCGACCGAGCACGGCGTCGTCGCCATCGTGCAGCCGCACCGCTACACCCGGCTGCAGTCGCTGTTCGACGATTTCTGCACCTGCTTCAACGATGCCGACACGGTCATCGTCGCGCCGGTCTACGCGGCCGGCGAGCAACCGATCGAGGGCTTCGACCGCGACAGCCTCGTGGCCGGCCTGCGCTCCCGCGGTCACCGCGACGCCCGGGCCCTGGAGCGGCCGGAGGAACTCGCGGGTATCATCGCGGACCTCGCCAAGCCCGGCGACTACGTGGTGTGCCTCGGCGCCGGCACGATCACCCAGTGGGCCTACGCTCTGCCGGACGAACTCGCCGCGCGGGGACGGTAGGCGCGGTGCGCGCGCCCGCCCCGGGAGGCCTCTCGGGTCGGCGGCACCCTCGACCGCCCACACTGGGCTGCGCTCCGAGGATGAACCCGGCGGTGACTCTCCGGACCCCGGCCTCGCAGCGTCCGCTGCCACCCCGATGCGACGACACCAGGATCACCGCATCCCTCTCCCCGCGGGCGGGGCGAGGGGAGACACACAGATGACCGCCTCTCTGCACGATCGCATCCGGGCCGCCGCGCCCGACCTCCGCGGGCGCCTGCTCGCCGACCAGCCGCTCGCCGACCTCACCTGGTTCCGGGTCGGCGGACCGGCCGAGGTGCTGTTCACCCCGGCCGACGAGGAGGATCTCGCCCGCCTCCTCGCCGCTCTCGATCCGGACGTGCCGGTCACGGTGATCGGGCTCGGCTCGAACCTGATCGTGCGGGACGGCGGCGTGCCGGGCGTGGTCGTGCGCCTCGGCGGCAAGGCCTTCGGCAGCATCGCGGTCGACGGCGACGCGCTGACCGTCGGCACCGCGGTCCCGGACATGCGCCTCGCCAAGGCGGCCGCCGAGGCCGGGCTCGACGGGCTCGCCTTCTACCGGGGCATCCCCGGCTCGATCGGCGGGGCGCTGCGCATGAACGCGGGCGCGCATGGTGGCGAGACCACCGACGTGCTGGTCGAGGCCCGCGGCATCGATCGCGGGGGCGCGCTGCGCACCTTCAGCCACGCCGACATGGGCTTCTCCTACCGGCACTCGGACGCCCCGGAGGACGTGATCTTCACGCGCGCCGTCTTCCGCGGACGGCCCGGCGACCGGGTCGCCATCGAGGCCGAGATGGAGCGGGTCACCGCCGCCCGCGAGGCCGCGCAGCCGATCCGCGAGCGGACCGGCGGCTCGACCTTCGCCAACCCGGACGGCGGCAAGGCGTGGCAGCTCGTCGACGCCGCCGGCTGCCGCGGATTGAGGCGGGGCGGCGCCCAGGTCAGCGAGATGCACTGCAACTTCCTGATCAATACCGGTACTGCGAGCGCGGCCGATATCGAGGAGCTCGGCGAGGAGGTCCGCCGCCGCGTCCGGGAGACCAGCGGGGTCGCATTGCGCTGGGAGATCCGGCGCATCGGCCAGCCCGCCGGCACAACGTAAGAGCGGTGTTCCGGACGGACCGGTGCGCTCAGATCCTGATTGAAGCCGACCTATTCGAGGTGCCCTGATGTCCAAGCACGTCGCCGTCCTGCTGGGCGGCACCTCCGCCGAGCGCGAGGTCTCCCTCAGTTCCGGCAAGGCCTGCGCCGACGCGCTCGAAGGGGAGGGCTACCGGGTCACCCGGGTCGATGTCGGCCCCGACATCGCCGCGGTGCTGACGGCGCTCCGGCCGGACGTGGCCTTCAACGCGCTCCACGGGCCGGACGGCGAGGACGGCACCATCCAGGGCCTGCTGGAGATCCTCAAGATCCCCTACACCCATTCCGGCGTCCTCGCGTCGGCGCTCGCCATGAACAAGGAGCGGGCCAAGACCGTCATGCGCGCCGCCGGCGTCGACGTGCCCGAGGGCCGGATCGTTAACCGTCGTGAGGCCGCCAGGACACACCCTCTGCCGCCACCCTACGTCGTGAAACCGATCGCGGAAGGCTCATCGGTGGGTGTGATCATCGTGCGCGACGGCCGCTCGCACCCGCCCCAGATCCTCGCCTCCGAGGAGTGGACGTTCGGCGAGCAAGTCCTTGCAGAACCTTACATTGCTGGCCGCGAACTCACCTGCGGTGTGATGGGCGACAAGGCCCTCGGGGTGATCGAGGTGAAGGCCGCCACGGGCGATTGGTACGATTACGACGCCAAGTACGCCCCGGGGGGCTCGGTGCACGTGCTCCCGGCCGAACTTAAACCAAATGTTTACCAGCGTGTCCAAGAACTGTCGTTAACGGCGCATCAAGCACTGGGCTGTCGGGGCGTCAGCCGTGCCGACCTTCGCTACGACGACACACCGGGTGGAACCGGTCTGCTCGTGGTGCTGGAGGTCAACACGCAACCCGGCATGACCCAGACGAGCCTTGTGCCGGAGATGGCGGCCCATGCGGGCCTGAGTTTCGGTGAGCTCGTCCGATGGATGGTGGAGGACGCTTCCCTGAATCGCTGAGCGGCGACGCCGCCGGCCGGAGCGGTCCCGCGCGCCTCGCCGGCGCGATCCTGGGCCGGCTCACCGGCCGCGGCACGTCCCGGTCGCTCTCGGTTCGTCGGGCCCGCCCGAGTCAGCGCCTGAGCGAGCGCCTGCCCCGGGGCGCCGGGATCGTGGCGGTCTCCGTCTCCGCCGCCGCCGTGGCGCTCGCCGGTTTCGTGGCGAGCGGCCGCTACGACGCGTTCGTGGCCGAGCAGGGCCGCCCACTCGACATCGCCGCGCGCGTCGCCGGCTTCGGCGTCGAGCGCGTCACCATCTCGGGCATCTCCCGCATGTACGAGCGCGAGGTCCTGGCGGCCGCCGGGATCGACTGGCGCTCCTCGGTTCCCTTCCTCGACGTCGCCGACGTGCGCGAGCGGCTGCTCCGCGTGCCGCTGATCGCGCAGGCCTCGGTCCGGAAGATCTACCCCAACGAGATCGCCATCACCCAGGTGGAGCGCGAGCCCGCGGCCCTCTGGCAGAAGAACGGCGAGATCAGCGTGATCGCCGCCGACGGCACCGTCATCGACGCCATGCGCGACGACCGCTACGCCAGCCTGCCCCTGGTGGTCGGCGAGGACGCCAACACCAAGCTTCCGGAATACCTCGCCCTCATCGCCGCCGCGGGGCCGCTCGCCGAGCGGATCAAGGCCGGCACCTACGTGTCCGGCCGGCGCTGGACCCTCAAGTTCGACGGCATCGACGTGCGCCTGCCCGAGGTCGATCCGGCCGCGGCGCTCGCCCGCCTCGTCCGGTTCGAGCGCGAGGCCCACCTGCTCGAGAAGGACGTCATCGCGGTGGACCTGCGCATGCCGGACCGCCTGGTGGTGCGCCTGACCGAGGAGGCCGCCGCCGCCCGCGCGGAAGCCCAGAAGGCGAAGAAGAAGGGCGCGGCCAGCTGATGCCCTTCCTGTCGATCTCCGCCCGTCCCGCATCCCGCGCCCGGTAGCGTCAATGCACAGCCAACACGGCCTCACGCCGCGCTTGAAGCCGCTCTCCGCCCGGCGCTCGACCACCCTCTCGGTGCTCGACATCGGCACGAGCAAGGTGGTCTGCCTCATCGCCGAGCTGCAGCCCGCCGAAGCGCTCACGACGCTCCGCGGCCGCACGCACCTCGCGCGCATCATCGGCATCGGCCACCAGCGCTCCCTGGGCCTGAAGGGCGGCGCCATCGTCGATCTCGCCGCGGCCGAGAGCGCGATCCGGCAGGCGGTCCACGCCGCCGAGCGGATGGCCAAGGTCGAGGTCCAGTCGGTCATCGTCAACATGTCGGGCGGCCGGCTCGCCTCGCAGCATTTCCAGGCGCGGGTGAACGTCCGCTCGGGCACCGTCACGGGCAGCGACGTCGAGCGGGTGCTCGAGACCGCCAGCGCCCACGGCGTCAGCCCCGGCCGGGCCGTGCTGCACGCGCTGCCCACCGGCTATGCCCTCGACGGACAGGGCGCCGTCATCGACCCGTCGGGCATGATCGGGGAGGCGCTCAGCGTCGACCTGCACGTCGTCACCAGCGAGCTCGCGGCCGCCCGCAACGTCATGCTGGCGGTGGAGCACTGCCACCTCGGCGTCGAGGCGGTGATCGCCACGCCCTACGCGGCCGGCCTCTCGGCGCTGGTCGACGACGAGGCCGAGATGGGCGTCTGCGTCGTCGACATGGGCGGCGGCACGACCAGCGTCGGCGTGTTCTCCGGCGGCCACCTCGTCCATGTGGACGCCCTCGCGGTCGGCGGCCACCACGTCACCATGGACATCGCCCGCGGCCTCTCCACCCGCATGGCGGCGGCCGAGCGGCTGAAGACCCTCTACGGCTCGGCCCTCTCCACCCCCTCCGACGACCGCGACATGATCGCCGTGCACGGCGTCGGCGAGGACGAGGGCGAGGCGCCGGCCCACATCCCGCGCTCGCAGCTCGTGCGGATCATCAAGCCGCGCGTCGAGGAGGTGGTCGAGCTGGTGCGGGACCGCCTGCGCGACGCGGGCTTCGCCGCCCAGGCCGGACGGCGCGTCGTCCTCACCGGCGGCGCCAGCCAGCTCGTCGGTCTGCCCGAGGTCGCCCGCCGCGTCCTCCAGGGTCAGGTGCGGATCGGACGGCCCCTCGGCATCCGGGGCCTGCCGGAAGCCGCCAAGGGTCCGGCCTTCTCGGCGGCGGTCGGCCTGCTCGTCTACCCGCAGGTCGCCCATGCCGAACATTTCGAGCCGCGGGGGCACGGCGCCTTCGCGGCGACCGGGACCGACAACTACCTGAACCGGGTCGGCCGCTGGCTCCGGGACAGCTTCTAGGTTTCACGCCCGCCCGCTCGCGCGGGGGGATCGAAGGGATCCGGCGCCCAGGCGTCGCACGGACAGCACAGTTAGCGAGAGGCTCGACACCATGGCCATCACCCTCCAGGCGCCGGACATCCGGGAACTGAAGCCCCGCATCACCGTCTTCGGCGTCGGCGGCGCCGGCGGCAACGCCGTCAACAACATGATCGAGTCGGGCCTGCTGGGCTGCGAGTTCGTCGTGGCCAACACCGACGCGCAGGCGCTCACCTCCTCGAAGGCCGAGCGGGTGATCCAGATGGGCCTGGGCGTCACCCAGGGCCTCGGCGCCGGCTCGCACCCGGAGGTCGGCTCGGCCGCCGCCGACGAGGTGATCGACGAGATCCGCGACCAGCTCTCCGGCGCCCACATGTGCTTCATCACCGCCGGCATGGGCGGCGGCACCGGCACCGGCGCCGCGCCGGTCATCGCCCGGGCGGCCCGCGACATGGGCATCCTGACGGTCGGCGTCGTGACCAAGCCGTTCCAGTTCGAGGGCATGCGCCGCATGCGGACCGCCGAGTCCGGCATCCAGGAGCTGCAGGCCGCGGTCGACACCCTGATCGTGATCCCGAACCAGAACCTGTTCCGGGTCGCCAACGAGAAGACCACCTTCGCGGACGCCTTCGCGATGGCCGACCAGGTGCTCTACTCGGGCGTCGCCTGCATCACCGACCTGATGGTGAAGGAGGGCCTCATCAACCTCGACTTCGCCGACGTCCGGGCGATCATGCGCGGCATGGGCAAGGCCATGATGGGCACCGGCGAGGCGTCCGGCGAGAAGCGCGCCAACCGCGCCGCCGAGGCCGCCATCGCCAACCCGCTGCTCGACGACGTCTCGATGAAGGGCGCCCGCGGCCTGCTGATCTCGATCACCGGCGGCTCCGACTTGACCCTCTACGAGCTCGACGAGGCCGCCACCCGCATCCGCGAGGAGGTCGACCAGGACGCCAACATCATCCTGGGCGCCACCTTCGACGAGAGCCTCGACGGCATCATCCGCGTGTCGGTGGTCGCCACCGGCATCGAGCCGGCGCTGATCTCGGCGAACTCGCCCAACAACCCGGCCATCGCCGAGACCGAGCAGCGCATCGCCGAGGTTGCCGAGCGCCTGCGCGCCGAGGCCCGCTCGCGCGCCGCCTCGCCGGTGCC
Source organism: Methylobacterium sp. yr668 (assembly GCF_900116245.1). Classification (NCBI taxonomy): domain Bacteria; kingdom Pseudomonadati; phylum Pseudomonadota; class Alphaproteobacteria; order Hyphomicrobiales; family Methylobacteriaceae; genus Methylobacterium; species Methylobacterium sp. yr668. Next base: position 131,348 of record NZ_FOZY01000012.1, on the reverse strand, counting down.
GAGTATCCGCACCGAGTCGGTCGCCCCGGCGCCGATGCCCGCCCCGGCCCCCGCGCCGCTCGCGGCCCCCGAGATGCGCCCCGAGTCGCGGATCGACAGCCGCATCGAGGCCGCCGCGCCGATGACCCGCGACGACGTCGTGCTCGCCCCGGTCCAGGCGCGCGCCGCGGCGCCGTTCGTCCCGGCCCCCGCGCCGCAGCGCGTCGAGGCGGCGCCCGCCGTCGAGGCCGGCCCGTTCGTGCCGCCGCGTCCGGCCGCCCCGACGGGCACGCCGCTCGCCCGCGCCCCGCGCATGCCGCAGATCCACGAGCTGCCGCCGATCGCCCAGACGCAGATCATGGCGAACCGCGCTGCCGAGGAGGCCGCCCCGGAATCCAAGCGGACCTCGCTGCTGCGCCGGCTCGCGACGGTGGGCTTCGGCGGCCGCCGCGAGGACATGGACGGCGCCCCGGCGGCCCGGCCGGCCTCGCCCGCCGCCCCGCAGCCGCATATGGCCCAGTCGCACATGGCCCAGTCGCACATGGCGCAGCCCCACATGGCCCAGCCCCACGTGCCGCCGGCCCCGCGCGCTCCGGCCGCCCCCGCGGTCCCGCAGTACCGCCCGGCCCAGGGCAACCTCGACGGTCAGGGCCGGGCCGCGCCCCAGCCGCGGATGATGGACGACGATCAGCTCGAGATCCCGGCCTTCCTCCGCCGTCAGGCGAACTGACCGGGCCGGGTCTCCGGCACGGCCCGGGGCTGGCGGGAAACCGCCGGCCCCTTCGCGCTGCAGCAAAGCAACTCATGGTTGTTGCGGTGAGAAATAGGGCTCGACGAGGCTGTGCGCCGCGGCTCTCGAGCCGTGCCGCATGGTGCATCCGCGCCACAGAACGGCCGCGGGTTAGTCACGCATTAACCAACCTTTAAGCCTTTGGTGGAGCAGCGCTTTGTGGTGACGAACCGCTAAGCGTGTCTGTAACAGACCGTAAGAATCCGTGATTTGGCTGCCCTGTGCGGCGCAGCTATAGAAACCATGTGATCGAGACGACACGCAGCGGGACACAACCTGATCGCGTGGGCTAGGGCATCAAGCAGCGGACGGATCAGTCAGTTTCTCCTCACCCCCAGTCGGGGTGGCGGAAATGATCGCGCCCGGGGGCTAAGGAATGCGAACGCATAAACAGACGACCCTCAAAGGGCCGGCGACTCTCTCGGGGATCGGAGTTCACTCCGGCAACCCCGCCGAGATCACCATCCGACCCGCTCCGGCCAATCACGGCATCGCCTTCCTCCGCACCGGCACCACCCACGGCAACGACCGCCTGATCAAGGCGCATCACGCCCTCGTCTCCGCCACCGAACTCTGCACCGTCCTGGGTGACGTCGAGACCGGCGCGGTCGCCACCGTCGAGCACCTGATGTCCGCCCTGTACGGGCTGGGCGTCGACAACGCTCTGGTCGAGATCGACGGCCCCGAGATGCCGATCCTCGACGGGTCCGCGCTCCCCTTCGTCCAGGCGATCGACCAGATTGGCATCGCCACCTGCGACACGCCGCGGCGCTGGCTCAAGATCCTCCGCCACGTCCGCATCGAGACCGGGACATCCTTCGCGGAACTTCGCCCGATCGACCGCGGCTTCCGCCTCGACGTCGAGATCGACTTCGAGAGCCCGGTGATCGGCCGTTCCCGCAAGGCGATGGACCTGTCGCCCGCGACCTACCGCCGCGAGATCGCCGGCGCCCGCACCTTCGGGATGATGCGCGACGTGGAGCGCTACTGGAAGGCGGGCTTCGCCCTCGGCGCCTCGCTGGAGAACACCGTGGCGGTCGGCGAGACCGCGGTGGTGAATCCCGAGGGTCTGCGCTTCCAGGACGAGTTCGTCCGCCACAAGATCCTCGACGCCATCGGAGACCTCGCCCTGGCCGGCCTGCCGATCCAGGGGGCCTACCGCTCCTATTGCGGCGGCCACCGGATGAATGTCGGGGTGCTGTCGGCCCTGTTCGCCGACCGAGCGAACTACGCCATCGTCGAGGCGCAGGGCTCGCGCCGCGAGACCGTGCTGTCCGAACTCGGCGCCGGCCTGGGCCTCGCCGCCTTCGCGGGCGACCTGTAGCCCCTGTGACCGACGGGCCACAGCCCGCAACCGATCCTGACTGCCGCAGCCTTGCCGCTTTCGTGCCCGAATCGAACGGCACGGTTTAACGGTCCGTGAACGGCGGGCACGGCCCGGGGCGGGCCGGATCCACCCACGCGATGGCATGACGGCGCGCAACGGCGCCGGTTCCGGGAAAGAGCGCCAGATGCCTGTCACCATTCGTCATCGCCGGGCAGCGGCCTTCGCGGCGCCCCTCGTGGCCGTCCTCGGCCTGGGCCTCGGCGGCTGCGACTTCGACCCGATGAGCATCTTCGCCGAGAAGTACAAGCCCGAGGTCGTGCCGGACGTTCCGGCCGACAAGCTGTACAGCGACGGCCTCGCCAAGCTCGAGGACAGCGACTACGAGGGCGCGGTCAAGAAATTCGACAGCCTCGACAAGCAGTACCAGTACTCCGATTGGTCCCGGAAGGCGCTGCTGATGACGGCCTACGCGAATTACGAGGGCCAGAAGTACGACGACGCGATCAGCGCCTCGAAGCGCTACCTGCAGCGCCATCCGGCCAGCAAGGATGCGGCCTACGCGCAGTACCTGATGGCGATGTCGAACTATAAGCAGATCCCGGACGTCACCCGCGATCAGGAGCGCTCCGAGAAGGCCCTCGTCGCGCTGCAGGAGCTGGTGCAGAAGTACCCGACCTCCGAATACGCCGCGGACGCGAAGGCGAAGATCCAGATCACCCGCGATCAGCTCGCCGGCAAGGAGATGGAGATCGGCCGCTTCTACCTCGAGAAGCGCAATTTCCCGGCGGCGATCAACCGCTTCCGCGACGTGGTCGCCAAGTATCAGACCACCCGGCACGCCGAGGAGGCGCTCGAGCGCCTGACCGAGGCCTACTGGGCGCTCGGCATCACCCAGGAGGCGCAGAACGCCGCCGCGGTGCTCGGCCACAATTTCCCGGAGAGCCCCTGGTACAAGGACGCCCACGCGCTGCTGGCGCAGGGCGGTCTCGAGCCCCGCGAGGAGAAGAGCTCGTTCCTCTCGAAGATCTACCGGACCGTCACGGGCAAGACCGCCTCGGCCCAGTAAGCCGCCGCGCCCGCGCGGGGACCGCCCACGAAACCTCGAGGCCCGGAGCCGCCGCTCCGGGCCTTTCCCATTGCGGCGCCCGGCGCGTTGCACCAACCGCGCGGTGCGACGCATTTTTGGGGTGAATCCGCGCCGCGGCGGCCTTATGTCTGCGGTCCCATCCTGAGGAATCCCCGTCGCCGCATGCTGGCGCAGCTCGCGATCCGCGACATCGTCCTGATCGACAGGCTCGAACTGAATTTCCGATCGGGGCTCAGCGTCCTGACCGGGGAGACAGGCGCGGGCAAATCGATCCTGCTCGACGCCTTCGCCCTGGCGCTCGGCGGCCGCGGCGACGGCCGCCTCGTCCGCCACGGCGAGGCGCAGGGCGCGGTCACGGCGGTGTTCGATCTGCCCCTCGACCATCCGGCGCGCCGGATCGCGGCCGAGGCCGAGATCGACACCGAGGGCGACCTGATCCTGCGCCGGACCCAGATGGCGGACGGCCGGACCCGCGCCTTCGTCAACGACCAGCCGGTGGGCGTTCAGGTCCTGCGGGCGATCGGCGCGGCTCTCGTGGAGATCCACGGTCAGCACGATGACCGGGCGCTGGCCGACCCCGCCTCGCACCGGGCGATCCTCGATGCCTTCGGCGGCCTCCAGACCCAGCTCGCGAAGGTCGCCGCCGCGTCGCGGACCGTGCGGCATGCCCGCACCGAACTCGCCGAGCACCGCGCCCGCGTGGAGGCGGCCCGCAAGGAATCCGACTTCCTGCGCCACGCCGTGGAGGAGCTCGCCGCACTGGCGCCGCTCGCCGGTGAGGAGGCCCAGCTCGCCGAGCGCCGCACGATCATGCAGCAATCCGAGAAGGTCGCGCGCGAGCTCAACGAGGCGCTCGAGGCCGTCGGCGGCCCCCATTCCGGCGTGCCGCACCTCTCGGCCGCCCTGCGCAAGCTGGAGCGGCGCGCCGCGCAGCTGCCGGCCCTGGTGGACCCGTGCGTGAACGTCCTCGACGCCGCGATGGTCGCCCTCGACGAAGCCCGCGCGGTCCTCGAGGCGGCGGTGGCCGAGACGGAGTTCGACCCCCGCGACCTGGAGCGCGTCGAGGAGCGACTCTTCGCCCTGCGCGCCGCCTCGCGCAAGTACGATGTCCCGGCCGACGACCTCGCCGCCCTGGCGGAGCGCTACGCCGGCGACGTGGCGGCGATCGATGCCGGCGAGGCGGCGCTGGCCGGGCTGGAGCAGGCGCTCGCGACGGCGGAGGCCGCCTACGCCGAGGCGGCCGAGAAGCTCAGCGCCGGGCGGCGCCGGGCGGCCAAGCAGCTCGACGCGGCCGTGAAGGCCGAGCTGCCGCCGCTCAAGCTGGAGCGCGCCCGCTTCATCACCGAGATCGCCACGGACCCGGATTCCCGCGACCCGGCCGGCACCGACCGGGTCGAGTTCTGGGCCCAGACCAATCCCGGGACCAAGCCCGGCCCGATGATGAAGGTCGCCTCGGGCGGCGAGCTGTCGCGCTTCATGCTGGCGCTGAAGGTCGTGCTGGCCGACAAGGGCTCGGCCCCGACGCTCATCTTCGACGAGATCGATACCGGCGTGGGCGGCGCGGTGGCGGACGCCATCGGGATGCGGCTCGCCCGGCTGGCGGCGACCGTCCAGGTGGTCGCGGTCACCCACGCGCCCCAGGTCGCCGCGCGGGCGGAGACGCATTTCCTGATCGCCAAGGCCCCCGTGAAAGGGGCCGGCCGCGTCGCCACGCGGGTGGCGAGCCTGCCGGTCGCCGAGCGCCGCGAGGAGATCGCCCGGATGCTGGCGGGCGCCACCGTCACCGACGAGGCCCGGGCGGCGGCCGCGCGACTCCTCCAGGGTGCCGACGCGTGAACCGGCGTCAACCTTAACCGTTGGTTGAAGGTAACAATTCGTTAACTATTCATCGTGAGAATGCTGTCATCCCGGTACCGCGGCAGGGTTGGGCGGTCGAAGGGCGGGAGGAGCCATGAAGCCGTCAGTCGTCGACTCCGATGGGTCTCTGCCCGCGGGACAGCCCCTGAAGCGGGCGGTCGACACCCGCCAGCTCGGCCTCACGCTCCGCACGGTCTACGAGGGCAGCGTCGACACGCAGCCGATCACCGACACGCATGTCGAGCTGCTCCTGCGCCTGCGCCAGAAGGAGCGGGAGCTGCGCCGGGCGGTCTGACCCGGGGCGGCGGCCTCACCAGCGGCGCGCCCCCGGCCGGCGACGGTACTCGGCCGCACGAATCAGTGTCAGCACGCGGTCGAGGCTCACCAGCAGCTCCGCCTCCTCGACGCGCGCCGCGGAGGCCGCGTCCGGGTCGGGGCTGAATTTCTGCCGGGCCTGCGCCAGCGCGAGCGCCCGCTCCACGGCCTCCCGCTCGGCGTGCAGGGCCAGCCAGGCCGGATCGGATTCCGTCGCCGCATCCACCTCGTCGCCGCCCACGATCCGCGCGTCCTTCTGCTGCCGGCTGCCGCTCCTGGCAGAGAGGAACGCGCGAGAGGCCGGAACCGTGCCGCGCCCGGCCGACGCGCGGTGTCGTCCCCCGTGTCGTCCCCCCCGTCATCCCCCGTGTCATCCCGGTGTCATCTACTTGTCGTAACCGCCCGGCCATCGGGCGGCCGGCGCTGGGTCTCTTCGGAAGATCGGCCGCAGGGCTCTGCCGCGGGCACGGGCCCGCCGGCGGGGCAGCGCAGGCTCTAGCCCGACGGCAACGGAGATTCCTTTGAGACCCTTCGCTTACGCGCTCGCCGTCGGCCTCGCGACGGTTCAGCTGGCGTCCGCGGCGCTCGCCGCCGATATCACCGGCGCCGGCGCCACCTTCCCGTTCCCGGTCTACTCGAAGTGGGCCGAGGCCTATCGCAAGGAGACCGGCTCGGGCCTCAACTACCAGTCGATCGGCTCCGGCGGCGGCATCAAGCAGATCCAGGCCAAGACGGTCGATTTCGGCGCCACCGACGCGCCCCTGAAGCCCGAGCAGCTGGCCAAGGACGGCCTCGTCCAGTTCCCGACCGTGATGGGCGGCGTCGTGCCGGTGGTGAACATCCCCGGGATCGAGCCCGGCAAGCTGAAGCTCACCGGCGACGTGCTGGCCGACATCTACGCCGGCAAGATCGCGAAGTGGAGCGATCCGCGCATCGCCAAGCTCAATGACGGGCTGAAGCTGCCCGACGCCAACATCACCCCGGTCTACCGCTCCGACGCGTCGGGCACGACCAACATCTTCACCACCTACCTGTCCCAGGTCTCCGAGCCCTGGAAGAAGGAGTACGGCGCGGCCACGACGATCTCCTGGCCGGTCGGTCAGGGCGGCAAGGGCAACGAGGGCGTGACCGCCACCGTCAAGCAGGTTCCGAACGCGATCGGCTACGTCGAGTCGGCCTACGCCAAGCAGAACAAGCTCTCCTACGCCCTGCTGCAGAACAAGGCCGGCCAGTACCCGCAGCCCGACGACAAGGCGTTCCAGGCCGCGGCGGCGAGCGCCGACTGGAAGGCGACCCCGGGCTTCGGCATCTCGCTGACCAACCAGCCGGGCGAGGCGGCGTGGCCGATCACGGCGGCGACCTTCATCCTGGTCCACAAGGACGCCGCCGACCCGGCCAAGTCCGCCGCCGTGCTCAAGTTCTTCGACTGGGCCTACAAGAACGGCGACACGCTCGCCACCGACCTCGACTACGTCCCGCTGCCGGACAACGTCGTCGAACTGATCCACCAGGAGTGGAAGGACGTGAAGGGCAAGGACGGCAAGCCTGTCCTCAACATGTGAGCGTGGCGGGGAGGGGGTGAGAACCTCCTCCCTCGCTTCCGGGAACGCACCGCGCTACCACGCCCCCCTTCGCAGAGAACCGCGGATGCCCGCTTTGACCGAATCGATCGCCCTCGGCCGAACCCGTTCCGCGACCGCGCGGAAGGCGCCGAGCCGGAGCCTCGACACGCTGTTCCGGACCTGCTCGTACGGCGCGGCCCTGCTGGTGCTGCTCGTGCTCGCCGGCATCCTCGGCTCGATCCTGTACGGCGGCTGGCCCGCCTTCCGCGAGTTCGGCTTCGGCTTCCTGACCTCCAGCGCCTGGAACGTCGGGACCGAGCAGTACGGCGCCCTGGTCGCGGTGATCGGGACCGTCGCCTCCGCCTTCCTGGCCCTGCTGATCGGCGTGCCCGTCTCGCTGGGCATCGCGGTCTACCTCACCCAGCTCTGTCCGGGCTGGGCCCGCAAGCCGGTCGCCATGACGATCGAGCTGCTCGCGGCCGTGCCGAGCATCATCTACGGCATGTGGGGCCTGTTCGTGTTCGCGCCGCTCCTGGCGCGCTACGTCCAGATCCCGGTCTCGAACCTCGTGGAGGGCATGCCGATCGTCGGCACGCTGTTCTACGCCCGGGTGCCGTCGGGCGTCGGCGTGTTCACCGCCGGGATCATCCTGGCGATCATGATCGTGCCGTTCATCGCCTCGATCGCCCGGGACATGCTCGACCAGATCCCGACCGTGCTGCGCGAGAGCGCCTACGGGATCGGCTGCACCACCTGGGAGGTTGTGCGCCACGTGCTGGTGCCGCAGGCGGCCGTCTCGATCATCGGCGCGATCATGCTCGGCCTCGGCCGGGCGCTCGGCGAGACGATGGCGGTGACCTTCGTGGTCGGCAACGCCAACCGGCTCTCGGCCTCGATCTTCGACCCCAGCTCGACCATCGCGTCGCGCATCGCCAACGAGTTCAACGAGGCGGACGGCCTCCAGCTGAACGCGCTGATGGCGCTGGGCTGCATCCTGTTCGTGATCACCTTCGTGGTGCTCATCATCGCCCGGCTGCTGACGCGCCGCGTCCAGTCCGCCTGAGGAGCACGCGCGATGGTTTCCTCCAGCACGATCGCCCCGGCCGCCCAGCGCCGCCCCGGCCGCGTCCGTCAGGGACGCCGCGTCGCCGACCGGACCCTGCGCGTCGCCTGCGCCGCCGCGACGGTGGTCGGCGCCCTGGTTCTCGGCTCGATCCTGGTGATGCTGATCGTCCAGGGCGTGCGCGGCTTCACGCCGACCCTGTTCACCAACCCGACCCCGGGCCCGGGCTCGGAGGGCGGCGGCATCGCCAACGCCATCCTGGGCAGCCTTGTTCTGACCGGGATCGGCATCCTGATCGCGACGCCGGTCGGCGTCATGGCCGGGACCTTCCTGGCCGAGTACGGGCGCGGCTCGAAACTGGCCGCCCTGATCCGCTTCCTCAACGACGTCCTGCTCTCTGCGCCGTCGATCCTGATCGGCCTGTTCGTCTACACGCTGATGGTGCGGCCGATGGGCACCTACTCGGGCTGGGCCGGCGGCGTGGCGCTGGCGATCATCGCCGTGCCGGTGATCGTGCGCACCACCGAGGACATGCTGCGCCTCGTGCCCGGCACCCTGCGGGAGGCCGGCGCGGCGCTCGGCGCGCCGCCCTCGACGGTGATCATGAGCGTGACCTGGCGGGCGGCCTCGGCCGGCATCGTCACCGGCATCATCCTGGCCCTCGCCCGCATCGCCGGCGAGACCGCACCGCTGCTGTTCACCGCGCTCAACAACAATTCCTGGTTCTCAGCCAACCTGATGGGCGGCGTCGCGAACCTGCCGGTGATGATCTACCAGTTCGCCCTCTCGCCCTACCCGAACTGGCAGGGCCTGGCCTGGGCGGGCGCGCTCCTGATCACCACCACCATCCTGGCGCTGTCGATCATCGCGCGCCTCGTGATCAAGCCGCAGGCCTCGCGCTAAGCCCCCTTTCGAGGACACGACGATGAACGCCGCCTCCGCGATCCCCACGGTCGAGCTGAACCGCAACCGCGCCGAAGAGGGCGGCCCCGTGCGGATCGCCGTCAAGGACCTGAACTTCTACTACGGCAGCTTCCACGGGCTGAAGGACGTCAACCTCAACTTCCACGACCGGCAGGTGACGGCGCTGATCGGCCCTTCCGGCTGCGGCAAGTCCACCCTGCTGCGCTGCTTCAACCGGATCTACAGCCTCTACCCGGAGCAGCGCGCGGAGGGCGAGATCCTGCTCGACGGCGAGAACATCCTCAGCCCCTCCTTCGACCTGAACGAGCTGCGCTCGCGCATCGGCATGGTGTTCCAGAAGCCGACGCCGTTCCCGATGTCGATCTACGACAACGTGGCCTTCGGCCTGCGCCTCTACGAGAAGCTGCCGAAATCCGAGCTCGACGGCCGGATCGAGGAATCCCTTCGCAAGGCCGCCCTCTGGGACGAGGTGAAGGACAAGCTCCGGCAGCCCGGGACCGGCCTGTCGGGCGGCCAGCAGCAGCGTCTGTGCATCGCCCGGACGGTGGCGCAGAAGCCGGAGGTGATCCTGTTCGACGAGCCGACCTCGGCGCTCGACCCGATCTCGACCGGCCGCATCGAGGAGCTGATCGAGCAGCTGCGCGACGAGTTCACCATCGTGATCGTCACCCACAACATGCAGCAGGCGGCGCGCATCTCGCAGTTTACCGCCTTCATGTATCTGGGGCAGCTCGTCGAGTTCGGTCCGACCAACCGGATGTTCATGAACCCGACGGAACGCCGCACGCAGGACTACATCACCGGCCGCTTCGGCTAGTCTGCCGGGCCGCTCCGGTCCCGGGACCGCCGCTCGCGTCTCCGGCGCGCCGGCGGATCCCGCAAGCCTCCCGGAGGGCCGTCCCCGGGACCCCATCGAAGGATCCGCCATGCCCGGCCATATCGTCACCTCCTACGACACCGACCTGGAGAACCTGCGTCGCTCGATCTCGGAGATGGGCGGCGTCGCCGAGAAGATGACCGCGGAGGCGACCGACGCCCTCGTGCGCCGGGACGACACGCTCGCCCAGGCGGTGATCCTCGCCGACAAGCGCCTCGACGCGCTGCAGCGGGACATCGAGGAGCGCGCCGTGCTGCTGATCGCCCGGCGCCAGCCCCTGGCGATCGACCTGCGCGAGACCATCTCGGCGATCCGCGTCTCCGGCGATCTGGAGCGGATCGGCGACCTCGCCAAGAACGTCGCCAAGCGCGTAGTGGCGATCTCCGACCAGGCGCCGGCCCAGAAGATCGTGCTCGGCGTGCGCCACATGAGCGACCTCGCCGAGGGTCAGCTGAAGGACGTGCTCGACGCCTACGGGAGCCGCGACGTCCAGGCGGCCCACGACGTCTGGGAGCGCGACGGCGAGATCGACGCCCTGTACAATTCCCTGTTCCGCGAGCTCCTGACCTACATGATGGAGGATCCGCGCAACATCTCGTTCTGCACGCATCTCCTGTTCTGCGCGAAGAACGTCGAGCGCATCGGCGACCACACCACCAACATCGCCGAGACGATCCACTACCTCGCCACGGGCGAGACGCTGGCGGGTGACCGGCCGAAGAACGACGCGTCGAACTACGCGACCGTGGACGGCGTGCAGGCGCCGTGAGGCGCCGACCCCGGCGCCTTCCTGTGGGCGCGGCCGGGGTCACTCTCCGTGCGGGTTGAGGCGGGGCGGCGCCTCCTGCACCATCCGGGGACCGCCCGCAGAACGAGTCTTCGAACGTGAGCATGCAAGTCCTGATCGTCGAGGACGAGGAGGCCCTGAGCACGCTGCTCCGCTACAACCTGGAGGCCGAGGGCTTCCTGGTGGATTCGGCAGCGCGCGGCGACGACGCCGAGCTGCTCCTGGCGGAGCGGATCCCGGACCTCGTCCTGCTCGACTGGATGCTGCCCGGCCTCTCGGGGATCGAGCTGTGCCGCCGGATCCGGGCGCGCCGGGAGACCGAGCGCCTGCCGGTGATCATGCTCACCGCCCGCGGCGAGGAGGGCGACCGCGTCCGCGGGCTCGGCACGGGCGCCGACGACTACATCGTCAAGCCGTTCTCGGTCCCGGAGCTGCTCGCCCGGATCCGCGCGCTCCTGCGCCGGGCCAAGCCCGCCCACGTCTCGGACCGGCTGGCGGCGGGCGACCTGGAACTCGACCGCACCGGCCACCGCGTCCGCCGCGGCGGCGAGGAGCTGCATCTGGGCCCCACGGAGTTCCGGCTCCTGGAATTCCTGATGCTGGCGCCGGGCCGGGTCTTCTCCCGCGAGCAGCTCCTGGACGGGGTGTGGGGCCACGACGTCTACATCGACGAGCGCACCGTCGACGTCCATGTCGGGCGGCTGCGCAAGGCGCTGAACGGCCCGCGCCAGACCGACCCGATCCGCACGGTCCGGGGCTCGGGCTACGCCTTCGACGAGACCTTCTCGCTGGAGGCCTGAGGCGGCTCGAAGGGCTGTCGGAGCGCCTCACCGCTCCGGCGCACCGTCATCGCGAGCGGAGCGAGCGACCCAGGGCGGCGGGACGCCGGTGCGCGCGGCGCTGCTGGGTTGCTTCGCTCCGCTCGCAAAGACGATGGGACGGGCCCGCGAAGATTCACGCGTCCCGGCCTCCAGGGACTCAGCGCGCCAGCGCCGCGCTCCGGCCCGAGGCGGCCGGCACCGCCTCCAGCGCCGCCAGGACCGTCCCTTCGGTGAGGATCTGCGGCAGCACCTGGGGCTCTCCCGTCCCGGTATAGAGCAGGTAGAGCGGGACGCCGCTGCGCCCGTGCTTCTCCAGGAGGCGGGTGATCTCGGGGTTCTGGTTGGTCCAGTCGCCCTTCATGTAGGTCACGCCGCGCTCGGCCATCGCGGCCCGCACGGCCTTCGTGTTGAGCGAGGTCGCCTCGTTGACCGCGCAGGTGATGCACCACGCGGCGGTCATGTCCACGAAGACGGGGCGGTGCGCGTCGACCAGGGCGTCGAGGCGCGCCTGCGTGAACGGCTCGATCCCGTCGGCGGCGGCCTGCGCGGCCGGCGCGGCGCGGTCCCGGGGCAGGGTGACGGCGAGGGCCCCGACGGCGATCAGCGCCAGCGCCGCGGCGGCCTGCGCGACCCGGCCGGCCCGCGGCGGGGCGGCGCGGCCGTGCTCCCAGGCCCAGGCGGCGAAGCCCACGAGGACGAGGCCGATCAGCGCCGCCAGCAGCCCGCGCGGGTCGACCTGCTGCGCCAGCACCCAGATCAGCCATGCCACGGTGGCGTAGACCGGGAAGGCCAGCACCTGCTTGAGGGTCTCCATCCAGGCGCCCGGCCGTGGCAGCGCCCGCAGGGCCGGCGGCCAGAGGGTCAGGAGCAGGAAGGGCAGGGCGAGGCCGAGGCCGAGGCTCGCGAAGACGGCGAGCGCCACGCCGGCGCTCTGGGTCAGCGCGAAGCCCACCGCCGAGCCCATGAACGGCGCCGTGCAAGGCGTCGCCACCAAGGTCGCGAGCACGCCGGTGAAGAACGAGCCGCTCAGGCCGCCGCGCCGGGTGAGGCCGTCGCCGAGGCCGGCGAGCCGGCCGCCGACATGGACCGCGCCCGAGAGGCTCAGGCCCATCGCGAACAGCAGGTAGGCGAGCCCCGCCACGATGGCGGGCGACTGGAGCTGGAACCCCCAGCCGATCGCGGCCCCGCCGCTCTTCAGGCCGATCAGCGCGGCGGCGAGCGCCAGGAAGCTCGCCAGGACGCCGGCCGTGTAGGCGAGGCCGTGGAGCCGGAGCCGGGCCGGCCCCTCGCCCGCGTGCCGCACGAGGCCGAGCACCTTGATCGACAGGACCGGGAAGACGCAGGGCATCAGGTTGAGAATCAGGCCGCCGAGGAAGGCGAAGGCCGCGGCGGTCGCCAGCGTCAGCGCGTCGAAGTCGGCGGCGGCCGGCGCGGTCGCGGGCGGCGCGGTCGCGGCCGGCGCCGCGGCGGCCGGGAGCACCGGCTCGTCGCCGTACGCGAAGGCGAGCCGGCGGGTCCCGGCGGCGTCGACCGCCTCGACCGTCAGGACGCCGGGCAGCGCGGCGGGCACCGGGTCGGTCGGGCTGCTCCGGGCGAGGGTCAGGTGCAGGCCGGTCCCGTCGACGCTCATCACCTGCGCGGCGGCGTTGTCGATCGCCGTCTCGGCGTAGGGGAAGTACGCGGCGTTCCGGACCGCCTCGGGCTTGAGGCCGGCCGCGGCGAAATCGAGGCGCAGGGTGTCGCCCTGGCTCGACAGGCTCAAGGGCCAGAGCGCCGGCACGGGGAGCGCGGCGCGGGCGCGCGCGAACAGCGCGGCGTTGGCTTGGTCCGGCTCGGCCTTGCCGACCGGCAGGGTCAGGGCGAGATCGGCCGAGCCGGGCACGCACTCGGTCTCGCAGACGAGGTAAGTCAGCTTGGCCTGGATCCGCACCGGGTCGGCCGGGTCGAGGCTCGGCGGCGGCGTCACCGGGACGAGGAGCGTGACCTCGCCCTCGTAGCCGTAGTTCATGAGGGTCGCGATCGGGATGCGCTCCGGCGCCGGCCACCGGATCGCGCCGGCGCTGAAGCCGGCCGGCAGGGTCCAGGTCACCTCCGGGGGCAGGCCGGAATCGCCCGGGTTGCGCCAGTAGACGTGCCAGCCGGGCTTGACCTGCATCCGCACCGCCAGCGTGAAGGGCTGCGCGCCGGCAACGGCGGCGGGCTCGGCCACGAGGCTCGCGCGCACGAGGTCCGCGGGCGTGCGGAACCCCTGTGCCGCGGCGGCCGAGAGGCTCGCGGCGAGGGCCAGGATCAGGAGGGCGAGGCGGCGGATCATGCTGTCCCTTCGCGCGCGGGGCGGTCGCGGTTTCACGCGCGGCGTGTCGGGCTCGGCGCGGGCGTTTCCATGGCGTCCGGTCTTACCATGGCGTCGGGTCTTACCACGGACCGCGTTCGGGATCCCCTGCGGCCGGCTCACTCCTCGAGCGGCGCCGTCGCCCGCTCGAGCCAGTCGCGCGTCGCGGTGTCGAGCCCGGGCGCCAGGGTCTCGCGGACCCTCGCATGATAGGCGTCGATCCAGGCCCGCTCCCCGGGTTCGAGCAGGTCCGGCCGGATCAGCCGGCGGTCGTAGGGAGCGAGCGTCAGCGTCTCGAAGCCGAGCATCGGGCGCTCCCCGCCCGCGATCGCGCGGGCCTCGACCAGGACGAGGTTCTCGATCCGGATGCCGTAGGCGCCGCGGGCGTAGTAGCCCGGCTCGTTCGACAGGATCATGCCGGGCTCGAGCGCCACCGTGCCGGTCTTGGCGATCCGCTGCGGCCCCTCGTGCACCGACAGGAAGGCGCCGACGCCGTGACCGGTGCCGTGGTCGAAGTCGAGGCCCGCCTGCCAGAGCGGTGCCCGCGCGAAGGCGTCGATCTGGGCGCCGGTCGTGCCGACCGGGAACACCGCCCGGGCGATGGCGACGTGCCCCTTCAGCACCCGCGTGAACCGGTCGCGCATCTCCGGGCTCGGCGCGCCGACCGCGACCGTCCGGGTGATGTCGGTAGTGCCGTCCGGGTACTGCGCTCCCGAATCGATCAGGAACAGCTCGCCCGACTGGACCGCCCGGTCCGTGGCGCGGCTCACCCGGTAGTGGACGATCGCGCCGTTCGGTCCGGAACCCGAGATCGTGGGGAACGAGACCTCGCGCAGGTCGCCGCCGGCGGCCCGGAAATCTTCTAGGGCCTCGACGGCGGCGATCTCGGTGAGGCCGCCGGCCACGGCCGCACCGTCGAGCCAGGCGAGGAAGCGCGCGACGCTCGCCCCGTCCCGGACATGGGCGGCGCGGGCGCCCGCGATCTCGGCGGCGTTCTTGACCGCCTTCATGCCGGTTATCGGGTCCTTGCCGACATCGGCCGTGCCGCCGGCGGCCTCGATCTTCTCCTTCAGGGCGACGGCGCCGGTCGCGGCGTCGAGGCGGACGCGCACGCCCGCCAGGGATGCCAGCCCGTCGTCCAGGTCCGCTCGCGGCAGGATCTCGGCGATCGGCGCGAGCTCCGCCCGCAGGGCCGGATCGATGTTCGGAGAGACGAGGTACAGCCGGGCCCGTCCCTCGCGCGGCAGGATGGCGTAACCCAGCGCCAGGGGCGTGTGGGCGACGTCGGACCCGCGCAGGTTGAAGGCCCAGGCCAGGTTGTGCGGGTCGGAGATCACCAGGGCATCGCAGCCGCCCTCGGCGAGCGCCGCCCGGATTCGGCCGAGCTTGTCGGCGGCCCCCTCGCCGCACAGCGCGTCGGGATGGACCACCACCGGACCGGCCGGCGACCGCGGCCGACCGGCCCAGACCGCGTCGACGAGGTTCGGCACCGCCCGCACGGTCCCGCCGGCGCGGGTCACGGCCCGCTCGAGGCGCGCCAGACCGTCCGGGGTGTGCAGCCAGGGATCGTAGCCGAGCACCTGATCCCGCCGCAGGTTGGCCCCGACCCAGGCCTCCGGCGTCGATTCGGCGAGCGGCACCACCGTGACGAGGCCGGTATCGACCTGCTCGGGCGCCTGCAGGGTGTAGCGCCCGTCGACGACCAGCGCCGCGGACTCCATCAGGATCACGGCCGTGCCGGCCGAGCCGGTAAAGCCCGTGAGCCAGGCCAGCCGCTCGGCGTCGGCGGGAACGTATTCCGACTGGTGCTCGTCGGCCCGCGGCACGACGAAGCCGTCGAGTCCGGTCTCGCGCAGCGCCGCCCGGAGGGCCTCGATCCGCTCGGCGCCCTTCCGGTGGCTCGGGTCGTCGAAGCTCTGGAAGCGCTGGCGCTGTCGGGACGGACGGGTCTCGGTCATGTGGCGAGCCTAGCGCCCGCCGCTCCCGCGTCGCAACACCCTGTTGTCATGAGAAAGAGGTTGGTGGGAGGTCGGTTGCGGTGCTTAAAGATCGTTAGCAATCTTATCACGCCGCGGATTCTCGCTTATTACTCAGACATGCCACGCCGCGTTTACTACCGGATCAGCGACAGACCCGACGGCCGCTTCGACGCCGTCGTGACGATCGAGCCCGACACGGTCGTCCGCCGCGACGGCTTCGATTCGCTCGCCGAACTCGAAGAGTGGATCGACGGCCTGCGCGCGCTGATGGCGGCGCTCGGCGCGCCGGTGTCGCAGGCGGACGCACCGGGGTCGCCGGCCGAGACCGCGGGCGCGCCGGACCGGCCGGGCCGGCTGCGCACCGCGCGCTGATCAGCCGTTCGTGATCGGCAGGTCCGGCGCCCGGTCCGCCTGCGCCCCGTCGTAGCCCTCGAGCCAGGCCCGGCGCGCGGGCGAGTCGGCCGGATAGGGGCAGGCATCCTTGGGCCGCCCCTGCGCCCGGGCGCGGGCGCCCTCGTTGATGGGGTCAGCGGGCGGATCGTGGAGCGACGTCTGGCTCATGGCCGGACAACACGCCGGCGCGCGGGGAGTTCGGGGCGATGCCGCGCGGGTCAGCGCCGCGGACGCTGCGCCGCACCGCCGCGCCTCAGGACCAGGGCGACCCACCCCTCGATCACGCCGCGCCGCACGAGGGAGAAGCCCTGGAGACGGTAGGCGGAGAGCACGCCCGGCACGTCGCGCTCGATCAGGCCGGACAGGACGAGCACGCCCTCGGTGGCGACGACCCGCGCCAGGGTCGGGGCGAGGAGCCTGAGCGGCCGGGCCAGGATGTTGGCGAAGACGAGATCGAAGTGGCGCGGCCGGTCGGCGAGGCGGTGGCGGACCCCGGGCCCCTCGTAGAGCTTGAGATAGGGGCCGAGCCCGTTGGCGCGGGCGTTCTCGCGGGCCGTGCGCACGGCCTCCGCGTCCAGGTCGCCGGCCACCACGGGCTGCCGCAGGGCCTTGGCGGCCGCGAAGGCGAGGATCCCGGTTCCCGTGCCGACATCGAGGACGTGGACCGGGCGCCGGCGCTTGAGTTCCGAGACCAGGGCGCGGAGGCAGCCCAGCGTCGTTCCGTGATGCCCGGTCCCGAAGGCGAGGGCGGCCTCGATCTCGATGGCCAGATCGTTGCCCCGGACCGAATCGCGGTCGTGCGAGCCGTGGACGAGGAACCGGCCGGCCCGGACCGGCTTCAGGCCCTCCAGCGACGCGCGCACCCAGTCCTGCTGGTCGATCGTGCGGAACTCCGCCGCGTCGGCCGCGTCGCCGATGACCGGGCGGATCAGCTCGCGGACGTACTCCTCGTCGGGGGCGTCCGCGAAGTAGGCCTCCAGGCGCCACGTGCGCCCGTCCTCGTCCTCGAAGGCCGCCACCGCGGTCTCCGTGGGATCGAACATCTCGCCGAGGAGGTCGGTCATCGCGCGGGCCGAGCGTTCGTCGGTCAGCAGACGCAGGACGTGGGACGGGCGATGGGGCGGCAGGCCTTCGAGCATGGTGCCCGGCTGTAACGCCGGGGCGCGCCGCAGCCCAGGGGCTGGCGCGAAAAAATCCGGGCCCGGCAAGGGTGGGGCCGCGGGGAAGGGCGGCGGAGCGGACCGGCGGCCCCGCCCGTTGTTGCCTGACGGTCACAAGCGCCAATACTTATCTTCTGCGCGACTCAAACCAGTGTCCACAGCCATCGCGTGTGCTTAAACAATCTCGGCTTACCCAAGGCCGGACCCTCAACTCGGGCGCGCCGCACTTCCCGGAGCGGCGCGCCTGTTTTGACAGACGATCGTGCTGCCATGACCGCGCCTCTCCTCATCAGCGTCGCCTTCGCGGCCGTGACCGCGGGCGCCGCCACGCTCTGGGCCTTGCTGGTCGCGAACGGCATGAACGGCATGCCGGAGGCGCGCCCGACCGAGCGGCACGACATCCGGACCTGGTGACGGCGCGACACCGATTCGCGCGAGCGGGCGCCCAGGAATGAGGCAGGTTGTTCGCGCGTTAACCAAATGATGTACGGCAGTTGCGGAACTGGCCGACTTGCGCGGCGTTTTTGCCGGCTTTTTACGTGAATCACGATTGAGCAGGGTGCGTACAGCGTGACCAAGTCCCGGCGTTCCGGCCCCCGCGGGCCCGTGGTCGTCAACGGTGCGGCCGTGCCTGCCCGACCACGCGAGCGGATCTTCGGCGGTCCCGCACCGGACGGGCCGCTCCCGGGCCATCTCCTCGTCCTGCTGAGCCGCCTCCACCGCGCCGAGGCCGAGCCCAAGGACCGGCCGGAGGCCAAGCTCGGCTGACGCGCGGTCACCCGGGTGGCCGGGCCTTGGCCGACCGCCCGCGCGCGCCTATGATCCCCGTCGTTCCCCGCCGTATATAGCGGGTCGCGACCGGAGAGATCTGCGTGATGCCCCTGACTCGACGGATCCTGGTCGCCTGCGCGCTCGCGGCGCTGATCCTCGCGCCGACCGACAGGGCAGCGCGGGCGGACGAGCCGGTCGTCGTGTTCGCGGCCGCGAGCCTCAAGAACGCCCTCGACGACGCCGCGGCAGCCTGGACGAAGGCGACCGGCAAGACCGCGCGGATCTCCTACGCCGGCTCGAACGCCCTCGCGAAGCAGATCGAGGCGGGGGCGCCGGCAGACCTGTTCATCTCGGCCGACCTCGCGTGGATGGATTACGTCGACCGGGCCGGGCTGCTGAAGGCCGGCTCGCGGATCGACCTCCTGCGCAACGCCCTGGTGCTGATCGCCCCGGGGCCGAAGGACAGCGCGGCGGATCCGCAGGTGGCCCTGGCGCCGAACCTCGGCACCACGCTGACGCGGATCCTCGGCGGCGGGCGGCTGGCGATGGCGACGATCGACGCCGTTCCCGCCGGCAAGTACGGCAAGGCCGCCCTGGAGAAGCTCGGCGCCTGGGACGCCGTGAAGGGGCAGGTCGCCCAGGCCGAGAACGTGCGCGCCGCCCTCCTGCTGGTCGCCCGGGGCGAGGCGCCGCTCGGCATCGTCTACGCCACCGACGCGGCCGCGGACCCGAGCGTCCACGTTGTGGCGACCTTCCCGGCCGACAGCCACCCGCCGATCGTCTATCCGGCGGCGGTGACCCGGGAGTCGCGCAACCCGGATGCCGGGACGCTGCTCGGCTACCTGCGCGGCCCGGAGGCCCGGGGCTCCTTCGAGCGCCAGGGCTTCACGGTGGTCGCGCAGCCCGGCGCCAGCCAGTAGCGGCGCGCCGCCCCCTTGCTCGGGCTCACGCCGGACGAGTGGACCGCCGTCGGCCTGAGCCTGCGGGTGGCGACGGTGGCGACGCTCGCGAGCCTCGTGCCCGGGCTCGCCGTGGCGTGGCTGCTGGCGCGGCGCCGGTTCCCCGGCCGCGCCCTGCTGGACGGGCTGGTCCACCTGCCGCTGATCCTGCCCCCGGTCGTGACCGGCTACCTGCTGCTGCTGGCCTTCGGCCGGCGCGGCCCGCTCGGCGCGCCCCTCGCCGAGATCGGCGTGGTCTTCTCCTTCCGCTGGACCGGGGCGGCGCTGGCCTGCGCGGTGATGGGCTTCCCGCTCATGGTGCGGGCGATGCGGCTGTCGATCGAGGCCGTGGACCGGCGCCTGGAGCAGGCGGCCGGGACGCTGGGCGCGAACCCCTTCGCGGTGTTCCTGACGATCACGCTGCCGCTCAGCCTGCCCGGGTGCCTCGCGGGCGCCGTGCTGGCCTTCGCCAAGGCGATGGGGGAGTTCGGCGCGACCATCACGTTCGTCTCGAACATCCCCGGCGAGACCCAGACCCTGCCGTCGGCGATCTACACGCTGACGCAGGTTCCCGGCGGGGAGGGGCCGGCCCTGCGCCTCACCCTGATCTCGATCGCGCTGTCGGTCGCGGCGCTGCTGGTGTCGGAATTCCTGGCGCGGCGGGCCGGTCGACGCCTGGGGGCGGGCTGAATGGCGGCCGATCCGGGGCGGGACGCCCGCTCAGGCATACGCGTAGGGTCCGCCCTGCTGCAGCGCCCTCTGGTAGGCCGGACGGGCATGGATGCGCGCGAGCCAGTCCGCGACGCGCGGGCCCGCGCCCGTGCCGCGCGCCGCGAAGGCCTCCAGCGGGAAGCTCATCAGGATGTCGGCCGCGGTGAAATCGGCGCCGCAGAAATACGGGCGGCCGGCGAGTTCCGTCTCCCAGAAGGCCGCGTGCCGGCGCAGGTCCGGATCGACGAAGCCCCGCAGCACCGTGTCGGCGATCCGCCGGACGAGGGGCCGCAGCGGCCAGGGACTGCCCGGCGCCAGCCGCCCGAAGACCAGCTTCAGCAGCAGCGGCGGCATCGCCGAGCCCTCGGCGTAGTGCGACCAGTAGACGTAGCGCCGCCGCTCCTCCGTCCCGGGCCCGGGCACCAGCCGCGCGCCGGCCAGATCCGTCAGGTAGGCGACGATCGCGCCGGTCTCGGCGACCACCGTCCCGCCGTCGGTGATCACCGGCGCCTTGCCCAGCGGGTGGACGGCCAGGAGCTCGGCGGGCGCGCGCAGGGTCCGCGGGTCGCGGGCGTGGCGGATCACGCGGTAGGGCAGCTCCAGTTCCTCCAGCAGCCAGAGCACGCGCTGCGAGCGGCTGTTCTCGAGGTGGTGGACCGTGATCATCGCGGGCAAGTCCGGGCCGGCGCCGGGACGCGCCGGGGCTCCTGTTACGCGAGTCTGTCCGCGTGAGCATCCAGGTCGACGTCCAGCTCCGGCGCGGCGCCTTCGCGCTCGCGGCCGCCTTCGAGGCCGGGCCGGGGCTGACCGCCCTGTTCGGACGCTCGGGCTCGGGGAAGACCACGCTGATCGACCTGATCGCCGGCCTCGCGCGGCCGGACCGGGGCCGGATCGTCGTCGGCGGCACCCCGTGGGTCGACACCGCGTCCGGCCTGGTCCTGCCGTCGCACCGGCGCCAGGTCGGCGTGGTGTTCCAGGACGCGCGGCTGTTCCCGCATCTCAGCGTCCGGACCAATCTCGGCTACGGCCGGGTCTTCGCGCGGCACCGCGCCGACCCGGCGGCCTTCGCGGCCGTGACCGACATGCTCGGCATCGACCATCTCCTCGACCGGCGGCCCGCCGGTCTCTCGGGCGGCGAGCGCCAGCGGGTGGCGATCGGCCGAGCGCTGCTGGCGAGGCCGCGCCTCCTGCTGATGGACGAGCCCCTCGCGGCCCTGGACGAGGCCCGCAAGGCCGAGATCCTTCCCTACATCGAGCGCCTGCGCGACGAGGCCGGCGTGCCGATCCTCTACGTCAGCCACGCCGTCTCCGAGGTGGCCCGGCTCGCCAACACGGTGATCGTGCTGGAGGCCGGGCGGGTGGCCGCCGCCGGCCCCGCGGAGACGATCCTGCGCCGCGCCGATCTCGTGCCGATCCACGAGGCCGAGGCCGGCGCGCTCCTCGACATGGTCGTCGAGGCCCTCGACGCCGCCACCGGGCTCACGCGCCTGACGGGCGCCGCCGGGAGCCTGCTGGTGCCGGGCCTGTCGCGCCCGGCCGGGACGCGGCTGCGGGTGCGCATCCCCGCCCGCGACGTGCTCGTCGCCACCGAGCCTCCCCGCGGCCTCAGCGCCCGCAACGTGCTGGCCGGCCGGATCTGCGGCCTGACGGCCGCGGGCGCCGAGACGGCGGTGGAGATCGACTGCAACGGCGCCCGTCTCGTGGCGCGCGTGACCGGCGCGGCCGTCCGCGAACTCGGCCTCGCCCCGGGGCGCGAGGTCCACGCCATCGTCAAGAGCGCGTCCTTCGATCCGGCGGGGATCGGCCTGCTGCGGCCTCCGCGGGCGATCTGAGACCGCGACGCGGCTCGGTGCGACGAGCCGGTCGAGCCCGGGAGGCGCACCCGGGGCGCAGACCACTCGCTTTGGTTGTAAAATTGAGCATTAAAACAACCATTAGTTAGAACATCGCCGCCACGATGGATCGTGCAGTGGTCGTGCTGCGCGAGTCGCGGAGGGCGATGCGATGGGCATGCGGCGCTTGCGCCGGCGGAGTGCGCCGAACGGGTGGACCTGCCGGCGCGGCAGTTCCGCGGTGGAGTTCGCCCTCGTGGCGCCCGTGCTGTTCCTGCTCTTCGCCGGGATCGCGGTGTTCGGGATCTGCCTCGGCGCGGCCCACAACCTCCGCCAGATCGCCGCCGAGGCGGCCCGCGCCTCCGTGGCCGGCGTCACGGATGCCGAGCGCGCGAATCTCGCCCAGTCCATGGTGAACCGGAGCCTGAGCGCCGGCGCGATGTTCCGGCCGGGCAGCATCGTCGTGCAGGTCGGGCCGGATCCCAGCGACGCGACGGTGTACACGGTCACCGTCACCCTCGACGCCAACACGCTCGGCATCAACGCCTTCGCGCGCCTGCTGCCGATGCTCCCGACCGTGCTGCGCAGCACCGTCAGCGTCCGGAAGGGCGGCCTGTGATCGGCCGGGGCGGGCGCCTGCGCCGCTTCGGGGCCGCGCGCGGCGGCAACGTCGCGATCCTGGTGGCGCTCGGCAGCGCGATGCTGATGGGGGCGGGCGCGGTCGGGATCGATCTCGGCCTGGTCTTCCAGGCGCGGCGCAAGGCGCAGGGGGCGGTGGACATCGCCGCCATGCTGGCGGCCGTCGATCCGAGCCAGGCCGACACGGTCGCCCGCCGCTCCCTCGGCGACAACGGCTACGGCGCGGCGACCGCCACGGTCGCGCCCGGCAGCTACGACGCGAGCACCAAGGGCGTCGCCCCGGGCGGCCGGTTCAGCGCCGGCGGCAGCCCGGCGAACGCGGTGCGGGTCGGCCTCGCGACCTCGGTCCCGGTGACCTTCGGCCGGGCGATCGGCCTGCCCGCCGCGGTGCCGCTGCGGGTGACCGGCACCGCCGCGAGCGCGCAATTCGCCGCCTTCACGATCGGGTCCGGCACGCTGAAGCTCGACGGCGGCATCGCCAACGCCCTGCTCGGCGCGCTGCTCGGGGCCAAGCTGTCGCTCAGCGTCAGCGACTACGATGCCCTGGCCAGCGCACGCGTCGACGGGCTGCGCGTCCTCGACGCCCTCGGGGCGAGCCTCAACATGCAGGCCGCGAACTACACCGACATCGTTCAGGCGAATGCCAGCGTCGGTCAGATGCTGATGGCGCTCCGGGTCGCCGCGGCGGACAACGGCAGCGCGGTGTCGGCCCTGTCGGGGATCCTCAACGCCCTGCCGAATGCCGGAAACCTCGTCGCGATCGGCCAGGTGGACGGGCTCGGCGACGCCGCCGCGCTGGCGCCGCCGCGGGGCTTCGCCGGCCCCTCGCTCAACGTGCTGAACCTGCTGGGCGCGGCCGCCTCTCTGGCGAACGGCCAGAATCAGGTGGCGATCGATCTCGGAGCCACGGTGCCCGGCCTGCTCTCGACCCGCCTGACCCTGGCGATCGGAGAGCGCAAGCGCAGCTCGGGCTGGGTCCGGCCGGGCAGCCGGAACGCCACCGTGCAGACGGCGCAGACCCGGCTGCTGATCGAGACCACCGTCACGGCGCTCGGGCTCGGAACCATCACCCTGCCGGTCTACGCGGAGGTGGCACCGGCGCAGGCGACCCTGCGGTCGCTCAGCTGCGCCGGGTCCGGCGGACGCAAGGTCACCCTCGACGCGCAGACGGGACTGGCGACGCTGGCGATCGCGCAGGTGCCGCGCACCGCGATCAACGGGGGCAGCGCGAGCCCCGACCTGTCGCAGCCTGCGCCCCTGGTCACGGTGCTCGGGATCACCGTCTCCGGGCGCGCCCTGGCGACGCTCGGCACCGGGTCGCAGACCCTCGTGTTCTCGGACGCGGACATCGCCAACCACACGGTGCGCACGGTCGCCTCGGGCAACCTGACCCAGTCGCTCACCGGCAGCCTGCTGCGCAATCTCGTGCTGAGCGTCGGCGACGTCGGCGTGCCGCCGCTGATCCAGTCGACCCTGACGACCGCCCTGGGCACCGTGACGCCGGGTGTCGACCTCGTGCTCGACACCGTCCTGCGCAGCCTCGGCCTGCGTCTGGGCTACGCCGACCTCGAGGTCGACGGCACCCTCTGCAACCAGGCCGTGCTGGTGCAGTGAGCCGGGCCGGACGGCCCGGCAGAGCCCCGACAGGACGCGGCAGCCCCGCTCAGTGGCCGCCGCGGCGCGCACCGGTCGTGGAGGCCTTGGCGATGCGCCGTCCGAGGTGCAGCAGCAGCATGTCGATCAGGAGTTGAAGCTCGGAATCCGTCACCCCCTCCAGGGCGTCGCGGCATTCGAGAGCGCGGTCGACCGCCTGGGTGAGCGCGTCCGCGGGCTCGGGCATCGCGCGCGTCGCCGACGGCTCGTCGGTCACGTCGATGATGACACCGTGCCCGAGGCGCCGGCTCGAGGCGCCCGGCGGGATCCGGCCGCGATCGAGGATCCGGCGGACCTGCCCCGAGGGCGACAGCGTCCGGTACTCGGCCACGAACAGGCCGCCGCGCTCGCGCAGAGCCTTGAACTGCCGCACCACGGCCGGCCGATCCTCGGGATGGACGCAGGCCTTGGCGACCGAGAGCGGGAGGGGGCGCCCGGCGAGTCCGGCATCCCCGGCCAGCACCTCGGCGGCGCCGGCATCGAGGACGCACCGCTCGGCGCGCGGCGACCACGACCACGCGCCGATGATCCCGGAGGCGTCGAGGGCGGCCGAGAGGTCGACCGGCCGAGGGCGGGGGCCCTGGATTGCGTCGGCCATCATGGGCGAACTCCGGTTCCAGCGCGCACCGTGCCCGCCTTCGTCGGAGACATACAACCGTTGATGGAATTAATGAGCAGTTAACTCAACTCGATAGCCCGTGAAGCATCAACGGCATTCCCCTGCGCGGACGGCGGAATCCCGATCGTCGGGCCGCCGGGCCGCACCGATCGGGGCCGGGATCGACCCGCTCAGGTTGCAATCGCGGTCGCGCCTCAGCCGAGCTGCGTGAGCAGCGCGAAGGCGCCGAAAATCAGGACCGCCCCCACCGAGGCGGCGAGCAGGATGAGCGCCGCGCGCGATTCCCGCATCTCCGGTGACATGGCGCCCTCCCTTCGCGGCCCGCGTTGGCTCGCGGGCGAGTTCCGTCAGGATTCGCACCGGCCGGCCGCGCTGTCGACGGCCGAACGGGCTCGCGCGGCGACATCGCCCGCCATCCGGAAAGTCCCGGAGGGCGGGGACGGCGCCCGGCGTCAGGCCGCGGTGCGGCGCTCGACCATCCGCGCCAGGAAGGCGCTGCCGATCGGGATGATCGAGTCGTCGAAGTTGTAGCCGGCATTGTGCAGGCCGGGCCCCGGATTGGCGCCGAGCCAGACATAGGCGCCGGGGACCGCCATGGTCATGTCGGCGAAGTCCTCGCTGCCCATCTTGGGCACGACGTTCGACTCGACCTTGTCGGCGCCCAGGAGCTCGGTGGCGACCTCCGTGGCGGCGGCCGCCTGCGCGGGGGCGTTCTCCAGGACGGAGAACACGTCCTGCAGGTCGACCGTGACCTCGGCGCCGTAGGCCGCGCCGAAGCCGGCCGCCAGCTCGCGCATGCGGGTTCCAGCGAGCGCCCGGATCTCCTTGTCGAAGGTGCGGATCGTGCCGGCGAGGTGGGCAGTCTCGGGGATCACGTTGTAGGCGGAGCCCGCCTCGATCCGGGTGATCGACAGCACGATGGACTTCAGCGGGTCGGCGTTGCGCGACACGATCGACTGGAGCGCCTGGGCGAGGCCGGTGGCGATGATGATCGGGTCGACGCCCCGGTGCGGCTGGGCGGCGTGGATGCCCTTGCCGCGGATGTGGATGTCGAAGAAGTCCGCCGCCGCCATGATCGGCCCCGGCCGCAGCTTGATCATGCCGTGGCCGCCGCCGGGCTGGTTGTGCAGGCCGTAGATCTCGTCGCAGGGGAAGCGCTCGAACAGGCCGTCCTTCAGCATGGCCCGGGCGCCGCCGCGGCCCTCCTCGGCCGGCTGGAACACGAACACCGCGGTGCCGTCGAAATCGCGGGTCTCGGCGAGGTAGCGCGCCGCCCCCAGCAGCATCGTGGTGTGCCCGTCATGGCCGCAGGCGTGCATCTTGCCCGCGTAAGTCGAGCGATAGGGGAGGTTGGTCTCCTCCTCGATGGGCAGGGCGTCCATGTCGGCGCGCAGGCCGATGCGCTTGCCGTTGTCGGTGCGGCCCTTGAGCAGGCCCACCACCCCGGTGCCGCCGACGCCGCGATGCACCTCGCAGCCGAACGTCTCGAGGAGGTCGGCCACGATGCCGGCGGTGCGCACCTCCTCGAAGCCGAGCTCCGGATGGGCGTGCAGGTCGCGGCGCAGGGCCGTCAGCTCGTCGGCGTAGGTCTTGATGCGGTCGATCGGGCTCATGGCTCGGAACTCTCGGGGGGGGAGGTGTTGGGGGACGAGGCGTCGGGGGGCGTCGCGCAGGCGTCGCCCG
Organism: Methylobacterium sp. yr668; assembly: GCF_900116245.1. Taxonomy (NCBI): domain Bacteria; kingdom Pseudomonadati; phylum Pseudomonadota; class Alphaproteobacteria; order Hyphomicrobiales; family Methylobacteriaceae; genus Methylobacterium; species Methylobacterium sp. yr668. The sequence continues at coordinate 105,249 of NZ_FOZY01000012.1, read as the reverse complement.
CGTCCGCGCGCCGGAACGGCGTCAGCGTGTCGAGGACGTCGACCGCCTCGGCGACGTGGGCGCGCTCCCGCTGCAAGTAATCGGCCACCGCGCGGCGCAGCGCCGGGTCGGCGATGTCGTGGGCCGAGTGCATCAGGACCGGCCGGTAGCCGCGGGCGAGCTTGTGCTCGCCCTGGGCACCCGCCTCGACCCGCTTCAGGCCCCGGGCGATCGCGAAGTCGATCGCCTGATAGTAGCAGATCTCGAAATGCAGGAAGGGGTGGTCCTCGATGCAGCCCCAGTTGCGCCCGTAGAGCGCGGTATCGCCGATGAGGTTGATCGCCCCCGCGATGTAGGCGTCCCCGCGCTTCGCCATCACGAGGAGCACCCGGTCGGCCATGCGCTCGGACAGGAGCGAGAAGAACCGGCGGTTGAGGTAGGGCCGCCCCCACTTTCGCGAGCCCGTGTCCATGTAGAAGGCGTAGAACGCGTCCCAGTGGGCCTCGGTGATGGCCGCGCCGGTCAGGTGCTCCACGGTGATGCCCGGCGCCAGGGCGTCGCGGCGCTCCTTGCGGATGGTCTTGCGCTTGCGGGAGGCGAGGGCGGACAGGAAGTCGTCGAAGGTCGCGTAGCCGTCGTTCTGCCAGTGGAACTGCTGGTCGGTGCGCTGCAGGAAGCCGGCCGCGCCGGCCCGCTCCCACTCCGCCTCGCGCATGAAGGTGACGTGGATCGAGGAGGCCTTGGTCTCGCCCCGCAGCGCCCGCAGGCCCGCGACGAGGCCGGCCGTGGCCTCGTCGGGATCGGCCCCCGGGGCGATCAGGAAGCGCGGCCCGGTCACCGGCGTAAACGGCACGCTGACCTGGAGCTTGGGGTAATAGGCGCCGCCGGCCCGCTCGTAGGCGTCGGCCCAGCCGTGGTCGAAGACGTACTCGCCCTGGCTGTGCGATTTCAGGTAGCAGGGCGCGACGCCGAGGCGGACGCCGTCGCGCTCGACCGAGACGTGGAGCGGCAGCCAGCCGGTCCTGCGCGAGACGCAGCCCGAATCCTCCAGCGCCGACAGGAAAGCGTGCGACAGGAAGGGGTTGTGGGTCTCGTCGCCCGCCGCCAGGGTCTCGGGCGAGAAGGCGCAGGCATCCCATTCCGCCGCGCCGATCTCCTTCAATCCGGGAAGCGCCCGCACGGTCAGTGCGGCGGTCTCCGGCGTCGGCCCGGGTGCTTGCTTCATGGGCCGGACTCTAGCCCCTGACCGGCCGGGGGCAAGCGGGCGGATGCGCGCGGCGACCATGGCAGCGTTGTCAGACGGCCGCCGACGTCACCCGCCCCGCGCTTTCGCGCGGCCTCCAGGACGGCGTGCGGCGACGCGCGCGCTCCGAACCGGACGGCGCCTTCGCGGCCCGCGCTCACTCGCCGAGGCGGCCGACGCACGACACGTCGTCCGCCTTGCAGTCGAGGTATCCCTTCAGGACCTTGATCCGCGCGTCGGTCAGCCCCTTCAGGCAGCCGTTGTACTCCATCGCGTAGGCCGAGCCCCCGTCGAGGCCCATGGTCTCGAGGAAGCAGGTCGCGTCCCGGTACGACAGCCAGGCCTTCTGGGCGCCCCGCAGGGCGTCCTTCGTCTTCGGGCCGATCTTCTTCATCAGCTGCCCGTAGACGGCGTTCAGCGCCGTGTCGGCGGCCCGGTAATCGGCAGCCGCGCAGGCGTTGAGATCCGCCTGGGTCGTGCCCGCGCACGGGTCGGCCGCCGAAGCGGGCGCCGGGCAGAGCAGGGTCGCGGCGAGGGCGAGGCCCCCGCAGAGCCGCGCGAAGCGGGCGCGGGCGTCACTCGAAGCGGTCATGGCGATTTTGGTCGGACAGAATCGGACAGGGCGTAGGAAAATTTACGGCACGAAGCCCTCGAACACCATCTGGTCCGCGTGCGCGGCCGCGCGGGCGCGCTGCTCCGCATTCCGGACCGTCCAGGTCATGACGGGGATCTGACCGAGCAGCCGGCAGAGGTAGGTCGGCGCGCAGGGCAGGTCGTCCACCCGCCAGGACAGGAAGTCGGGCCGCGTCTCGGCGAGGTGCAGCAGGTCGGAGAGGGACCGGCGGAGCGAGGGGGTCAGCGCCGCATAGACCGGGTCGTCCTGCGTCGTTTCCGCCACGATGCCCCGCGGGATCGCGGCGGGGCAGAGGTCGCGCAGGGCCGCGACCACCTGCGGGTCGAAGGATTTCAGCGCCACCGGCCCGTCATAGGCGGCGGCCACTTCGGCGGCGCGGGTCGCGAGCCGCAGGTCGCCGTCGTAGCGGGACTTCACCTCGATCACCACCGGCACCGCCCCGGCCACCGCCGCCAGGAAGGCCGGCAGCGTCGGGATCGTCTCCGCGGACCCGGCGACGGCGAGCGTCCCGAGTTCGGCGGCCGACCGGTCGGCCAGAGCCGCGCTCGCCCCGGTCAGGCGCCCGAGCGCGGCGTCGTGGAAGACCATCGCCTCGCCGTCGGCGCTGAGCTGGACGTCGCACTCGATGGCGAAGCCGCCCGCGACGGCCGCCCGGGCCGCCGCCAGCGTGTTCTCCGGCCGGCCCGCCGCGCGGTCGTGCAGGCCGCGATGGGCGATCGGCCGCGCGGTGAGCCAGTCGGGGGCGGCCACCGTCAGCGGACCTCGAACATCGCCTCGACCTCGACGGCGGCGTCGAGGGGCAGCTCGGCCACGCCGACGGTGGAGCGCGCGTGACGCCCGCGGTCGGCGAGGAGCTCGACCATCAGGTCGGAAGCACCGTTCATCACCCCGGCCACGGCCGAGAAGCCCGGCGCCGCGTTGATGAAGCCGCCGAGCCGCACGCACTGGACCACCGCGCGGTCGAGGTCGCCCACCGCGGCCTCGAGCTGGGCGAGCACGTTGAGGGCGCAGAGGCGCGCGGCCGCCTTGCCGGCCTCGGCCGAGACGTTGCCGCCGACCTTGCCCTTGTGCTCGGCCGCGATGGCGCCGTCCGCGCCGAAGCAGACCTGGCCGGAGATCACCACGAGGTTGCCGGCGCGCACGAACGGCACGTAGTTGGCGACCGGCGCCGCCGCCTTCGGCAGCGTCAGGCCCAGCGCCGCCAGGCGTTCCTTGATCGAGCTCATCGGGTTCTCCCAGGTTCCTGCGAATCCGCGGGAGCAGGAGCACGGCCGCCCCCCGCGGCGCAAGGGCCGCCACCGCGAAGGCCGGGATCGCGGCCCCGCGATTCTCCGGTGATCCGGGACGGGCCCGCCGCAGATTCGCCGTCAGGATCGGCTCTATCGGTGCCGCGCGCAGGGCTGCCCGTCGGGCCCGCCGGGCACTGAAACGTTGACAGGCGCCGGCTCTTTCATAGTAATCGCGCGCGTGCCGCCCAGGACTGAGGCGGCACTTTCATTTGGAGCCGGCTCAACGCTCGCTCCGGGATCCTGCGTGAAACGGAGATGGGACCCGTGACGTCAGCCCTTCTGCCGACCTACGTCCGCGCGCCGCTCGCTTTCGAGCGCGGCGAGGGCGCCTGGCTCGTGACGGAGGGTGGGGAGCGATATCTCGACTTCGGCGCCGGCATCGCGGTGAACGGCCTCGGCCACGCGCACCCGCACCTCGTCGGCGCGCTGACCGAGCAGGCGGGCAAGATCTGGCACACCTCGAACCTGTTCCAGATCCCGGGCGGCGAGCGCCTCGGGCAGCGCCTCGTCGACGCGACCTTCGCGGACGTGGTGTTCTTCTGCAACTCGGGCGCGGAGGCGAACGAGGCGGCGATCAAGATCGCCCGCAAGTACCACGCGGCCGGCGGGCAGCCGGAGCGCTACCGGATCGTCACCTTCGCGGGCGCCTTCCACGGGCGGACGCTGGCGACGCTCGCGGCCGGCGGCCAGCAGAAGTACATCGAGGGTTTCGGTCCGAAGGTCGAGGGCTTCGACCAGGTCCCGGCCGGCGACTGGGCGGCGCTGGAGGCGGTGATCGGGCCGGAGACGGCGGCGCTGATGATCGAGCCGATCCAGGGCGAGGGCGGCGTGCGGGAGATCCCCCACGCGGACCTGCGCCGGCTGCGCGAGATCTGCGACGCCAACGGCCTCCTGCTGATCATGGACGAGGTCCAGACCGGCGTCGGCCGCACCGGGCGGCTGTTCGCGCACGAATGGTCCGGCATCACCCCGGACATCATGAGCGTCGCCAAGGGCATCGGCGGCGGCTTCCCGCTGGGCGCCTGCCTCGCGACCCGCGAGGCCGCGCGCGGCATGACGGCCGGCACGCACGGCACCACCTTCGGCGGCAACCCGCTCGCCATGGCGGTGGGCAACGCCGTGCTGGACGTCGTGCTGGAGGAGGGCTTCCTCGCGCGCGTCGCCCGCTCCGGCCTGCTGCTCAAGCAGAAGCTCGCGGCCCTGCGCGACCGCCACCCGCACGTCATCCAGGAGATCCGCGGCGAGGGGCTGATGCTCGGCCTCAAGCTCGGCGTGCCGAATACCGACTTCGCCGCCGCCGCGCGGGACGCGCACCTGCTGGTGATCCCGGCGGGCGACAACATCGTCCGCCTGCTGCCGCCGCTGACCATCGGCGAGGCCGAGATCGACGAGGCGGTCCGCCGCCTGGACGCGGCGGCGTCCGGCTTCGAGGCCGTGCGCGGCGCGGCCGAGTAGGATCGATCCGCGCGATTGAGAACACCGCCCCCCGGACCCCGGAGGGCGGCCCGAAGCATTTCCGGGCGCGGTCGATCCCGCCGCGCGTGACGGAGATGCCCCTGCCAGGAGGTAGAGTGCGGTTCATGATCAGGTGATCGGTGAGCAGACTCTAGTGATTGTGACGCGATGAAAGCCCAGATTGACGGCCGGGCACAGGCCCCGGCCAGGCACCTGAACGGTGCCGGCCCTCGTCATTTCCTCGACCTCAAGGATTTCTCCGGTGCGGAGCTGCGCCGGGTCCTCGATGCCAGCGCCGCCATCAAGGCGCGCCGCCGCAAGGGCGAGCTGGCGGCCGAGCGCCCGCTCACCGGCAAGACCCTCGCTATGGTGTTCGACCGGCCCTCGACCCGCACCCGTGTCTCCTTCGACGTGGCGATGCGCGAGCTCGGCGGCGAGACCCTGATGCTCACCGGCTCCGAGATGCAGCTCGGCCGCGGCGAGACCATCGGCGACACCGCGCAGGTGCTCTCGCGCTTCGTCGACGCGATCATGATCCGCATCCTCGACCACGGTCAGATGCTGGAGCTGGCCGAGTACGCCACCGTCCCGGTGATCAACGCCCTGACCAAGGTCTCGCACCCGTGCCAGATCATGGCCGACGTGCTGACCTTCGAGGAGCATCGCGGGCCGATCCGCGGCCGCAAGGTCGCGTGGTCGGGCGACGCGAACAACGTGCTGGCGAGCTGGGTCCACGCCGCCGCCCGGTTCGACTTCACCCTGAACATCGCGAGCCCGCCGGAGCTCGCGCCGCCGCCGGCGCTCCTCGCCTGGGCGCAGCAGGAGGGCGCCGACGTCCACGTCACCACCGACGCCTTCGCGGCGGTGGACGGCGTCGATGCCGTCGTCACCGATTGCTGGGTGTCGATGGGCGACGACGACGAGGCGCACCGCCACAACCTGCTCAGCCCCTATCAGGTCAACGACAAGCTGATGGCGGCGGCCAATCCGGGCGCGATCTTCATGCACTGCCTCCCGGCCCACCGCGGCGAGGAGGTGACGGCCGAGGTGATGGACGGCCCACGCTCCGTGGTGTTCGACGAGGCCGAGAACCGCCTGCACGCGCAGAAGGGCATCCTGGCCTGGTGCCTCGGCGCCAGCGGGCTCTGATCCCGCCGGCACATTGTCCGGCCTCGCGCTCGCGGGATCGGCGCACCATATAGGCGTGAGCGGGCGGCCCGTGCTGCCCGTCTCCCCATCACGGCCGCCGGAAGGCGGCATCCCGGCGACGAACGGAGCGCGCTGCGCCGCCGCTCCCGCTCCGGGCTGGACGGGGTGAGGGATCCGATCGCTCCGCCAAGGTCATCGCCTCACGCCGCCCGGCCCCCGGGAGGACGGATCCCCGCTTTGCCGGCACGCGCCGCCGGACGCATCGATCGGAGAGGGCATGACCTCAGGAACGCAGTCGCACCCCCAGTCGCCATCCCAGCCCCAGAATGCCGGCAACGGCCATGCCGGCGCGGACGACGCCGTCCTGCCCTTCGCCGTCGAGGCGCTGGACGTCCGCGGCCGCGTCGTCCGGCTCGGCCCGGCCGTCGACACGATCCTGCGCCGCCACGGCTACCCGGACCCGGTGGCGCGCCTCCTCGGCGAGGCCGCGGCGCTGACGGTGCTGCTCGGCTCCTCGCTCAAGTTCGAGGGCCGGTTCCAGCTCCAGACCAAGACCGACGGTCCGGTCGCGATGATCGTGGTCGATTTCGAGGCCCCGGACCGGCTGCGCGCCACCGCGCGGTTCGAGCCGGAGCGGGTCGCGGCCCTCGGGACTGGGCCGCTCAAGGATGCCGAGCTGATCGGCACCGGGCATCTCGCCATGACCATCGACCAGGGCACAGCGGCGAGCCGCTACCAGGGCGTCGTCGCCCTCGAGGGCCAGAGCCTGGAGGAGGCCGCGCACCAGTACTTCCGCCAGTCGGAGCAGATCCCCACGCAGGTGCGCCTCGCCGTAGCCGAGGCCGTGGAGGAGGGAGCCGGGCGCTGGCGGGCCGGAGGGCTGCTCGTGCAGTTCCTGCCCCAGTCGGTGGACCGGGCGCGCCTCGCCGACCTGCCCCCGGGCGATATCCCGGAGGGGCACGCGCACCTCTCGGGGGAGGCGCCGGAGGACGATGCCTGGGTCGAGGCCCGCTCGCTGGTCGCGACCATCGAGGATCACGAGCTGGTCGACCCGAACGTGTCGAGCGAGCGGCTGCTCTACCGGCTGTTCCACGAGAGCGGGGTGCGGGTGTTCGACCGCCAGCCGGTTCAGGAGACCTGCCGCTGCTCGCGGGAGCGGGTGATGGGCATGATCCGCTCGTTCACGCCGCAGGAGCGGCACGAGATGGTGGCGGATGACGGGCGCATCGTCATCACCTGCGAGTTCTGCTCCCGGCGCTACGACCTCGATCCCCAGGAGGTCGAGGCCGAGATCGCCGGACAGCCCGGCCAGTAGAGCGCAGGACAGCGGGCCTGCGGACCAGCATGCCCGCGTCTACGGCCAAGCTTTTCCGCGCGAAACGCACGAAGATCGGTATTCGTTGCGTAAATTTTTGATCCCTCCAGGCTGAACCGTTTCGCGACCTTTGACGTTGCGTCGCAGATTCAACATTGGAGGGTACGCCATGCGGAAATTATCGATCGGATTGGCCGCGCTGCTGATCAGCACCTCGGCCTACGCCCAGCAGGGTAGCGCCGATCGCGGCGCCGGGATGGGCGGTCGCGGCGGTCAGGGTGGCGCCGAGTCCGGCATGAAGGCCGGCGGCGGCGAGCGCGGCGGCATGCAGGCCGGCGCCCAGGGTGGCATGCAGGGTGACATGAAGGGCGGCCGCCAGGCGGCGTCCGAGCGCTCCGGTGCCGAGGCAGGCCGGTCCGCGCAGGGCCGCGAGGCCGGCGGCGAGGGCCGCACGGGTCAGGATCGCATGGCTCAGGACAAGGACCGGGCCGGCGCCGAGCGGGGCGACCGCCGCGGTGATCGCGCCGACCGCGACGAGCGCGGGGATCGCGACGGCGCGCGTGCCGATCGCGGCGACCGCCGCGGTGACCGCCGCGCCGACCGGACCGATTTCCGCGGCCGGACCGACGTGAGCCGGACGGATGTCCGGTCCGAGCGGGTCGAGGGCGGCTTCCGCCGCGAGGGCCGCTACGTGTTCATCGGCGGCCGCCGGGTCGTGTACGGCTCGCCGGAGTATCGCCGCCTGATCGTCACCGAGAATCGCGGCCCGCGCGCGCGCTACGTCGTGATCCGCGGCCAGCGCGTGCTCTACGGTTCGCCCGAGTACCGCCGCCTGGTCAGCGTCCGCGAGACCGGCCCGCGCGAGCGCTACGTCGTCATCCGCGGCCAGCGCGTGGTGTACGGCTCCCCCGAGTACCGCCGCCTCGTCTCCGTCCAGGAGGACCGCTTCGTGACGATCCGCGGCCAGCGGGTGCGCTACGGCTCCGCCGAGTACCGGCGCCTGAGCGGCGGCGGTGCGGTCAGCGCGAGCTTCCGCTCCGAGCAGCGCGCCGGCGCGCGCTTCGACAACCGCGGCGAGCGCGACGGCATCCGCAACGCGTCGCGGAACGAGGGCCGCAACGCAGGCCGGATGGACCGGAACGACCGCGGCCAGGATCGCGGGATGGACAAGGCCTCCCGTCAGCAGGAAGGCAAGAACGACGGCATGCGCAACAGCGACATGCGCGGCGGCCAGCAGGACGGCATCCGCAACGCGTCGGACCGCGGCGGCCAGCAGGGCGGCATGAAGGCCGGCGCCGAGGGCGGCCGGACGGGCGGCGCGGAGCGCGGCGGCATGAGCGGCAATGCGGGCGGCAACGCGGGCGGCAACGGTGCCATGGGCGGCGCCCAGGGTGCCGGCCGGACCGGCGGCCAGACGGGCGGTGCCGGCCGCAACTGAGCGGCGTGAGCGCGGGGGAGGGGCCGACGGGCTCCGCCCCCGCGTCGTTTCGAGCTCGTCCGTCGCCCGTCGGCGGCGGACGAGACCCGGTTCAGACCTTCAGGACGGGCTCGGCGATGTCGCCGCCTCCGCCGCGGGCCCTCAGGTAGTCCGGCTGGAACAGGCACATCCGCACGGCGTCGCGGTAGCGCCCGTTCACGAAGAACTCGTCCTTCAGCACGCCCTCGGGGTGGAAGCCGCAGCGCTCGTAGATCCGCACGGCCCGGGCATTGTCCCGGTCGACGTGCAGGTAGAGCTTGTGGATGTTGAGCACGCTGAACGCGTAATCCATGGCGATCCGGGTGGCCTGCCACGCGTAGCCGCGGCCCTGGAAGCTCGGGTGGATCGCGATCTGGAACTCGCAGCGCCGGTGGAGGTGGTTGATCTCGACGAGCTCGATCAGCCCGGCCGGCTCCCCGCTCGGATCGGCCACGATGAAGCGCCGCTCGGTCTGATTGTGGATGTTGCGCTCGTAGAGTTGCTGCAGCTCGGCGAAGGACTCGTAGGCCTCCTCGAACCAGTAGCGCATGATGCTGTCGTTGTTGTTGAGCTGGTGGACGAAGCGCAGGTCCTCCCGCTCCAGCGGACGCAGCTTGATGGTGATACCGGTCACCGCATTCATGACGCACTGGCCTCGATCAGCTCGCGCAGGAAAAGCTCACCCTGGCCCAGGGCATCCAGGGTGATGAACTCGTCGGGCTGGTGCGCCTGGGCGATGTCGCCGGGGCCGCAGACCACCGTCGGGAGACCGGCCGCCTGGAAGCGCCCGGCCTCGGTGGCGTAGGGGACCGCGACGGTGTGGTTGCGTCCGGCGAGGCGCAGGCAGAGGCGCTCGGCCGCCGAGCCCGGCTCCGGGGCGAGGCCGGGGATGTCGACCTCCTCCAGCGTCTCGATCCGCCCGAACGCGCCGTAGCGGTTGAGGCGCTCGCGGGTGACCCGCTCGACCTCGGCCGCGAAGAGCCGCGGGATCTCGGCCGGGTCGAGATCCGGCAGGCCGCGATACTCCCAGAGGAAACGGCACTCCTTGGCGAGGATGTTGCGGGCGGTGCCACCCTGGATCGTCCCGACATGGACCGTGGTCGAGGCCGGGTCGAACCGCCCGGACGGGTCGCCGCGCTCGATCATCAGGTCGGCGATCCGGTTGAGGCCGGCGACGAGGTCGCAGGCGGCCGATACGGCGTTCGCGCCGAGGGCGGGGCGGGCGGAATGGGCCTCGTGGCCGTGGACCGTGGTGAGGCAGGTGACGATGCTCTTGTGGGCGTCCGCCACCTCCATCCCGGTGGGCTCGCCGACGATCACCGCGGCCGGCCGCGGCAGGCCGTCGCCGAACCGCGCGATCCCGTCCATCGAGCCGAGGCAGGTCGTCTCCTCGTCGTAGGAGAGCAGGATGTGGATCGGCCGCTTCAGGCCGGCGGCGAGCATGTCGGGCACGAGCGCCAGGGCCAGCGCGTCGAAGCCCTTCATGTCGACCGCGCCCCGTCCGTAGGCCCGGCCGTCGGCGACGCGCAGGGTGAACGGGTCGCCGGTCCAGGCCTGGCCCGCCACCGGCACCACGTCGGTGTGTCCGGACAGGACGGTGCCGCCGTCGACCATCGGGCCGACCGTGGCGAGGATGGCGGCCTTGTCGCCCGCCGCGTTCGGGAGGCGCAGGTACGGGACGTCCCAGCCGTCGAGATAGGCGCAGACGGCGTCGATCAGGGCGAGGTTGGACTTGTCGCTCTCCGTATCGAAGGACACGAGGCGGGCGAGCATGTCGAGCGGGCTCAGCCGCTCGCCGGTCGCGGACATGGATTCCTCCGGGGCGAGGCCCCGGGCCGGGACCTCAGTGCAGGCTGCGGCGGACGTGCGGGCTGTCGAGGGAGAAGGCGGGGATCTCGGCCTCGAAGCTCTCGCCGGCCACCGTCGCCATGGTGTAGCTGCCGGCCATCAACCCGTCGGGCGTGTTGAGCGGACAGCCGCTGGTGTAGCAGAAGGACTCGCCCGGCTCCAGCACCGGCTGCTTGCCGACCACGCCGGTGCCGCGCACTTCCTGGCAGGCCCCGTGCCCGTCGATGATCCGCCAGTGGCGCGAGCGCAGCTGGACCTGCTCGCTGCCGTTGTTCACGATCTCGACCGTGTAGGCGAAGAAGTACCGGCTCTCGGTCGGCGAGGACTCCTCCTCGACGAAACGAGACTGGACCGTCACACTTATTCCCCGCGTCTCGGCCTTGTACATCGCCCTAATTGGCCCTTCTTCGGACGGTACGACTCGCTGAAGCCGAATGGAACGCGCTTCCCGGCCGGTGGTAGTGGGCGGCGGAATCGCCGTCAATTGCGGCGGACTACCTCGCGCGGCGCGGCGGGCCGCCGGTCGCGGCGCCGGCCTCACGAGGCCTCCGGACGCGGTTAAGCCCGCGTTAGCGGGTCCCGGCGGACAACGCTGCTCGGCGTGACGCGGACCGGCCGGGGCGCGCGAGGGAGTCAGGGGCGCGATGAACGCGGGCGCAGCCACGGGAGCCGCCGAGACGAGCGCGGACGGCCGATCCGGCATCCTGCCGGCCCAGGCGATCGCCGCCCTCGCGCGGGCGGGCGGCATCCGGAACGCGAGCCCCTTCGCGGCCGATCAGATCCAGCCCGCGAGCCTCGACCTGCGCCTGGGCGCCAGGGCCTACCGGGTGCGGACGAGCTTCCTGCCCGGCTCGGGACGGACGGTCCAGGCCTGCGTCGACCGGCTGTCGCTGCACGCCGTCGACCTGCGCCCGGGCGCCGTCCTGGAGACGGGCTGCGTCTACATCGCGGAGCTTCAGGAGAGCCTCACCCTGCCGGCCGATCTCGCGGCGGCCGCGAACCCGAAGAGCTCGACCGGGCGCATCGACGTCTTCACCCGCGTGATCACCGACCGGGGCGAGGCCTTCGACCAGGTCGAGCCCGGCTACGACGGGCCGCTCTACGCGGAGATCTCGCCGCGCACCTTCCCGGTCCTCGTGCGCAGCGGCTCGCGGCTGTCGCAGATCCGCTTCCGCCGCGGGGCGCCGCGGCTGACCGAGGCCGAGCTCGGCCTGCTGCACGCCCGCTCGGCCCTGGTCGACGCCGGCAGCCCGTCCTTCCAGGGCGGCGTGGCGGTCTCGGTCGACCTCGCCGGCTTCGACGGCCTCGTCGGCTACCGGGCCAAGCGCCACACCGGCCTCGTCGACGTCGACGCCCCCGGCCGCCACCGGGCCGCGGATTTCTGGGAACCCCTCGCCGCCGACGGATCGGGCAGCCTGATCCTCGATCCCGGCCAGTTCTACATCCTGGCCTCCAAGGAGGCCGTGCAGGTCCCGCCGGACCACGCCGCCGAGATGGTGCCGTTCGATCCCCTCGTGGGCGAGTTCCGCGTCCACTACGCGGGCTTCTTCGACCCGGGCTTCGGCTATGCCGGGGCCGGCGGGGCGGGCGCGCGGGCCGTGCTGGAGGTCCGCTCCCGCGACGTGCCCTTCCTTCTGGAGGACGGGCAGATCGTCGGCCGCCTCGTCTACGAGCGGATGCTCGACCTGCCGGAGACGCTCTACGGGGCGGGGGCCGGCTCGAACTACCAGGCCCAGGGGCTCAAGCTCTCGAAGCACTTCGCCCTGTAGTCCGGCCCGGACGCGCCGACGGGAGCATCGATCGCATGGACGCCGTGGACCGGAAGATCCTCGATCTCCTCCAGCAGGACGCGACGCTCCCGGTGGCCGAACTCGCCGAGCAGGTCGGCATCAGCGCGGCGCCGTGCTGGCGGCGGGTGAAGAAGCTGGAGGCCTCCGGGGTGATCCGCCGCCGGGTCGCCCTGGTCGACCGCCGCAAGGTCAACGTCCCCACCACGGTGTTCGTGGCCGTGAAGGCGCCGCGCCACGCCGCAGACTGGTCGGACGCGTTCCGGCGGGTGGTCGCCGGCTTCCCGGAGATCGTCGAGGCGTGGCGCCTGACCGGCGAGATCGACTACCTGCTGCGGATCGTGGTGCCCGATATCGAGGCCTACGACGCGGTCTACCAGCGCCTCATCGCCAAGCTCGACTTCTCGAACCTGTCCTCGTCCATCGCCATGGAGGAGATGAAGTACACGACTGCCGTCCCGACGATCTACGTGGCGTGACCCGACCGCGCCGCGGCGGGGCTCAGCCCGCCGCCACCGCGTAGGTCCGATGGATCGACGAATCCTGCGCCCGGTGGTCGTAGCCGTAGACGTGGATCGAGACGGCCGCCTCCGGCCCGTCATTGGCGATCCGGTGCAGGTTCGGCCCCGTGGGCATCATGCAGGCGACGAAGCCGGGCATGCGGACGGCGTCCATGGTCGCCACCGCGTGGGTCTCGCTGATCGGACGGTACCACGTCTCCCGGAGGCTGCCGCGCAGCAGGCCGAAGCAGCACGAGCAGTGGTGGTCGTGGACCGGCGTGACCGTGCCGGGCGCCCAGACCATCGCCCAGACGCTGATCGCCTCGGTGCCGAACAGGAGGTTCCGGCTCAGGCCGGGCCCCCGGCCGACCAGCCGCGACGGATCGAGCAGATCCGGCTGGGCCAGCAGGCGCACGAGGGTCGCCCGGGCCGAGGCCAGATAGGCGTCCGGCGAGCGGCTCGCGGAGCGCGCGAGGTTCGCCAGCATCGCCTCGACGTCGGTCGGGGTGGTGGTCTGCGGCATCGGCAGGTCTCCTTCGGTGCCCTTTCACGAGGCTGCACGAAGGATACCCAGAGGCTGGCGATGACGGGTTGCGTTCTCGAACGTCATCTCGTGCGACGGGGCAATGCCATTGCCCGGCGACGCCTCGGCAGGAAATGGTGTTGCGCGCGCCCGATCATTCCCGCGCGACTGACGCCGGCGCGGCGGGTTCAGCCGGCCGCGGCCTCGTCGAGCAGCCACGCCACGGCGCCCGCGCTGGTTACGCGGCCGGCCGGCAGGGTCTCGCCGGCGGCCAGCCGGGCCAGCGGGGCCCGCTTGCCGGCCCCGGTGACGAGGAACAGCACGTGCCGGGACGACGCCAGCGCCGGCAGCGTCAGGCTGATCCGGGGGACGAACGGCTCCAGCCCGGCCTCCGGCACGGCGACGACGAGCCGCCGGGTCTCGTCGACGCCGGGCTTGCCGGGAAACAGCGAGGCGGTGTGGCCGTCCTCGCCGAGGCCGAGCAGCACGAGGTCGAAGAGCGGCCGGGCCGGGTCGAGGTGCTCGGGCCCGTAGAAGTCGAGGAGCGTCCGCTCGTAGGCGCGGGCGCCCGCCTCCGGGCCTTCGTCCGACGGGATGAAGTGGAGATGCGTCGGCGGGATCCGGGACCCGTGCCCGAACGCCTCCCGAACCATCCGGACATTGCTGCGCGGATCGTCCCACGGCACGGCGCGGTCATCGCCGAAGAACCAGTGGATCCGCTCCCACGGCACCCGGGCCGCGTAGTCCGGCCCGGCCAGCAGGCCGTACAGCACCTTGGGCGTCGAGCCGCCCGAGAGGCAGAGCGCGATCCGGTCGGACCGGCTCTCGCCGCAGGCCACGATGATCCGCTCGGCCGCCTCGCGGGCGACCGCCTCCGGATCCTTCAGGACGTGGGTTCCGACGGGAAGGCTCATGGGTTCGGGCCCTGCGGCTTCGGGGGTCGGACAGGTCGGCCGGCGGGCGTCCCGCTCAGCCCTTCGGCTCCTGGTGGCCGCCGAAGCCCTTGCGCATCGCCGAGAGCAGCTTGTCGGCGTAGCTCGCGTGCTCGCGGGAGCGGAAGCGGCGGTAGAGCGCGGCGGAGAGCACCGTCGCCGGGACGCCCTCCTCGACGGCGGCGTTGATGGTCCAGCGGCCCTCGCCCGAATCCTCGACGTAGCCGGAGAAGTCGGTGAGCTGCTCGTCGCCCGCGAGTGCCTGGGCGGTCAGGTCGAGCAGCCAGGACGAGACGACGCTGCCGCGGCGCCAGACCTCGGCGATGTCGCCCATGTTGAGATCGAAGCGGCGCTCGGCCGGCAGGTCGGACGCGTTGGCGTGGCGGAGGATGTCGAAGCCCTCCGCGTAGGCCTGCATCAGGCCGTACTCGATGCCGTTATGGACCATCTTGACGAAGTGGCCGGCGCCGGTCGGGCCCGCGTGGATGTAGCCCTGCTCGGCGCGGGGGTCGCGCCCGTCGCGGTTCGGCGTCTTCGGGATGTCGCCGATGCCGGGCGCCAGGGTCTTGAAGATCGGGTCGAGGCGGTCGACGGCCTCCTTGTCCCCGCCGATCATCATGCAGTAGCCGCGCTCCAGGCCCCAGACGCCGCCCGAAGTGCCGACATCCACGTAGTGCAGGCCCTTCTCCTTCAGGGCGGCCCCGCGGCGGACATCGTCGCCGTAGAAGGAGTTGCCGCCGTCGATGACGCAGTCGTCCGCCTGCATCAGCCCCGAGAGCGCCTGGACGGTCTGCTCGGTGATCGCCCCGGCCGGCAGCATCACCCAGGCCGCGCGCGGCACCTCGAGCTTCGAGACCAGGTCCTCCAGGCTCGACGCGCCGACCGCGCCGGCCTCGACCAGGGCGGCGACGGCCGCCGGGTTCTGGTCGAACACCACGGCTGTGTGCCCGTCGCGCAGGAGACGCCGGACGATGTTGCCGCCCATCCGGCCGAGGCCGATCATGCCGAGTTGCATTGCTGCCCTTCCTTACCGATTGCCCCCGCGCGGCGAGGGTCAGGCCCCTACGGCTTCACCGACGTCACAGGCGATCCGCCGCGGCGGACCGGCGGCGGGCCGGGAAGCCCCCCGCCGGCGGTCCGGGGCGGCTAGACGACCGCCATCTTCAGGGCCGCCGCGACCCGGACGAGGCCGGCCTTCGTGTCGCCGCCCTTGAGGTGGACGCGCAGCGCCCGCCGGCCGCGCTCGGCGAGGACGGCGAAGTCGCCCCGTGCCTGCGCCGCGACGACGGTGCTGAACCCGAGCTTCCGGCCCGGGATCGGCAGGTCCTCGGCAGCGTCCGCAGTGATCTGCAGGAACACGCCGGTGTCCGGGCCGCCCTTGTAGGCTTGGCCGGTCGAGTGGAGGAACCGCGGCCCGAACTCCACGCAGGTCGCGACCTTGCGGGCGTCGCGCACGGCGATCCGCGGCTCCTGCAGGATCGCGGCGGCCTCGGCGTCGCGCGGGACGTAGGCCAGGAGCCCCAGGTAATCGCCGTCCTTCAGGCGGCCGATCTGCGCCTTGATCGCGGCCTCGAGCCCCTCGGCGGCCGGCTTGAGGGCGTCGGCGTTCCGCGGATCGGCGTAGAGCGCGACCCAGTCGTCCTCGTAGAGCGGCGTCTCGGCGGGGAGGGCGCCCTTCGCCTCGGCCTCGGCGAACAGCTTCTTCGTCTCGACCTTGCTGGCCTCGACGTCGGGCTGGTCGAACGGGTTGATCCCGATCACCGCACCGGCCACCGCGGTCGCCATCTCCAGACGGTAGAATTCCTGCGGCAGCTGCTCGATCGAGTCGAGGGTGATGCGGGCGATCGGGTGGCCGTCCCGCTCCAGGGCGCGCAGGGCCTCGTCCTGCGCGGCCTCGGCGTTGCCGTCGAGGCGCAGGTAGATGAAGAACCGGTCGTGGCCGTAGACCGCCGGAACGCCGACCGGCTCGCCGTCCACCGGCACGAGGCCCTTGCCCTGCTTGCCGGTCGATTCCGCGATCAGCTGCTCGGCCCAGGCGCCGAAGCTCGCGATCGCCGGCGAGGCGACGATCGTCACCTTGTCGCGGCCGGCGAGCGCCGCGGCGCCGATGGCCGTGCCGAGCAGGACGCCCGGGTTCACGGCCGGCGGCACGGCCGGGCCGCAGGAGCGGACCATGATGCGGGCGGTCTCGAGGAGCGCCTTCACGTCGAGGCCCATGGCGGCGGCCGGCACGAGGCCGAAGGCCGAGAGCACCGAGTAGCGCCCGCCGATCTGCTTCACGCCGTAGAAGATCTTTTTGAACCCATCCGCCTTCGCGGCGCGCTCCATGTCGGAGCCCGGATCGGTCACCGCCACGAAGTGGTCGCCGGCCTTCTCGCCGAGCACGTCCTTGGCGCGGGCCAGGAAGTAGTCGCGGAAGACGTTCGGCTCCAGGGTCGAGCCGGACTTGGACGCGACGATGAACAGCGTCTTGCCGAGGTCGATGCTCGCCTCCAGGGCGCGCACCTGATCCGGGTGGGTCGAGTCAAGGATCTGGAGCTTCGGGAAACCCTCGCGCTGACCGTAGGTCAGGCTGAGGACCTCCGGTCCGAGGCTCGACCCGCCCATGCCCAGCACCACGGCGTCGGTGAAGCCCTGCGCCTTCACCCAGTCGGAGAAGGCGGCGTAGTCGGCGGCCTTCTCCAGCTCCTCCTCGACGATGTGCAGCCAGCCGAGCCAGTGCGCCTCGTCGTGGCCGGACCAGACCGAGGCGTCGCCCGCCCAGAGCCGGCGGATCGACCCGCTGGCGCGCCAGGATTCGACGGCCTTCTTGGCCTCGGCCGCCAGGGTGTCGTCCATGGCGAGGCTCTGCCCGTCCAGACGGTGCCCCAGCAGCGCGACGCGCTTGCCGGCGACGGCGCCCAGCAGGTTGTCGGCGGCGTCGATGAAGAGCTGCACGCCCTCCTTCACCAGCTGCTCGGCGACCGCCTCGATGTCGATCCCGGCCCGGGCGAGGCGGTTCATCACCGCCTCGGCGCCGGGCACGTCCTCCTCGATCGTGGCCCGCACCACGCCGTGGTCGCGGAACGCGTCCATGGTGGCCGGCGGCATCGTGTTGACGGTGTTCGGTCCGATCAGCTCCTCGACGTAGAGGACGTCGGAATAGGCCTTGTTCTTCACGCCCGTGGAGGCCCAGAGCAGACGCTGCGCCTTGGCGCCCTTCTCGGCCAGCGCGGTCCACTTGGATTCGGCGAAGATCGTCTTGTAGCGCTGGTAGGCGAGCTTTGCGTTGGCGATCGCCACCTTGCCCTTCAGCTGCTCCAGGGCGAACTTCTCGTCCGGGTCGTTGGCCTGCGCGATCTTCTCGTCGAGGAGCTTGTCGACCAGGACGTCGATGCGGCTGATGAAGAAGCTCGCCACGCTGGCGATCCGCGAGACGTCGTGGCCGGCCTTCGCGCGCGCGTCGAGACCGTCGATGAAGGCGCGCGCCACGGCCTCGTAGGCCTCCTGCGAGAACAGCAGGGTGACGTTGATCGAGATGCCCTCGCTCGTCAGCTGCCGGATCGCCGGGATGCCCTGCGGCGTGGCCGGCACCTTGACCATCAGGTTGTCGCGCGACACCGCCTTGTGCAGGCGCCGCGCTTCCGCGAGGGTCTCCTCGGTGTCGAGGGCGAGGTAGGGTGAGACCTCCAGGCTGACGTAGCCGTCGGCACCGTCGCTCGCCTCGTAGACCGGGCGGAGCACGTCGGCGGCCGCCTGGATGTCGGCGATGGCGAGCCCCTCGTAGAGGTCGATGACGCGGCTGTCGCCGGTCGCCTGCACGGCCTTCAGGCTGTCGTCGTACTCGTCCGAGTGGCCGATCGCCTTCTCGAAGATCGACGGGTTGGAGGTGACGCCCCGCAGGCCGTCGCGCTCCACGAGCTGCTTCAGCTCGCCCTTCTCGATGAATCCGCGGGCCACGAAGTCGAGCCAGACCGCTTGATCCTGTTCGTCGTGCAGGGCCTTGAGCGCGTTCATGTCGGTTCCTCGCCTCGCGTACCGCGTACTCTCGCCCGAACGCACCCTCCCGCCCGGACCGGGCGGGAGAGCAGGCCCCCGGGCTACTTCCTGTGCTTGGCCACCTGCGCCTTCGCGGCGTCCAGGACCTTCTCGGGGGTAAAACCGAACTTGGTCTGGAGATCCTTGATCGGCGCCGAGGCGCCGAAGGTGTGCATGCCGATGATCGCGCCCTCGGAACCGGCGTAGCGGTCCCAGCCGATGACGCTGCCCTGCTCGACGGCCACCCGGGCCTTGACGGCGGGGGGCAGCACCGAGTCGCGGTAGGCCTCGTCCTGGCGCTCGAACAGGTCCCAGGACGGCATCGACACGACCCGGGCCTTCACCCCCTCGGCCTTCAGGGCCTCGTAGGCACCGACGCAGAGCTGCACCTCGGAGCCCGAGGCGAGCAGGATCACGTCGGGCGTGCCCTCGCTGTCGGCCAGCACGTAGCCGCCCTTGGCGGTGCCGGAGGCGGCCCCGTACTTCGCGCGGTCGAGGGTCGGCAGCGGCTGGCGCGAGAGGGCGAGAACCGCCGGCTGGTTCTTCAGCGTGAAGATCACCCGGTAGGCCTCGGCGACCTCGTTGGCGTCGGCGGGGCGCAGGGTCACGAGGCCCGGGATGCAGCGCAGCGACAGGAGCTGCTCCACCGGCTGGTGGGTCGGCCCGTCCTCGCCCACGCCGATCGAGTCGTGGGTGAAGATGTGGAAGACCGGCAGCTCCATGAGCGAGGCGAGCCGGATCGGCGGCCGCATGTAGTCGGCGAAGACCAGGAAGGTCGCGCCGTAGGCCCGCAGCCCGGAGAGGCCGAGCCCGTTCACGATCGAGCCCATGGCGTGCTCGCGGACGCCGAAATGCAGGTTGCGGCCGCCCGGCGAGAACGGGCCGAACGAGCCCGCGCCCTCGAAGGTCAGGTTGGACTTGTTGGACGGCGCCAGATCGGCCGAGCCGCCGAGCAGGAACGGCACGTGCTGGGCGATGGCGTTCAGCACCTTGCCGGAGGATTCGCGGGTGGCGAGGCCCTTGGCGTCCGGCTCGAAGACCGGGATGTCCTTGTCCCAGCCCTCCGGCAGGCGGCCTTCCAGGAAGGCGTTCAGGTCCTCGGCGTGGGCGGCGTCCGCCTCCTTCGCCTTGGCGAGCAGGCCCTGCCACGAATCGTAGAGGCCGGCGCCGCGCTTGCCGATGCCGTTCCGGAAGTTCTCCTGCACGCCGTCCGGCACGAGGAACTGCGCGTCCTCCGGCCAGCCGTAGGCGCGCTTGGCGCCCTTCACCTCGTCCTCGCCGAGCGCATCGGAGTGCGCCTTGGAGGTGCCCTGCTTCTTCGGGGCGCCGTAGCCGATCACCGACTTGACGATGATGAGCGTCGGGCGGTCGTTGGTGGCCAGGAAGGTCTCGATCGAGCCCGCCAGCGCGTGCACGTCGTTGGCGTCGGCGACGCGCAGCACCTGCCAGCCGTAGGCCAGGAAGCGGGTCGCGACCTCCTCGCCGAAGGCCAGCTCCGTGTGGCCCTCGATGGTGACGGTGTTGTCGTCGTAGATCCAGCAGAGGTTGGCGAGCCGCAGGTGGCCGGCGAGCGAGGCGGCCTCCGAGGCGACGCCCTCCATCAGGTCGCCATCCGAGCAGACGGCGTAGACGTTGTAGTCGAACAGCGGCAGGTTCGGCCGGTTCAGGTGCTGGCCGAGGAAGCGGCTGCCCATGGCCATGCCGACCGAGTTGGCGACGCCCTGGCCGAGCGGGCCCGTGGTGGTCTCGACGCCGGTGGTGAAGTGGTATTCCGGGTGGCCCGGGGTCCGGCTGTCGAGCTGCCGGAACTTCTTGATGTCCTCCAGCGACACCGCCGGGGCATTGCCGCCGTCGCTCTCGGCGACGCCCGCGAGGTGCAGCAGCCCGTAGAGCAGCATCGAGGCGTGGCCGCAGGACAGCACGAACCGGTCGCGGTTCGGCCAGTGCGGATGCGCCGGGTCGTAGCGCAGGTAGCGGTTCCACAGCGTGTAGGCGACCGGCGCCAGCGCCATGGGCGCGCCGGCATGGCCCGAATTGGCCTTCTGCACCGCGTCGATCGCGAGCGTCCGGATCGTGTTGATGCTGAGCGTATCGATCTCAGCGAGGGCCGCCTTGGCGGGAGTGTCAGCACCGCTCATGATGTCGCGTCTTCCAGTTCGCCTCGCGCGGTCCGCTTCGCGGCTTCGCGCTGCCGTAGGACGGCGGGAGGAGCTCCGTTGGCCTTACCACCCTGCCGATCCGCCGGCCCTTCGCCGCGCGTATAGCTGAGGAGCGTGTTGACGAGGGCGACGTGGGTGAACGCCTGAGGGAAGTTACCCACAAGACGCTTGGCTTGCACGTCGTATTCCTCGCTGACGAGGCCGAGATCGGTGCAGATGCCGATCAGGCGCTCGATCAGTACCCCGGCCTCGTCGCGCCGCCCCAGGCCGATGAGGTTGTCCACGTACCAGAAGGTGCAGGGCAGGAAAGCCCCCTCGGAGCCGGTCAGCCCGTCGGTGGTCTGCCCCTCGGTCTCGTAGCGGAGGATGAAGCCGTCCCGCATCAGCCCCTTGCCGATCGCCTCCACGGTGCCGACCACCCGGGGATCGTGCTGCGGCAGGAAGCCGGTATGGGCGATGAGCAGGAGGCTCGCGTCCAGGGCCTTCGCGCCGTAGGACTGGACGAAGCTGTTGAGGGCGGGGTCGAAGCCCTTCTCGCAGACCTCGGCGTGGATCTCGTCCTTGACGGCGCGCCAGCGCTCGGCCTGCTCCTGCGTGGCGCCGTTCTCGTGCATCTCGTGCATGCGCAATGCCCGGTCGAACGCCACCCAGGCCATGACCTTCGAGTGCGTGAAGTGGCGACGCCCGCCGCGCACCTCCCAGATCCCCTCGTCGGGCTCGCGCCACGCGGTCTCCAGGTGGTTCAGGATCGCGAGGCCGACCCGCAGGCCGTCCTTGCTCACCGGCAGGCCGCGGGCATGGGCCTGGTAGAGCGCGTCGAACAGCTCGCCGTAGACGTCGAGCTGGAACTGGCTGGCGGCGGCGTTGCCGATGCGGACGGGCCGCGAGTTCTCGTAGCCCGGCAGCCAGTCCAGCTCGATCTCGGGCAGCAGCCGCTCGCCCGCGATGCCGTAGAGGATGTGCGCCTGCTCGGGATTGCCCGCCACGGCCCGCAGCAGCCAGCCCAGCCAGTCGCGCGCCTCGTCGATGTAGCCCCCGTCCATCAGGGCGATCAGCGTCAGGGTCGAGTCGCGCAGCCAGCAGAACCGGTAATCCCAGTTCCGGATCCCGCCGAGCCCCTCCGGCAGGGAGGCCGTGGGCGCCGCCACGATGCCGCCGGTGGGCTCGTAGATCAGCGCCTTGAGGGTCAGCAGGGAGCGCTGGAGCATCCGGTCCCAGCCCGTGCCGCCGGCGCAGCGCGACGACCATTCGCGCCAGTGCTGGTCGGTGGCCTCGAGGACCTTGCGCGGCTCGATCGGGGGCGGGTCGTCCTCGTGGGAGGCGCCGTAGCTCAGGACGAACCGGTGCTTGTCACCGGCATGGACGGTGAACTCGGACACCGTCGTCTGCGCGTCCGATCCCTTGAGATGGACGTCGGTGCGCAGCACGACCTTGTGCGGGCCCGAGACGGCGCGCAGGTCGCCCAGCTCCGAGCGGGAGACCCAGGGCACGGCCGAGCCGTAATCGAACCGGACCGCCATCTCCATCCGCATGGCGACGCGCCCGTGCACGCCCTCGACGAGCCGCACCAGATGGGACCCGTCGCCGACCGGCATGAAATCCGTGACCAGGACCTCGCCCTGCCGCGTGGTGTGGCGGGTTTCCAGCACGAGGCTGCCCGGCCGGTAGGACCAGCGCGTCTCGACGTGCTCGGCCTCGGGGAAGATCTTCCAGAAGCCGTGCGCCTCGGTTCCCAGGAGGCTGGTGAACAGGGCGGCCGCGTCGAAGCGCGGCCAGCACAACCAGTCGACGCTGCCCTGACGGCTGATCAGCGCCGCGCTCCGGCAATCCCCGACGAGCGCGTAATCCTCGATGCGTGCAGCCATCCGGCCCCGGCCCCGGTCCGCGGCCGGCAGTCCGGGCCGTCCGCTGCGACGCACCTAGGACGTCCGGTCACGAGATCCAGAGGTCGGAGTGCCCGCTGCCCGACGCGGTCAGCGCAGGCAGTCGGCCACCGCCAGGGCCACCGTGCCCTGGACCGCCCTCGCGCTGCTGCGCACGAGGTTCGCCGCGTCGCCGACGGCCCGCGCGGCCGGAACCAGGGTCTCCACCACCGAGGCCGCGAAGGGCATGGCCTGCGCCGGGAGCAGGGCGTCCTCGGCCTCATCGGCCGCCCCGCGGGCGGGCGCCATGGGATCGGTGTTGCTGCGGGGCGTCTCGGGGCAGCGCCGGCCGGGGCAGGCGCGCCGGCCCGCGGCCGCGACGTGGGCGTTCGCCCGTGCGGCCACGGCCGGACGGGCGGGCAGGGACCCCGTCCGCGCGATCACGGCGTCGAGCGGGTACTGCTCGGCGAACGCGATCACGGCGGGCGGGCGGCCCGGCGCCGCGACGGCGGCGATCGGCGCGAAATCCGTGGGTCCGGGCGCGGCGGACACGCCCGCTTCGACCCGGGCGCCGGGCTGCCCCGGCTTCGAGGTCGGGCAGTAGAGCGAGGCCACGCCCAGGATTGCCACGACGGCCAGCGTCGGCAGGAAGGGCATGGACACGCGGCCGTGGGCGGCGGCCGTCAGGGCGGGCTGATCTGGCCTGCGCATCCGAATCACCGATCTCCTTGACCGCCGCGAGGCCTGTACAGTGCGGCCAGCATTGCGGCGGAAGCTGGACCGTTTCTTTGCGCAGCGGTTACTGGTGCCGCAAGGTGGGATTCCGCGGAAACGGGCGCCGCGGGCCCAGCACGGGCACGGGCCTTGCTTAGCTCGCGGCGGCCCGCGCCGGGCCGGCCTCGAGAAGAAGACCCGCCCCGTACCGGGCCACGATGACTGAAACCAATCTCACCGTCGCCGTGATCGACCCGAGCCGCGCCCGCGCGGCCATCCTGGAAGAGGGCCTGCGCGCCGCCGGGATCGGGCGCGTGGTCGTGATTCCCGACACCGCCGACCTCATGGAGCGCGTTGCCGCGCTCAAGCCCGACGTGGTGGTGATCCATCTGGAGAGCCCGAGCCGGGACATCCTGGAGCAGATGTCGGGTGTCTCCCGGCAGGTCGAGCGGCCCGTGGCGATGTTCGTCGACCGCTCGGACTCGACCATGATGCAGGCCGCCGTCGATGCCGGGATCTCCGCCTACGTGGTGGACGGGCTGCGGGCGGAACGGATCAAGTCGATCCTCGACATCGCGATCCTGCGCTTCAACGCCTTCGCGCGCCTCCAGCGCGAGCTGACGGAGGCGCGGGGCGAACTCGCCGACCGCAAGCTGATCGAGCGGGCGAAGGGCATCCTGATGACCATGAAAGGTCTCTCCGAGGACGAGGCGTACAAGCAGCTGCGCCGCAAGGCCATGAACGAGAAGCGCAAGATCGCCGACATCGCCCGGGCGATCGTCACCACCGCGGACCTGCTCGGATGAGGCTCCAGCTCGGCTACGTTCCGCTCTGCGACGCGGCGCCCCTGATCGCGGCCCACGAACTCGGCTTCGCCCGGGCCGAGGGGCTCGACCTCGACCTCACCGCCGAGCCCTCGTGGGCGACGCTGCGCGACCGGCTGGCGCTGGGCCATCTCGACGGCGCGCACATGCTGGCGCCGCTGGCGCTGGCGAGCCGGCTCGCCCTGTCGGGGCCGCCCTCCGACCTGATCGTGCCGCTCCAGCTCAGCACCGACGGCAACGCCGTCACGCTGTCCAACACCCTCTGGGCCGCGATGGACCCGGCCAGCGAGGCCCTGGCGGATGTCGCCCGCGCCTTCGCGGGCGTGGCGGAGGCCCGGCACCGCGCCGGCACCCCGCTGACCCTGGGCACGGTGCACCCCTTCTCGTGCCACAGCTACCAAGTGCGGCTGTTCGCCGAGGCCGGCGGCCTCGACGCGGCGGCGTTCCGCACCGTCGTGGTCCCGCCGCAGCACTGCGTGGAGGCGCTGGCGCGCGGCCTGGTCGACGGGTTCTGCGCGGGCGCGCCCTGGAACGACGTGGCGGTCGCGGCCGGCCACGGGCGTGTGGCGGTCCACGGCAGCGCCCTCGCGCCGAATGCGATCGAGAAGGTGCTGGCCGTCTCCGCGCGGCTCGACGGCGCGATCCTGCCGCTGGTGCGGGCGGTCGCCCGGGCCGGACGCTGGTGCGCGGATCCGGAGAACCGGACCGAACTGATCCATCGCCTCGCCCGCCGGACCTATCTCGATCTCGATCCCGCCCTGGTCGGCCGGGCCTTCGGCGATCCGGACCCGTCCGCCGGGCCCGGCACGCGCATCCGCTTCGGCGCGGCGGTCGAGGAGCCGCGCGCCGCGCAGGCCCGGTGGCTGCTGGAGCAGATGCGGGCGTCGCAGCAGGTGCCCGCGCAGTTCGACATCGCGGCGGCGATCGCGACCGTCTACAGGGCGGATCTGTACCGGGCGGCGATGGCGGATCTCTGACGACGGCGACACTTCGCGCGGTTCGTCACCGGCCCGCGGAATCGCGGCGAACAGCGGCGGAACGCGGGGCACGCTCGCCCGTTGTGCTTGAGCCATGCCCGGATGCCGCAAACTCGAAACTGGATCGTTGATCTCGCATCCGCGCGGGCGGGTCGAGCTTCGACGCTACGTCACGCGGGGCGGCCGCGTGCCCCGCGCCTGCAACGACAACCGTCGGGCGGGATCGCACCACGCCTGGTACTGGGTCCTGGCCGCCGGCGCGATGCCGACGCTGGGGCTCCTGGCGATGCTGTCGACACTCCTTTAATGGACGCGACGTCGATGAGGGCGCGTTACAGGCGCCGGCATTGCACGTCTGCGACTCTATACCTCGAGAATCGGTCCGACTCGCGGCGATATAGTCGCGAGAACTGACGTAATACGTTCATCATAATCTGAAGCTGCGCGTTGCCGGTCAGCCCATCCGGGCCGACGCGGCGATCGCCTGCGCGCGGTAGCCCCCCGTCGACGCGCCTCCGGAAATTTCCCGACCTTCCTGTCGCTGCCGGAAAGCCCGGTCCGCCCGTGATCGCTTTTGCGACGGGTCGCACAGTTTTTGTGCAGTGCCGAAGCCGACGCCTCGACGGCCGAAACGTCCCGGCCGCCCCACCGATCCTGCGGGTCCGCGCGGCGCTCGCGGACCGCGCGGCGTCTGGCACGGAACCTGCAAACCTCCCCCCGTCCGTCAACGGCGACGGACAGCGCCGTCAGCGAGGCCGCTGATCCGGTTCTCCCTGGGGCTGAAGCCTGCCGGGAGACGACCGGCAGCGGCTTTTTCGTGGGCGGTCCGCCAACGACCCTGCACTCGAGGTTTCAGACGCGATCGAGCGATGGCGACATCCCCCATGGACACACGCGGACACGACGCGGGCGCCGGGAACGGCCCGCCGCGCGAGAGGCTGGTCGTCGTCGGCAACGGCATGGCCTCGCTGCGCTTCCTGGAGCGGCTGACCGAGGCCGCGCCCGGCCGCTACGACATCACCTGCATCGGGGCCGAGCCCACGGCCGCCTACAACCGGGTCCTGCTCTCCTCGCTGCTCGGCGGCGAGGTCGACGAGGCGGCCTGCGCCTTCCGGGGCCTCGACTGGTACGCGGATCACGGCATCCGCCTGATCACCGGCGCGCCGGCGACGCGGATCGACCGGGAGAACGGGCTCGTCATCGTGGGCGAGACACACGTCCTGCCCTTCGACAGGCTGGTCCTCGCGGTCGGCTCCCTGCCGATCCGCCTGCCCAAGCCCGGCATGGACCTCCCGGGCGTCATCACCTTCCGCGACCTCGCCGACGTGGCGGCGATCCGCCGTGCCGCCGTGCAGCACGCGAAGGCGATCGTCATCGGCGGCGGCCTCCTGGGCCTCGAGGCGGCGGTCGGGCTCGCGCGCCTCGGCGTCGAGACCACGCTGCTCCACGTCATGGACCGGCTGATGGAGCGCCAGCTCGATCACCACGCCGCCGGGCTGGTGAAGCGCGCCATGGAGGCGCGGGGCGTGCGCGTCATCCTCAAGGCCGACACCGCCCGGATCGAGGGCGCGTCCCGGGTCGAGCGCCTCGTGCTGGCGGACGGCACCGCGCTCCCGGCCGACCTCGTGGTGATGTCGGTGGGCGTGCGCCCCTCGGTGGCGCTGGCGCAGGAAGCGGGGCTGGCGATCGGCCGGGGCATCACGGTCGACGACCGGATGACCACCTCGGACCCGCGGATCTTCGCGCTCGGCGAGTGCGCCGAGCACCGCGGCCAGATCTACGGTCTGGTCGAGCCCGCCTACGAGCACGCCGACACGCTCGCCCGCCACCTCTCGGGCGAGCCGGCCGAGTACCGGGGCACGGCCCTGTCCACGAGCCTGAAGGTTTCGGGCCTGCCGGTCTTCTCGGCCGGGATCGTGGACACGCCCGACGACGCGGAGGCGATCGTGCTCTCCGACCCCGGCGCCGGCCTCTACCGCAAGCTGCTGGTGCGCGGCGGCCGGCTGATCGGCGCGGTGTTCGTCGGCGACATCGCCGAGCAGGGCGCCTGCAAGGGGCTGATCCGCTCCGGCGACCCGATCGAGAACGTGGACGACTTGATGTTCGGGCGCCCCGCGCCCGAGCCCCTGGCTGCTTGAGGAGGCGCGGATGTCCGAGACCACCACCCAGACCGCCGCGGGCGCGTTCGAGGCCGAGCAGAAGCGCTACCTCGAGGGTTTCGCCTCCGGCATCGCCGCCGTCCGCCTGACCGGCGGCCTCGCCGCGGGCGGGGCGGGGGCGGCCGCGCCGCCGGCCGAGCCGACGGGCCCGGACGCGATCCACATCAAGGCGCAGGACCGGACCGTCAAGGACGGCGGCAAGCTCTGCGACCAGGAGAAATGGAAGCGCGCCGAGAACCCGTTCGACGGCCACAACCGCCTCATCCAGGAGGCCGCCGCCGGCAAGCAGCCGAAGCCCGAGGACAATTTCCGCTGGCGCTACCACGGGATGTTCTGGGTGGCGCCGAACCAGGTCTCGTACATGTGCCGGCTGCGGATCCCGAACGGGATCCTGCACCACTGGCAGTTCGCCGGCATCGCCGACCTCGCCGACCAGCACGGCGGCGGCTACGTCCACGTGACCACCCGGGCGAACCTGCAGGTGCGGGAGATCGATCCCGAGCACGCCCAGCCCTTCCTCGACGGGCTCACCGATATCGGTCTCACGGCCCGGGGGGCGGGCGCCGACAACATCCGCAACGTCACCGGCTCCTCGACCGCCGGCATCGACGTCCAGGAGCTTCTGGACACGCGCCCGCTCGCCAAGTCCTGGCACAACTGGATCCTGAACGACCGCTCGCTCTACGGCCTGCCGCGCAAGTTCAACGTTGCCTTCGACGGCAGCGGCGTGATGCCGACGCTCGAGGAGACCAACGACATCGGCTTCCAGGCCGTGGAAGTGCTGGACGGCGCCGCCGTGCCGCCCGGCATCTACATGCGCCTCGTGCTCGGCGGCATCTCGGGCCACCGGGACCTCGCCCGCGACACCGGCATCGTGCTGAAGCCGGAGGACTGCAACGCCGTCGCCGACGCGATCATCCGGGTGTTCATCGAGAACGGCGACCGGACGAACCGCAACAAGAGCCGGATGAAGTACGTCCTCGACGCCTGGGGCTTCGACAAGTACCTCGCGGCCGTCGAGGACAAGCTCGGCCGCAAGCTCGACCGGGTCGCCCCGGAGCAGGTCGCGCCGCGGAAGGCCACCGACCGGTTCGCCCATGTCGGCGTCCACGCCCAGAAGCAGCCCGGCCTCAACTGGATCGGAGTGGTCCTGCCGGTCGGCAAGATGACCAGCGATCAGGTCCGGGCGCTCGCCAAGATCGCCGCCGAGTGCGGCGACGGCCAGATCCGCCTGACCGTCTGGCAGAACTTCATCTTCTCCGGGGTTCCGGACGCGAAGGTCGCCGAGGTTGAGCAGCGGGTGCTCGATCTCGGCCTCACCACCAAGGCGGCGGGCATCCGCTCCGGTCTCGTGGCCTGCACGGGGGCGAAGGGCTGCAAGTTCGCGGCCTCCAACACCAAGGGCCACGCGCTGATCATCGCCGACCACGTCGAGACGGCCCTGCCGAACCTCGACGTGCCGGTGAACGTCCACCTCACCGGCTGCCATCACAGCTGCGCCCAGCACTACATCGGCGATATCGGGCTGATCGGCGCCAAGGTCGTCGTCTCGGAGGAGGGCGACACCGTCGAGGGCTACGACGTCGTGGTCGGCGGCGGTTTCGCCGAGAACCCGAAGATCGGCACCGAGATCTGGAAGGCCGTGAAGGCCGAGGATGCGCCCGCCCGCGTCGAGGCGCTGCTGCGCGCCTACCTCGCCCTCCGCCAGGGCCCCGAGGAGAGCTTCCAGGCCTTCACCAGCCGCACCGGCGCGGAGGCGCTCCGCGACGCCGCCGAGGACCAGCCCGCCCTGAAGGCCGCCGCATGACCCAGCACGTCTCGCCCCCCCTCGTCCTGATCCCCGAGACCGCGCCCTTCAACGAGGACCAGCGCGCCTGGCTCTCGGGCTACTTCGCGGCCCTGCTCGGCCCCGCCGTCGCGGGCGCGACGGCGCTCGCGCCCGGCGAGGGCCCCGCCACGGGCCCCAAACTCGCCGACAACGACGACGCCCCCTGGCACGACCCATCCGTGCCGATCGCCGACCGGATGGCGATGGCCAAGGACCGGCCCGAACCGCAGAAGCTGATGGCCGCCATGGCCCAGCAGGATTGCGGCCAGTGCGGCTACAACTGCGCCGACTACGCCAACGCCATCTTCCTCAAGAACGAGGCGCGCCTGAACCTTTGCCAGCCCGGCGGCAAAGAGACCCTGCGCATGCTCAAGAAGCTGGACGAGGAGTTCGGCGCCGCAGGCGGCGTCCCCGCGGCGCCGAAGGCGGAGGACGACGCCCCGAAGGCGGCGGCCGATCTCGGCCCGCTCGGCTACTGCCGCGAGAACCCGGTCGAGGCGCTGTTCCTGTCCCGTCGACGCCTCAACGATCCGGGCGGCGAGAAGGAGACGTGGCACATCGAGATCGGGCTCGACGGCACGCCGATCCAGTACGAGGTCGGCGACTCGCTGGGCCTGTTCCCCGCCAACGCCCCGGCACTGGTGGATGCGGTGATCGCGGAACTCGGCGCCCGGCCCGAGCGGGTGATCGGGGAAAGGACCCTGCGCGAGCACCTGCTGATCAACTACGCGCTCGGCGCGGCGCCCGACAATCTGTACCAGCTCCTGTCGCTGCTCACCTCCGGGGCGGCGCGCAAGAAGGCGCAGGCGCTCGCCT
Source organism: Methylobacterium sp. yr668 (assembly GCF_900116245.1). NCBI lineage: Bacteria > Pseudomonadati > Pseudomonadota > Alphaproteobacteria > Hyphomicrobiales > Methylobacteriaceae > Methylobacterium > Methylobacterium sp. yr668. Next base: position 75,783 of record NZ_FOZY01000012.1, on the reverse strand, counting down.
CCGGCGAGGATCCGGACGGCGACGCCGCCTATCTCGACGTGCTCGGCGCGCTGCACAAGTTCCCGGGCGCGCGGCCCGACGCCGAGGTCTTCCTGGAGGCCTTGGACGAGCTGCAGCCGCGGCTCTACTCGATCTCGTCCTCGCCCAAGATGGATGTCGGCCGCGTGTCGCTGACCGTGGACGCGGTGCGCTACAACCACCGCTCGCGGCTGCGGCTGGGCGTGGCCTCGACGCACCTCGGTGAGCGCCTTCCGGAGCAGACCAGGGTGAAGGTCTACCTCCAGAAGGCGCACGGGTTCGGACTGCCGGCCGACCTGTCGAAGGACGTGATCATGTGCGGCCCCGGCACCGGCATCGCGCCGTTCCGGGCCTTCCTGCGCGAGCGCGCCGCCACGCGGGCGCCGGGCCGCAACTGGCTGTTCTACGGCCACCAGCGGCAGGCCTCGGACTTTTTCTACAAGGACGAGCTGAACAGCCTGAAGGACGACAAGGTGCTCACCCGCCTGTCCCTGGCTTGGTCGCGGGACGGGACGGAGAAGACCTACGTCCAGGACCGGATGCGCGAGAACGGCGCCGAGCTGTGGAAGTGGCTCGAGGGCGGCGCGCATTTCTACGTCTGCGGCGACGCCAAGCGCATGGCCAAGGACGTCGAGCGGGCGATCATCGACGTGGCGGCGCAGTTCGGCGGCAAGAGCCCCGAGGACGCGGTGGCCTATCTCGCCGCGCTCAAGAAGGCCGGGCGGTATCAGGCCGACGTGTACTGAACCGCAACTTGCTCTCCTCCCCCCTGTGGGGAGGAGCCGGAGGTGGGGGTGGCGCAGGATGGGGCTCGGGCGGTGCCTTCTGCACCACCCCCACCCCTGACCCCTCCCCACAGGGGGGAGGGGAACGGCGGCGCGAAGCTTGCTCCCGCCCAGGACGACCCTGCGAGGATTGAGCCATGACCCAGCCAGTGGCGGCGCCGACGGTGCGGACCACCTGCCCCTATTGCGGGGTCGGGTGCGGCGTGCTCGCGACCCCGGACGGGCAGGGCGGCGCCACCATCGCGGGCGATTCCGAGCACCCGGCCAATTTCGGCCGCCTGTGCTCGAAGGGCTCGGCGCTGGGCGAGACCCTGTCGCTCGAGAACCGCCTGCTCCACCCGCAGGTCGACGGCGCCCAGGTCTCGTGGGATGCCGCGCTCGACACGGTCGCGGGCAGACTCCGCGCGGTGGCGGACGAGCACGGGCCGGACGCGATCGCCTTCTACCTCTCGGGCCAGCTCCTCACCGAGGATTACTACGTCGCCAACAAGCTCGCGAAGGGCTTCATCGGCACGCCGCACGTGGACACCAACTCGCGGCTCTGCATGTCGAGCGCGGTCGCGGCCCACCGCCGGGCCTTCGGCTCCGACACGGTCCCGGGCTGCTACGAGGATCTCGACGAGGCCGACCTGATCGTGCTGGTCGGCTCCAACACCGCGTGGTGCCACCCGGTCCTGTTCCGCCGCATGGCCGACGCCAAGGAGCGCCGCGGCACCAAGTTCGTGGTCATCGACCCGCGCCGGACCCAGACCGCGCAGGAATGCGACCTGTTCCTCGGCATCCGGCCGGGCACCGACACCGCCCTGTTCTCGGGCCTGCTGGTCTACCTGTCGGACAACGGTTTCCGCGACCGCGCCTTCATCGATTCCCACACGGCCGGCCTGGACGGCGCCCTCGACCGCGCCCGCCAGATCGCGCCGGACCTCGCGGCTGTCGCCGCCGTCACCGGCGTGACCGAGGCCGACATCGCGGCCTTCTACGCCCTGTTCGCCGGCACCCGCCGGGTGGTCACGGCCTTCTCGCAGGGGGTGAACCAGTCGGCGCAGGGGACCGACAAGGGCAACAGCATCATCAACTGTCACCTCGTCACCGGCCGGATCGGCGAGACCGGGATGGGGCCGTTCTCGCTGACCGGCCAGCCGAACGCCATGGGCGGGCGCGAGGTCGGGGGGCTCGCCAACATGCTGGCCGCCCACATGCACTTCACCCCCGAGGAGGTGGACCGGGTGCGCCGCTACTGGGGCGCCCCGCGGATCATCACCGGCGAGGGCATGAAGGCGGTGGCGCTGTTCGAGGCGATCGGCCGGGGCAAGATCAAGGCGCTGTGGGTGATGGGCACCAACCCGCTGGTCTCGATGCCGCGGGCCGACGCGATCCGGGACTCGCTCGCCGGCCTCGACCTCTACGTGGTGTCCGAGGCGGTGGCGGATTCCGACACCGCGCGGGGGCAGGCCAAGACCACCGTGCTTCTCCCCGCCCAGGCCTGGGGCGAGAAGGACGGCACGGTCACCAATTCAGAGCGCCGGATCTCGCGCCAGCGCCGCTTCCTCGCGAGCCCCGGCGAGGCCAGGCCGGACTGGGCGGCGCTGGCGGATGTCGGGCGCCGCCTCGGCCACGGGCGGGCCTTCGCGTTCGATTCCGCCGCCGCGATCTTCCGCGAGCATGCCGGGCTCTCGGCCTACGAGAACAACGGCACCCGCGATTTCGACCTCGGCGCGCTCGCGGACATCGGCGACGCCGCCTACGAGGCGGCCCTGCCGGTGCAGTGGCCGATCCCGAAGCGCTCCGGCTTCCGGGGCGCCCCGCAGGGGAAGGCGAGGCTGTTCGGCGACGGCCGGTTCTACACCTTCGACCGGCGCGCCCGCTTCGTCGCGGTGCAGCCGCCGGCCCTCGCGCTCGCGGCCTCGGCGGCGTTCCCGCTCATGCTCAACACCGGCCGGGTCCGCGACCACTGGCACACGATGACGCGCACCGGGAAGAGCCAGCGGCTCTCCGCGCACCGGGCCGTGCCGTTCGTCGAGGTCCATCCGGACGACGCGGCGGTCCACGGCCTCGCGGAGGGCGACATCGCCCGGCTCACGACCGCGCACGGCGCGGCCGAGCTGGAGGTGACGGTCACCGACACGGTGGTGCCGGGCAGCCTGTTCATGCCGATGCACTGGGGCGGCGCCTTCGCGTCGCGGGCCCGGGTCGGCGCGCTGGTGCGGGGCATGACCGACCCGGTCTCGGGTCAGCCCGAGCTCAAGGCGACCCCCGCGGCGATCGAGTCCGTCGGCTACCGCGCCCGCGGCTTCCTGCTGACGCGCCGACAGGTGGCGCTGCCCGAGGGCTGGTGGTGGGCGCGCGCCGCGATCACCGGCGGCTGGGGCGCGCAGTTCGCCACCGCCGACAGCTCCCGCGCCGTGGCGCTGATGGTGCGCGGGCTGATCCAGAGCGAAGCGCTGCCGGGCGGCGAGCTGGCGGAATACGCCGACCACGCCCGCGATCGCTACCGCTGCGCGGTCTACGACGGCGACCGCCTCGTCGCCTGCCTCGCCTACGCCCCCGCCGCCGAGCGGCCGGACTGGGAGGCCGCCAAGGTCCTGTTCACCGCCGAGGCGCCCGACGCCGCCGAGCGGCGGGCGCTGCTCTCGGGCCGCGCGGCGACCGCCTCGGCGGGTCCGGTGGTCTGCGCCTGTCACGGCGTCGGCGCGGACATTATCGCCGCGACCATTGCCGGAGGCGCCGGCTCCGCGGAGGCGGTGGGCGCCGCCTGCAAGGCCGGGACGAATTGCGGCTCGTGCATACCGGAGATCCGCAAGATGCTGGCCGGGCAGACCGCATGCGCCGCGTGATTTTCTGATACACTCGCCGGCGAGGATGGATCGGCTTCTCCTGTCAGATCACCTCATCCTGAGGTGCCCGCGTCGGCGGTCCTCGAAGAAGAGCTCCAGGGATCGCGGCCGACTGGAGCCTCCTTCGAGGCTTCCGCTGCGGTACCCGAGGATGAGGGGGCAGTCGGGACCGGCCGGATCAGGACGATTCAGGACAGGCCCGTGACCGAGACCCCCCTGCGCGCAGCCCGCGCGCCCCGCGAGACCAAGGCTTCCGGCCTGGAGCCGCTGGCGGTGCTGCCCGTCTTCGTCCCCCTGCGCGGCAAGCGGGTGGTGCTCGCCGGCTCGTCCGGCGGCGCCCCCTGGAAGGTGAAGGTGCTGGCCGCCGCCGGCGCCCATGTCGACGTCTACGCGCCCGAGCCCGGCGAGGAGCTGCGCGCCGTGCCGGGCGAGATCGTCGACGGGCAGGTGGTCCTGCACGAACGCCCCTGGAGCCCGGACGATCTCTGGGGCGCGGCCTTCTGCATCGGCGCGATGGAGGACGAGGCCGAGTGCGTCGCCTTCGTGGCGGCCGCCCGCGGCGCCGGCGCCATCGTCAACGCGGTGGACCGGCCACACCTCTGCGACGTGAAGTTCGGCGCCATCGTCAACCGCTCGCCGCTCGTGGTCGGCATCTCGACCGAGGGCGCGGCCCCGGTCTTCGGGCAGACCGTGCGCGCCCGGATTGAGGCGATGCTGCCCCGCGGGTTCAGTCGCTGGGTCGCGGCCGCCCGCGACTGGCGCGACGGCGTCACGGCCCGCTTCCACGGCTTCGCCGACCGGCGGTTCTTCTGGGAGCGCTTCACCGACCGGGCCTTCGCGGAGCCCGACCGGGCGCCGTCGGACCGGGATCTCGCCGAGCTGCTCGGCGAGACCGAGACCGCCCCGAAGGGCGGCGCCGTGACGCTGGTCGGGGCCGGCCCCGGCGACGCGGAGCTGCTCACGCTCAAGGCGCTGCGGGCGCTGCGCAACGCCGACGTCATCCTCTACGACGACCTCGTCGCGCCCGAGATCCTGGACTACGCCCGCCGCGAGGCCCGCACCATGCTGGTGGGCAAGACCGGCCACGGCCCGTCCTGCCGCCAGGACGACATCAACGCGCTGATGGTGCAGCTCGCCCGCTCCGGCAAGCAGGTGGTGCGGCTGAAATCCGGCGACCCGCTGGTCTTCGGCCGGGCCGGCGAGGAGATCGAGGCCTGCCGGGCCGCCGGCATCCCGGTGACCGTGGTGCCGGGCGTCTCGGCCGCGCAGGGTGCGGCGGCGTCCCTCGGCCTGTCCCTGACCCATCGCGACGCCGCGCGCCGGCTCCAGTTCGTCACCGGCCACGACCGCCGCGGGGCGCTGCCGGACGACCTGAACTGGGGCGCTCTCGCCGATCCGAGCGTCACCACGGTCGTCTACATGCCGAAGCGGACCCTGCGGGCATTGCTGGCGCGCGCCGTGGAGGAGGGGCTGGCGCCCACGACGCCGGCGCTGCTGGTGTTCAACGCCACCCGCCCGAACCAGCAGGCCCTGCGCGGCACGGCCGCCGACCTCGCCGACCGGGTCGAGGCGGCGGGCCTCGACGGTCCGGCGCTGCTGATGGTGGGAGAGGCCTTCTCGGAGATGCGGGGCGCGCTCCCGGCCCAGGCGGAGCAGGCCCGCGTGGCGGTCTGAGGCCGATGGCGCGGGCGCGGCGGGGGAGCTGCAGGTCAGCGGCTCCGGCGCGTCCGGCTGATCCGGATCAGGTCTCGCCGGCCACGAAGGCGCGCATCAGGTAGTTGGCGATCGCCATGGGCGGCGGCGCCAGGATCCCCTCGGGATGCGTTCCCGCCAGCATAGCCGCGACGTCGGCCCGGTTGAACCAGCGCGCATCCTCCAGCTCGCTGGGATCGGTCACGATAACCTCGTCGAGCGCCTCGGCGGCGCAGCCCATCATCAGCGACGACGGGAACGGCCAGGGCTGCGACGTCCGGTAGGTGACGGCGCCGACGCGGATCTGCGTCTCCTCGAACACCTCGCGGCGCACCGCGTCCTCGATCGTCTCGCCGGGTTCCAGGAAGCCCGCGAGGCAGGAATACATGTGCGGGCGGAAATGCGGACCCCGGCCGAGCAGGCAGGTGTCGCCCCGGCGCACCAGCATGATCACCACCGGGTCGACCCGGGGGAAATGGTGGGCATTGCAACTCGGGCATTCCCGGCGGAAGCCGCCGGCCTTCGAGACGGTGGCGGTGCCGCAATTGGCGCAGAAGCCGTGGCGGGCGTGCCAGTCGAGCATGGACTTGGCCACGGCGAGCAGGCCGAGCTCCTCGGCCTCCACGGCGGAGTCGGTGGCGATCGACCTCAGGTCGAGGGTACGGGTCGGCCCCTCGGAGAAGCGCTCCGCGGCCTCGGCCGGCGCGGCGGCGGCGAAGACGGGCTGCCCGTCCCGGTGCCCGAGGAAGATGCGCATCTCGCCGGCGAGGTCCGCCGCCTCCGCGACCGCGATCAGTGCGGTCTCCCCGCGCAGCACGATCCGGTCGCCGCAGATCAGCACGAGGCGGGCTTCGGGCGTGTCGAAGGCGGGCACCGCCTCCTCGGGCTGCTCGGCCGAGTGCCGGTCGAGGCGGTTTCGGACGAAGCCGAGGGTATCGCGGGGATCGGTCATGCGAGGGTCAGGCCGCGGAGAAGAGGGCGCCGGCGCGCTCGAGGAGCTGGGCGCGGGCGTGGGGCGGGTAGGGCTTGCGGGTCTCGAACCCCCAGACCGGCCCCGGCCAGGCGGGATCCGACCGGAAGCGGCCGACCACGTGGACGTGGAGCTGCGACACTACGTTGCCCAGGGCGCCGACATTCACCTTGTCGGGCTTGGACAGGGCCTGCATCACCCCCGTGGTGAGGCGGATCTCCTTCCAGAGCGCCGCGGCATCGGTCTCGGAGAGGTCGGTGATCTCGGTGAGGTTCGGGCGGCGCGGCACTAGGATCAGCCACGGGAACCGGGCATCGTCCATCAGCAGCACGCGGCACAGGGCGAGGTCGCCCACTTCGGCGGTGTCAGCCGACAGGCGCGGGTCGAGGGTGAAGGCGGGCTCGGTCATCGCCGACCGGTGTAGCGCAGCTTCCGCGTCGGCGCGCGGGTTTGCTGCGCAGTCGGTGACGCAGCGGCCCGATCGGCTCAGAGACCCGGCACGACGCCCTGGCGGCCCACCGCGATCGTCCCCGCCATCAGCCCGCCGTCCTCGTCCGGGCGCGCGAAGATCGTCACGGCGGCGCCCCGCTGGAGCATCGCCTTCTCACCAGGCGAGAACTGCGTCACCGGCGTGTCGTCGGGGATCGCGAAGGACGATTGGCCGCCGTTATAGGCGAGGGTCAGACGCATCGGCGCGCCCCGCTGCACGTCGGCCACCCAGCCGGCGGTGAGGCGCGCGCCCTGCGCGGTGTCCCAGGGCTGGCTGCCGGCCTCGAACCCGCGCTCGGACGGAGAGTACAGGGTCACGGCGGTCGCCTGCCGCGGCTCGGAATCGGACGCACCGAGGACGCTGACGTAGCTCTCCGGCTTGATCGCCCGCAGGCTGGCGCCGTTCACCGCGTAGATGCGGGTCCGGGGGCCCATCCGCACGGCCAGGGTGCTGCCGCTGGTGCGGCGGATCTCCACGCGCTCCGAATCGGCCTGGACCACGGTGCCGCGGAACCGGACGGTCGCCGGCTCAGCGCGGGCGGCGGGGATGGTCGCGATCGCCAGAAGGCCGGCGAGGAAGAGACGTCTCACGGGGCTCTTCACGGGGCTCCTTTCCGAGCGTGTGGACAATGGGCGTGCCGTCCGGCTGCGGGACCCGAACGCCGGGGACCGGGCAGGGTTCCCGGCGCCGAAGGACGTGCGGTGCCACAATCCGTCGGCCGGGCTCGCGGAGCGCTCAATGCGCCATCAGCACCGGCATGTCGGCGTGGGCGAGAACGTGGCTGGTGACGCCGCCGAAGATCATCTGGCGCAGGCGGCTCTGGGTGTAGGCGCCCTTGATGAGAAGATCGCAGCCGAACGCCTTCGCCTCCGCCAGAAAGGTCTCGCCGGGCACGCGCCGGCCGGCCGGCAGGGCCCGGTGCGACGCGTCCACACCCTCGCAGGCCAGGGCCTGGGCGAGGTCCTGCGCGGTCGGGCCCGGCACCATGCCGCCCTCGACGCTGAGCACGAGCACCCGCTCGGCCCGCCGCAGGAACGGCATCGCGAAAGCCACCGCCCGGGCGGTCTCGGTCGACCCGTTCCAGGCGATGACCACGGCGTCACCGAGGCTGGCCGGTGCCGTAGGCGGCGCCAGCAGGATCGGGCGGCCGCTCTCGAACAGGGCCGTCTCGAACGTGGTCATGCGCGGGGCGTTGTCGGTGGTGCCGGGACGCCCGACCACCGTTGCCGAGAACAGCCGCGCGTACTGCCCGAGGAACGCGTCGCCGGTGGGGACGTCCTGTCGCCAGCGGTAGCGCGGTCCGGCATCCGGCACCCGGTCCGGTATGCAGAGCCCGTCGCGGGCGTGCCGCGGGATGCCGGCGCCGTCCATGAAGGCCACGAAGCGGCCGCCCGCCTCCTCGGCCTCGGCCCGGTCGGCCTCCTCGTCGCGCAGCCACGTCATGCCGCCGACCATGTCGACCGGCACGTACTCGGCCAGCGCCGGGCGCAGGGACACGCCCTCGATCAGACTGCCGAAGCGCGTGGCCGCCAGCCGGGTCGTCTCGAAGACGGAGGGCAGGGCGTCGTGCATCGCGACGGGAACGAGCAGGGTCTTCATGCTGGCCTTCTCCTCGGGCAGGCGAGGCTAATCCTCCCGGCCGCGCGGTGGAACCGGGGCCGGCACGGCGCGCACACGGTTTTGCGGCGCGCCCGGATCGAGCCGCCTCCGGAGGGCCCGGGTCAGGGGCCGCTCGACGAGGCGGTGGACCGCGAGCGCGGCCGCGGCGCTGCCCGCGAGCATCAGCGCCATGCCGGCCCAGGGATGCAGGGCGGGGGCAAGGCCGAGCCGGAGCAGCGCCTCGCGCACGAGGCGCAGCGCGAACGGGTGCAGGAGGTAGAGGGCGTAGGACGCGTCGCCGAGCGCGACGAGCCCGCGCACGGTGGACGGCAGCCGCGCGACCGCGGCCGCGTCGCGGGGCGGCCCGAGGGCGGCCGCCACCAGCAGGACGGCCGGCCCGCCGACGAGGAGCGGGCGCAGGAACCCGTCGGCCTCGCCGAGACCCGCGAGCACCCGCGCGGCCAGGATCAGCCCCAGCACGCCCAGCACCGCGAGCCCGACCCGCAGGGGGAGGGCCGGCCGGAACCCCGCGCCCCAGGCGAGGGCGAGACCGGCGCCGGCGGCGAATTCGAGTACGATCGGATCCGACCAGAAGCGCAGCGGCACCGGCAGGCCCGGCACGAGGGCGCCGACCGCCACGAGGACGGCCAAGCTCCCGCACAGCCACGCGACGGCGCCGCGCCGCCCGAAGCCGAGACCCGCGGCGAAGAGTGCGTAGAAGGCCGCCTCGTAGTTCAGGGTCCAGCCGAGGCCGTAGAGCGGCTGGACGGTGCCGTCGGGGCGGGCCGCCGGCCAGAACAGGAAGCTCGCCGCGAGGGCGACCGGGTCGCGCACCAGCGCGGCGGCCTCGCCCAGGAGGTCCGGCCGCGCGAGCGCCAGGACGAGGTAGAGCAGGCTCACCAGCCAGTAGAGGGGCACCACCCGGGCGACCCGGTGGGCGAGGAAGCGGGCGCGGCCGCCCGACCGGCCCGCGAGCCGGCCGCCGGCATGGACGATGACGAAGCCGGAGATCACGAAGAACAGGTCGACCCCGCCCCACCAGGGCAGCAGCGTCGCGGGATCGAGCGCCGGGCCGGCGCCCCGGTCAGCGAGGAGGCCCGCCTCGTGCCGCGCGTGGTGCCATGCCACCATGAGGGCGGCGGCGGCGCGGAGGATCTGGACGGCGACGACGATCACGGGCTGCCCGCGCGCGTCGCGCTTCGAGCCCTGCCCGGAGGTGCGGCCGGAAGGACCCACCCGCCGAGGCCACCGTCCCGGACGAGCGCGATCGGCATCCTGCGGGATCCACCGAGAGGGCACGCGCGCCGGATTAGATCCGCTCGGGAACCGTATTGTCCGATGCGAAAACGGCAGGAACCATAAGCCGATAGCCTCGTTGACGGACCAATTCGCGAACCCGCCGGCTCCGAGTTGCCTGCGACGTCGTATGCCGAGGCGTCCGTGCTGCACATGCGGCGTCCTTCCGCGGTTCGCGTGCCCATCTCGAACAGAGGTCCCGATGCTGAAGAACTACGCTGCCGCGTCCGCGCTCGTCCTGGCGCTGTCGACCCCGGCCATGGCCCAGAGCGCCAACGACTTCCGCATGCAGTCGATGCAGGCGAACGCCTTCGAGATCCAGTCCTCGCAGATCGCCCTGTCCAAGTCGCGCAACCCGCGCATCCGCTCCTACGCCCAGGAGGTGCTCCGTGACCACCGCGCCGCCAACGTCGCCCTGGCCGGCGGCCAGATGAACGGCGTCGCCGGCGATCCGGGCCTCGGTGGCCTGGTCACCGCCCCGATCGCGGTGGCGGGCAGCGCCGTGGGCGCCGGCGTCGGCGCGGCGACCGGCGTGGTCGGCGGCACCCTGGCGGGCGGCCCGGTCGGCGGCCTCGAGGGCGCGGGTGCCGGCGCGGCGCGCGGCGCCGCGGCGGGTGGCCAGATCGGCCGCGGCGACGTGATGGCGACCGGCGCCTCGACGATCGTCCCGCCGAACCCGGAGCAGCAGGCGATGCTGGCCCAGCTCTCGGCCGCCCCGGCCGGCGCGCGCTTCGACCGCCTGTACGCGTCGCAGCAGATCCAGGCCCATCAGATGACCATCGCGATGACCCAGGCCTACGCTCAGGGCGGCCCGAACCCGGCCCTGCGCAACTACGCCCAGCAGGCCCTGCCGGCCCTGCAGATGCACCTGCAGCAGGCCGAGCGTCTCCCGGGCGCCATGTAAGCGGCACGGACTTCGGCGGCACGGCCTCGGCCGGGCCGAACGAGAAGGCGGCGGGCGCGAGCCCGCCGCCTTTCTCATGTCGATGGCTGTTCGAGCCAGGATGATCGCCGGCCGACCGCGGCGAACGACCTTCGCGGACGCGCCGTGCCGGCGCGTCCCAGCATCATCGGATCCGGGACCGGCCGACCGGTCCCGGATCTCAGCGCCCGCGCCGTTCGCTCACTCGCACGCGATGGCGGCGACGGAACGGACCGACTGGCCGGTCGTGTCGATCGGCGGCTTGAACTCGCCGGACTGCGGATCGCGCACCAGCAGGGAGCCGCTGGCCACGCCGAAATGCGCGCCGTGGATTTCGAGGCGGCCGTCGTCGACCCGCTCCTTCACGAACGGGAAGGTCAGCAGGTTCTCCATGCTCTGGACGACCACGGCATGTTCCAGCTTGGTCAGGTAGTTCGGCGCGGCGGGATCGCCGGCCTTGTCCTCGGCCTGACCCACGAGCGAGACCCACTTGCCGATGAAGTCGCCGGGCGAGAGCGGCTTCGCCTTGTTGGCCCAGGCCTTGATGCCGCCGCAGGTGGCATGCCCGAGGACGACGATGTGCTTCACCTCCAGGGCCTGGACGGCGAATTCCAGGGCCGCCGAGGTGCCGTGATACTGGCCGTCCGGCTGGTAGACCGGCACGAGGTTGGCGACGTTGCGGATCGTGAACAGCTCGCCCGGGCCGGCATTGAAGATCGCGCTGGGCGAGACCCGGCTGTCGCAGCAGCTGATGACCAGGATCTCCGGATTCTGCGTCGAGGCGAGCTGCGCGAAGCGCCGACGCTCGGTCGGGAAGCGGTCGAGGAGGAAGGACCGGTAGCCTTCGGTCAGGTAGACGGGGAACATAAAGTCGTCTCCAGTTAGACAAATCCGCGACAGCGGGAGTGAAATCAAAGTCCTCGCCAAGCAAGAACGCGCGGCTGGGCCGGAATAGTCCCGCGCGCGAGGTCCGACGCCAGATCCGCGAGACCGGCCGGCTCGACGTGCTCACCGCTAGCGCGCAACTCGTCGAGCGGCCACCAGCGCGTCCCGATCAGCGGGTTGTCCTCGGTCTCGGCGAGCCGGCTCGTGTCGACCCGGTCGTCGGGCAGGCGGACGAGGAAGTAGCGCTCCCGGGCGTCCCGTGCCTGACGGAACAGGTGGAACGGGCCGTCGCAGGCCGCGACCTGCGGGCCGATCGCGGCGTCGCCCCGGCCGATCTCCTCCTCGAGTTCCCGCCGGCAGGCGGTGACGTGGTCCTCGCCGGGCTCAAGGCCGCCGCCGGGCATGAACCAGAACCGGAGCGGCGCCCCGTCCGGCCCCCTCGCGTGGACCGACGTGTAGGCGATGAGCAGGATCCGGTCCCGCGGATCGAGGACGATCGCGCGGGCGATGTGTCGGACGGGCAGGGGGTTCGCGGCGCTCATGCAGCCAGAGCTAGAGCGCGCGCCGGGGACGGACACCGGCCGCGCGCGGGCCTGCGTGCAAAACAGCACGTTGCGGTCGCCGACGCGCCCGGCGGAGGTGCGGGGCGCCGGTTCAGGACGGCGGGCTTGGCGCCGGTGCCCAGATCACGACGGGGAGCCCGAAGGCGTCGCGCTCGGGCGGATCCGGCAGCGGCACGGCCTGTCCGAGGCTTATGTCGCGGGCCACCACGAGGGCGGCCAGCGCGTCGAGATGGTCGTCCTCCGGAACGCCCTTGACCCGGGACCCGATCAGCGCGTCCGGCAGGCCCGCCGCTGCGAGGAGCGCCCGCCGGAGGTCCAGCCCCTCGCGGGCGCGCCTGCCCTTCTTGGGCAGGCCGAGTGGCCGGCCGCCGTTGAGGGCGTGGAAGGCCACCTCGGGATGCACCTCGTAGACCCGCGCGCGCGCCTCCGGGCACTCCCGCAGGAGCGTGTCGACCGCGCGGACGTAGCGGAAGATGTTGTAGCCCTGGATGGACGGTGCGAAGGGCGGGTCGCTCGCGGCCCGCGAGGCGGCCTTCGCGGCGGCGTAGTCGGGGGCGTAGACCGCGCTCCGCGGCGGCATCGGGAACACCGAGGCCCGCGCCGGCCCGAGCCGGGCGCGCGCGGCCCGGTCGGCGCCGCGGCCGCCGCCGGTGATCCGGTCGGGCAGCCCGATCGGCACGTCGATCCCGACGATGCCGGGCCGCTCCGGCGCGTCGAGGAGCGCGGCGACGTCGGGGAACAGGGCGCAGCGGTGCCGATCGGGGTCGTCCAGGTCGAGGAGCGCGCCCGCCCAGGCGCCGCGGCAGCCGTCCAGTCCCGCGATCCAGCGCGCCATGCCATTCCCCCGCCGCGGTGCGTGCGGCCGCCGTTCCGACCCGCGTTCTTGCCGGGATGCGCGCGGAAAGCTATCCGCGTCGCCGAGGGCGCCGCCGGCCCGGGAGAAGCGTGATGAGCGAGATCCGTCCCCGTCGCAGCGTGCTGGCGATGCCGGGCTCCAACGCCCGGGCGTTGGAGAAGGCGCGGTCGCTCCCCGCCGACGTGATCCTGATCGACCTCGAGGACGGCACCGCCCCCGCCGCGAAGGCGGCGGCCCGCGCCCAGGTCGCCGCCGCGGTCGCCGCGCGGGGCTTCGGCCCGCGCGAGGTCGTGGTCCGCATCAACCCGCCGGAGACCGAGGACGGCGAGGCCGACCTCGTGGCGCTCGCGCCGGCCGCCCCGGACGCGATCCTGGTGCCGAAGGTCCGGACCTCCGACGCGCTGATCGCCGTGGGCTCCCGCCTGCGCCGCCTCGGCGCGCCCCTGGCGACGCGGGTCTGGGCGATGATCGAGACGCCGATGGCGGTGGTGAACGCCGCCGAGATCGCGGGCGCGGCCCGGGACGTGGACGGCCGGCTCGGCGCCCTGGTGATCGGCCCGAACGACCTGCTGAAGGCGTCGCGGATCCGGCCGCCGGGGCGGGCCGCCCTGCTGCCCTGGCTGATGAACGTCCTGGCCGCCGCCCGGGCCTACGAGATCGAGGCGATCGACGGCGTGTTCACCGACCTCAAGGACGCGACCGGGTTCGAGGCCGAGTGCGCGCAGGGCCGCGACCTCGGCTTCGACGGCAAGATGCTGATCCACCCGAGCCAGATCGGCCCGGCCAACGCCGCCTTCGGGCCGAATGCCGAGGAGATCGCGCAGGCCCGCCGGCTGATGGACGTGTTCGACGCGCCGGAGAACCGCGAGCGCGGGGTCATCGCGGTAGACGGCAAGATGGTCGAGCGCCTCCACGTCGAGGCCGCCCGGCGGACGCTCGCCATGGCCGAGGCGATCGCGCGGATGACCGCGTGAGCGACCTGCCGGAGGTCGGGCTGCGGCTGCTCGACCCGCGCCTGCCGGGCTGGGGCTTCCCGCGCTGGGGTTCGTCGGCCGCGGCCGGCCTCGACCTGCACGCCTGCCTCGACGCGCCCCTGGACCTGCAGCCTCGGGGGAAGGCGGTCCTGATCCCGGCGGGGTTCAGCGTGCTGATCCGCGATCCCGCCTGGTGCGGGCTGATCTTCCCGCGCTCGGGCCGCGGACACCGGGACGGTCTGGTGCTCGGCAACGGCACCGGCGTGATCGACGCGGATTACGAGGGTCCGCTGCTGGTCTCCGCCTGGAATCGCGACGCATCCGAGCCCGTGCGGATCGAGCCGGGCGAGCGGATCGCGCAGCTCGTCTTCACGCGGATCACGCGGCCGGCGCTGACTGTGCTGGAGGGCGCGCCCGGCCCCGGCTCGGAGCGGGGCGCGGGCGGGTTCGGGTCGAGCGGGCGCTAGCGCGCCCTCCGTCATCACGAGCGGAGCGAAGCGACCCAGGGCAGCGCGACATTGCCAGGCGTGGCGCTGCCTGGATTGCTTCGCTCCGCTCGCAAAGACGGCGGGGCCGACGCCATCAGCCAGGGCGCGGATGACGACGAGAGCTCGGCGCCGCCCCTCAGTCCAGCGTCTTGCCGAGCCGCCCGGCCAGGTCTTGAATGAACTGGAACGCGGTCCGGCCCGAGCGCGAGCCGCGGGTGGTGGCCCATTCCAGGGATTCGGCGCGCAGCTGGTCCGGCGCCACGGCGAGGCCGTAGCGGTCGGCGTAGGCGCGGATCATCGCCAGGTACTCGTCCTGGCTGCACTTGTGGAAACCGAGCCAGAGGCCGAACCGGTCCGAGAGCGAGACCTTCTCCTCCACCGCCTCACCGGGGTTGATGGCGGTCGAGCGCTCGTTCTCCACCATGTCGCGGGCGAGCAGGTGGCGGCGGTTCGATGTGGCGTAGAACAGCACGTTCCCCGGCCGCCCCTCGATGCCGCCGTCGAGCGCCGTCTTGAGCGACTTGTACGAGGTGTCGTCGGCGTCGAAGGAGAGGTCGTCGCAGTAGACGAGCCAGCGGTGCGGGTCCGGCCGCAGCAGGGCCATCAGGTCGGGCAGCGCCTCGATGTCCTCGCGGTGGATCTCGACGAGCTTCATCGGCAGGCTGCCGGCGGGCCGGCGAGCGTTGATCTCGGCGTGGGCCGCCTTGACCAGCGAGGATTTGCCCATGCCGCGGGCGCCCCACAGCAGGGCGTTGTTGGCCGGCAGGCCGCGGGCGAAGCGCTCGGTGTTCTCCACCAGGGTGTCGCGCGCCCGGTCGATGCCGGTGAGCAGCCCCATCTCCACCCGGGCCACCTGCGGCACCGGGGTCAGCCGGCGCTCGGGCCCCCACAGGAACGCGTCGGCAGCGCTCGGGTCGAACGCTGGCGGGACGGCGGGCGCGGTCCGCTCCAGCGCGGTGGCGATGCGCTCCAGGAGCGGCATCAGGGTGTCGAGGGTCGCGGGGCTCGTCATCGGATCGGGGGGTTCGCGTGCGGGTCGGTCGGGCGGCCGGTTCTACGGGGAAGAACCGGGGAAATCATCCGTGTCCGGACGCATGGCGCGGTCCTCCCGAACGCGAACCGGGATCGAGCGTTGGTATACCCGGCCGGTCGCGCCGAAACGTCCTCCGGGGAGTATCGATGGAAGCGGAACCGACGATCCGGATCACCCAGGTCGCGGATTACGTCTTCACGGTCGATTTCAGCGCGGCCCTCCCGGCGCTGCGCACCGACGAGGCGCCCCCGATCGGCGGCGGGACCGGGCCGTTTCCCGAGCAGCTCCTGATCTCCGGCGTCGCGAACTGCCTCTGCGCCAGCCTCGTCTTCGCCCTGGGCAAGTTCCGCCAGGACGCGCGCGGCGTCGCGGCCGAGGCGTCCTGCCGGGTGGAGCGCAACGCCGAAGGGCGGCTGCGCCTCACCGGGATCGGCGTCCACATCCAGCTCGGCGCCGCCGCCGCCGACATGCCGCGGATCGACCGAGTGCTGGAGCAGTTCGAGCGGTTCTGCACCGTCTCGGAGAGCGTGAAGGCCGGGATTCCGGTCGCCGTGTCGGTGGCCGACCGCCACGGCATGCGCCTGAAATGACGCGCGTCGGGGAAAGATCGGCCGCCCGGCGCATTGCCGCAGCACCGAACGGCCGCGATGGCCGCGATGGCCGCAATGCCCGGAGTGAGGAGACGCCATGACGGACCAGACGCGAGAGCCCGCCCGCGCCCCCGAGGCGCTCGCCGCCCTGTTCAATCAGCGCGCCAATGCCGGCGACGTCGAGGGCCTCGTCGCCCTCTACGAGCCCGACGCGGTGCTGGCGGCGGGTCGCGTCGTCGCCACGGGCCACGCCGAGATCCGGACCTTCTACGCCGACCTGCTGGTGCGCAAATCCGACTTCCCGGCGCCGGAAACGCCGCCGCCGCTGCGCAATGGCGCGCTGGCCATGACCTTCGCGCGGCTGCCCAACGGCGCGTTCTCGGTGGAGGTCGCCCGCGAGCAGGCGGACGGCACGTGGCTCTGGGCGATCGACCAGCTGAAGCTCGCGCCGCCGAAGGGCTGACGGCCGGCTCGGACGCTCCCGCGCGCTTGTCCCACCGGACGCGATGCGGCAAAGCGGGACCCGCGCGCTCGACGCCGCGCAGAAGACCCGAGCCGACTCGATGCACGACATCCGCGCCATCCGGGAGAACCCGGACGCCTTCGACCGCGACCTCCAGCGCCGGGGCCTCGCGCCGCTCTCGGCCGAGCTGATCGCCCTCGACGAGGCGCGGAAATCGTCGGTCTCGGCCGCGCAGGCCAACCAAGAGCGGCGCAACGCGCTGGCCAAGGAGATCGGCGGCGCCAAGAAGGCCAAGGACGAGGAGCGCGCCGCCGCCCTGATGGCCGAGGTCGCGGCCCTGAAGGGCGCCGAGCCGCAGCTGAAGGCGGCGCAGGACGCGGCCGACAAGACCCTGGCAGACCGCCTCGCCGCGATCCCGAACCGGCCGAAGCCCGATGTCCCCGAGGGCGCGGACGAGCACGGCAACGTCCTCTACCGCAGCCACGCCGCGACCCGCGAGCGGCTGACCGAGGGCAAGGAGCATTTCGAGATCGGCGAGGCCGCGGGCCTGATGGATTTCGAGGCGGCGGCCAAGCTGTCCGGCTCGCGCTTCGTGGTGCTGAAGGGCCAGCTCGCGCGGCTGGAGCGGGCGCTCGGCCAGTTCATGCTCGACCTGCACACGCAGGAGCACGGCTACCTGGAGGTGGCGCCGCCGGTGCTGGTGCGCGACGCCGCCATGTTCGGCACCGCGCAGCTGCCGAAGTTCGAGGACGACCAGTTCTCGGTCTTCAAGGGCCTCGATTACGTCAGGTCGCTGCAGGGGCAGGCGGGCGCGGATGCCGCGCCGGTCAGCGACGAGCATTTCTGGCTCGTGCCCACCGCCGAGGTGCCGCTGACGAACCTCGTGCGCGAGGCGATCCTCCGCGAGGAGGAGCTGCCCCTGCGCTTCACCGCCCTGACGCCCTGCTTCCGGGCCGAGGCCGGGGCGGCCGGGCGCGACACCCGCGGCATGCTGCGCCAGCACCAGTTCAGCAAGGTTGAGCTGGTCTCGATCACGACGCCGGAGGAATCCGCCAACGAGCACGAGCGGATGCTGACCAGCGCCGAGGCGGTCCTGAAGAAGCTGGATCTGCCCTACCGGGTGATGACGCTCTGCACCGGCGACATGGGCTTCGCCAGCCAGAAGACCTACGACATCGAGGTCTGGGTGCCCGGCCAGCGCACCCACCGCGAGATCTCGTCCTGCTCGGTCTGCGGCGACTTCCAGGCCCGGCGGATGAACGCCCGCTACCGGGGCAAGGACGGCAAGCCGGCCTATGTCCACACGCTCAACGGCTCGGGCGTCGCGGTCGGCCGCGCGCTCATCGCCGTGATGGAGAACTACCAGAACCCGGACGGGAGCATCACCATCCCGTCGGTGCTCCACCCCTACATGGGCGGGCTCAACCGGATCGAGGGCACCCGCTGATGCGCATCCTGGTCACCAACGACGACGGCATCCACGCGCCGGGGCTCAGTACCCTGGAGGAGATCGCCAAAGAGCTCTCGGACGACGTCTGGGTCGTGGCGCCGGAGAGCGACCAGTCCGGCGTGTCGCACTCGCTCTCGCTCAACGACCCGCTGCGGCTGCGGCAGGTCTCGGAGCAGCGCTTCGCCGTGAAGGGCACGCCGTCGGACTGCGTGATCCTGGGCGTGCGCCACATCCTGGGCGATCACGGGCCGGACCTCGTCCTGTCGGGGGTCAATCGCGGCCAGAACGTCGCCGAGGACGTGACCTATTCGGGCACGATCGCGGCCGCCATGGAGGGGACGATCCTCGGCATCCGCTCCATCGCCATGAGCCAGGCCTACGGCGCCGGCGGGCGCGGCGCGCTCAAGTGGGACTGCGCCCGGACGCACGGCGCGAAGGTCGTCCGGAAGATCCTGGAGACCGGGATCGAGCCCGGCATCCTGGTCAACGTGAACTTCCCGGACTGCGAGCCGGCCGAGGTGCAGGGCGTCGCGGTGGCGGCGCAGGGCTTCCGCAACCAGGCGCTGCTGTCGATCGACGCGCGTGTCGACGGGCGCGGCAACCCGTACTTCTGGCTGGCCTTCGCCAAGGCCCGGTTCGAGCCGGGCCACGGCTCGGATCTGAAGGCCATCGCCGAGAAGCGGATCTCGGTGACGCCCCTGCGCCTCGACCTCACGGACGAGCCGACGCTGACGCGCTTCGCGCAGGCTTTCGCCGAGTGATCGATCTGGGCAGCCTGGAGGAGGCTGCCGGCAACGCGGCCTTCGTGATGGCGCTCCGGGGCCGCGGCCTGCGCGATACCGCGGTGCTGCGGGCCATGGAGCAGGTCCCGCGGGACACCTTCGCGCCGCCGGCGCATCGGGAGCACGCGCGGCGCGACATCGCCCTGCCGCTGTCGTGCGGCGCCTCGATGACGGCGCCGTCGACGGTGGCGCTGATGCTGGCGCAGCTGCGGCTCGAGCCCGGCCAGCGCGTCCTGGAGATCGGCACCGGCTCGGGCTACGTGACCGCGCTGCTCGCCCAGCTGGGCGCCGGGGCGGTGCTCAGCCTGGAGCGCTACACATCGCTGGCCGGGGCGGCGACGCGGCGGCTCGCGGCCCTGTCCGAGGTGCATGTGGTCCGGGCGGACGGCCTGGCTCCGGACCTGCCGGACGGCGGCTTCGACCGGATCCTCGTCCACGGCAGCGTCCCGACGATCCCATCGCACTGGCGCGCGGCCCTGGAACCGGGCGGACGGCTGGTGACGGGCCTGCGCGGCGACGGCGGCTGCCGGGTGGCGGTGCTGGCGACGCCGGAGGCCTTGCCGGAACTCGGCGCGCCGGTGCGCCTGGCAGCCCTGGTGCCGGGACTGGCGCAGGTGCTCTGACAACCCTCCGTCATCGCGAGCGCAGCGAAGCGACCCGTGGCCGCGCGCCCTCCGCAGGCGTGGCGCCGCTGGATTGCTTCGCCCCGCTCGCAAAGACGCCGCCGCTATCCGACGCGCCGCGCCCCCCACCACAGGCGCCACAGCCGGCGCCAGCGCGGCAGCTCGACGGGCGTGTTGAGCGGGTCGTAGGAGGCCCGCTCCATGGCGGCGAGGTAGGGCTCCACCAGGGCCGTGGGCAGGAAGGCGGCGCCCGCCGAGGGCGCGATGGTCGGGCGCGCCGCCTCGAAGGCCTTGAGGTGCTGCCGGGCGAGGTCGCGCAGGTCGGCGCAGGCGCGGCGCAGGCCCGGCCCGCCGCGGCCCGTCACGATGTCCTCGCGCGTCACGCCGTAGCGGCCGAGGATGTCGGCCGGCAGGTAGACCTGCCCCGCGCGGGCATGCCAGGGCAGGGCGCGCAGGAGCCCGGTGATGCCGTACGCCACGCCGGCATGCCCGGCCGCGCCCGCGCCGCCCGGTTCGGTGCCGTTGCCGATCACGAGGCTCGCCAGCCGGAACAGCGCCGAGGCGGTCTCGCCGCAATAGCCCTCTAGGTCGTTCACCCGGGGCATCGGATCCTCGTAGAGGTCGAAGACGCGGGCGTCGATCAGGTCGACGAAGGGCTGGCGGCCGAGGCGGTTCACCCGGATCGCCTCCTCCAGGGCCGCCGCCACCGGGTTGGCGCGCACGTCACCGCGCGCCTCGCCCTGCAGGGCGTCGCGCCACCATTGCAGGCGGATCTCGCCGGCCATCGGGTTCGAGACGGCCTCGCGCACCCGCGCGATGGTCAACGAGAAGGCGTAGAGGGCGAAGAGGTGCGGGCGTGCGGCGGCCGGGGCGAACAGGGTCGCGTAGTAGCGGTCCGGGTCGCCGGCCCGCACGAGGCCCTCGCAGTGGGACTGCGCGAAGGCGAGCCCGGTCTCGGCGGTCTGGCCGTCGACCTCCGGCATCAGGCCACCGCGATCAGCGCGGCGGCGACCTTGCGGTTCTCGGCCACCAGGATGTTGTAGGTCCGGGCGGCGGCGCCGGTCTGCATCAGGTCGAGGCCGACGCCGAGATCCTTCAGCCAGCCCCGGAGCGCGGGATCGATCGCCGCGATGTCGAGGCCGGTCCCGACGAGCAGCAGCTCGATGCCGCCGGCCTCGGCCTGGACCGGGCGCAGGGCCGTGCGGTCGATGGCCCGCGGCTCCGTCACCTCCCAGGCACGGACCCCGGAGGGCAGCAGCAGGATCGAGCCGCGATGCGACATCCCGGCGAAGCGGAAGCCGCCGTTGCCGTAGGTGTCGATGATGTGCCGCCCCGGCACGAAGCCGGAGTCGAAGTTCTTCGGACTTGGCTGATCGGCCATCTGGGAAAAGGGACTACTCCGCCGGTTGCGGGACGCCGGACCGCTCCGAGGCCGCGCGGGCGCCCGAGAGCATCAGGCCCAGATAGATCAACACCGGCGTCGAGACGAAGATCGCCGAGTAGGTGCAGATCAGGACGCCGCAGAGCATCACGACGGCGAAGCCCTTGATCGCCTCGCCGCCGAACAGCACCAGCGCCAGCAGCGACAGCGCCGACGAGATCGACGTCATCACCGTGCGCGACATGGTCGAGTTGATCGACAGGTTGAGCAGGTCGACGGTCGGAATGGTCTTGTAGCGGCGCATGAGCTCGCGGGTCCGGTCGAACACCACCACGGTCTCGTTCAGCGAGTAACCGACGATCGTCAGGATCGCGGCGATCGAGGTCATGTTGAACTCGATGCGGCTGATGATGAAGACGCCGACGGTCAGCACGATGTCGTGGAGGGTGCCCACGATGGCGCCGAGCGCCAGCTCCCGCTCGAACCGGAACCAGAGGTAGAGCAGCACCGCCACGACGGAGAGCACGACGCCGAGCGTGCCGGACTGGACGAGCTCGCCGGAGACGCGCGGACCGACGGTCTCGGTGCGGCGGAAATCGTAATCCTTGTCGAAGGCGGCGTGCGCCTTGTTCATCACCGCGGTCTGGCCCTGCTCGCCGGGCTGGAGCGGCAGGCGGACCAGCACGGTGCCCTGGTTGCCGAGTTCCTGCACCTCCGGCTCGCCGAAGCCGAAGCCCGCGGCCGTGTGCCGGATCGACGCCACGTCCGCGGTGCCGGACTTCGCCTGCAGCTCCACCAGGGTGCCGCCCTTGAAATCGATGCCGAAATTCAGCCCGATCGTCAGGAACAGCGCCACGGTCGCGAGCGACAGCACCGCCGAGAGCGGGAAGGTGAAGCGCCGGAATCGCATGAAGTCGAAATGCGATTCATCGGGCCAGAGGCGGAGCAGGCGCATGGTCGGTACTCTATTCGCGGACATCGCGACGGAGGACGGTCGAGGCGCGGGTCCCCTCTCCCGTGCGGGACAGGGGGGTCACGTCGCGCCGCCCGCGCTCCCTCGATGGCCTCCCAGACTAATCAGAACGGCAGGGTCTTCGGCCGGAACGTGTTGTACCACACCGCGATCATCATCCGGGTCAGCGTCACCGCGGTGATGACCGTGGTGAGGATGCCGAGGATGAAGACCACGGCGAAGCCCTTCACCGGGCCCGAGCCGAGGAAGAACAGGATCAGGGCGGCGATCGCCATGGTCGAGTTCGAGTCGATGATGGTGGCGAAGGCCCGGTCGAAGCCCGCCTGCAGCGCCGAGATCAGCGAGCGGCCGGCCCGCTGCTCCTCGCGCATGCGCTCGTAGATCAGCACGTTCGAATCCACCGCGGTGCCGATGGTGAGCACGATGCCGGCGATGCCCGGGAGCGTCATGGTCGCCTCCAGCACCGACATCAGGCCGAGGATCAGCCCGACGTGGACGATGAGGGCGATGTTGGCGATGAAGCCGAAGGTCCCGTAGGTCGCGAACATGAAGGTCACGACGAGGGCCGCCGCCACCAGGGTCGCGAGCTTGCCGGCCTCGATGGAGTCGCGGCCGAGGCCCGGGCCGACGACGCGGCGCTCGACCACGGTGAACTTCGCGGGCAGCGCGCCGGCGCGCAGCAGGACCGCCAGATCGTTGGCCTGCTGCACGGTGAAGTTGCCGGTGATCTGGCCCGAGCCGCCGGTGATCGCCGAGCGGATCACCGGGGCCGACACGACCTCGTTGTCGAGCACGATCGCCATGCGCCGGCCGATATTCTCCGAGGTCGCCTGTCCGAAGCGCTGCGCGCCGCGCAGGTTGAACTTGAAGCTCACCATCGGCTCGTGGGACTGCTGGTCGAAGGACGGCTGCGCGTCGGTCAGCTCGCCGCCGTCGGCCATGACCCGGCGCTCCACCGGGACCTTGGCGCCCTTCTCGTCCTTGGAGGGCAGCATGTCGACGTCGCCCGAGGGGCTGTCGGCGAGCATGCGGAACTCGAGCTTGGCGGTGGAGCCGAGCAGCTTCTCGAGCCGCTCCGGGTTCTGCTCGCCGGGCACCTGGATCAGGATCCGGTCCGCGCCCTGCTGCTGGATCGACGGCTCGGTGGTTCCGGTCGAGTCGAGGCGGCGCCGGATGACCTCGATGCCCTGGCTCACGGCCCGGCGGGTGCGGTCGGTGATGCCGGCATCGGTGAGGGTCAAGCGGATCACCCCGCCCGGCTGCTCGGCGATGTCGAGGGTGCGGGCCGCCGTCTGGCCGATCGAGGTGGTGATCGGCTGCGACAGCTCCTGGAGCTTCGGCAGGACCTTGGCCCGGGCGGCGGAGTCGTCGATCTTCACCTGCACGCCGCGCGGCAGCAGGCCGATGCCGCCGTCGGCGCGGACGTTCTCCTGCTGGAGCACGCGGCGCACGTCGTCGCGCAGGGCCTTCGCCTGCGAGGCGATCAGCTCGTTCTGGTCCACCTCGAGCAGCAGCTGCGAGCCGCCCTGCAGGTCGAGGCCGAGCACGATCGCGCGCGTCGGAACCACCCAGCTGGGGAACCAGGGGGGCAGGCTGGCGACGAAGCTCTTGCGCTGCTCGGGCGAGAAGAAGCTCGGCACGGCGAGCATCAGCCCCACCAGGATCAGGCCCAGTGTCGCGATGATCTTCGCACGGGAGAAGCGCAGCATCGGCCGTCTTTTTCTCTTTTGGGCCGGCGCGCGGCGCCGGCCGGTTCAACCGGGAATCAGGCGGCCTTCACCGTGCCCTTGGCGCGGACCTCGGAGATCATCGACCGGACCACCCGCACGCGCACGTTCGGGGCGATCTCGACCTCGATCTCGGCCTGGTCGTCCGAAGCCTTGGTCACGCGGCCGACGAGGCCGCCGTTGGTGACGACCGTGTCGTCCCGGCGCACGGACTTGAGCAGCGCTTGGTGGTCCTTGACCCGCTTCTGCTGCGGTCGCAGGATCAGAAAGTACATGATCACGAATATCAGGACGAACGGGACCACCTGAAAGGCGATCTCCGCTCCGCCAGCGGCCGCACCGGCCCCTTGCGCGAAGGCGGGGGTGATCAACGAGCGTCTCCTGCGAATGGCGCGCAGGCCTGCCGCCGGATGTGGCGCCCGCAGACCTGTCGAAAAGCGCGCGGACTATAGCCAGGGGCTTCCCGAAAGCAACGCCGAACCGCCGGGCATCGGCGGCGCGCTCATAGCAGGGCGCGTATCGCCGCCGCGAAGGCGTCCGGCGCCTCCTGGGGAAAGTTGTGGCCGACCCCCGCGACGATCTCACGCCGGTACGGGCCGGTGAAACGGCGGGCGTCGGTATCCGTGGCGGTCGGCGGCCCGACGCCGTCATCGCCGCCGAGCAGGACGATCGACGGCACGGCGATCGCCGGCTGGGCCGCCAGCCGCGCCTCGATCGCCACCAGCGCCGGATCGCTCGGAACGAGGCCGAAGCGGTGTCGGTAGGAATGCACCACCACGTCGACGAAGTCGGGATTGTCGAAGGCGCGGGCGGTCCGCGCGAAAGTCTCCGCGTCGAAGGCCCAGGTCGGCGACCAGAGCTGCCAGAGCAGGCGGCAGAAGGCGTCCCGGTTCTCCGCGAGGCCGGCGCGGCCGCGCTCGCCGTGGAGATAGTACTGATACCAGAGGCGGTGCTCGGTCTCCGGCGCGGCCGGCCGCCCGGCGGCCGGGATGTTCTGGATGTTGTAGCCGACGCCGCAGCTGACGAGGCCCCGGGCCCGGTCCGGCCAGAGCGCCGCCACCACGCAGGCGGCCCGGCCGCCCCAATCGTAGCCGGCGAGCACGGCGCTCCCGACGCCGAGGGCGTCGAGGAAGGCGAGCAGGTCGGCCCCGAGCGCCGCCTGCTCGCCGGAGCGCGGCGTGGCGGCATCCAGGAAGCGCGTCGGCCCATAGCCGCGCAGGTACGGCACGAGACAGCGCACGCCGTCGGCGGCGAGCTGCGCGGCCGCGGCCGCGCAGGCGTGGACGTCGTAGGGGAAGCCGTGGAGCAGCACCGCCGTCGGCCCGCCGGCCGGACCGAGCTCGAGATAGGCGACCTCCAGGACGCCGGCCCGCACGCGCTTCATCGATGGCTCCCGGGTTCGCGATGCCGGGATCCTAGCCGGTTCGCCGCGCAATTGCCGCACGCGCTTGCCGTCGCCGGTTCGCGCCCGACTTCACCCTGCGACGAAGAAGCGCGACGGTGGAGAACCATGGGCCTGCTCGACGGTGCGAAGACCCTGATCGGCGATGTGGTTGCGGCGGCCGACCGGGCCCTCGAGGAGACCGGCAGCGGCAAGCTCGCCCTGTCGCTGGCGAAGTTCTATCCCGGCGGCCTCCCGTCCTTCCTCGACCGCCTGCGGGAGACCGGGCACAGGGAAGCGGTGGCATCCTGGCTCGGCTCGGGCGCGCGGCAGTCGGTGCCGGAGAGCGCCATCGCGGCCTGCCTGCCGCAGGGCGTGACCGAGCGCCTCGCGTACGATCTCGGCGTTCCGGAGGCGCGGGTCCCCACAGTGCTGGCGGAGTTCCTGCCCGCGGCGGTCGCCGACCAGAGCGAGAACGGCACGCTGAAGCCGCAGCCGAATTTCAGCACCCAGGTCCGCTGATCGCCCACCTCACGGGGCGGCGCACTTCATCTGCGGCGGCGCGGTCGCGCAGCTCAGGTGGCAGCTCTGCCTGGCGAAGCAGAACCACGACAGTTCGCCGCTCTTCAGGCAGGAGCCGCCACAATGGCGGTACGTGCCATAGAGCGGCCGAACGAAGACGGCATCCGCCAGAGAGCGCTCCTGAGCAAAGCGCTCCTGCACCGGACGCGTCGCTTCCGCGTCCGGCAGGGCCGCGGAGACGGACGCGACCGCGAGCACGCATGACAGCGCCAGGGATCTCATGAGAGCCGACCGCGGACCGATGTCCCGGCCGGCATTCCGGACCGAAAGCCGATCGCTGTCGACTAAATTGCGGTTCACACCGGCGCGTCGCGGACCACCGGCCTCTCCCGCTTCGCGAAGATTGCTCTAGACTCCCGCCACTGACCATTCGACGGGGGTCCACATGAGTCTGCTCAACACTCTCGGCGGCTCGCTGGGGCAGATCGTGCTGAAGGCATTGCCGGGCGTGATCCAGCAGGTGCTGCCCGGCGGACTGAACGCGCTGCTCGATCAGCTCCGACGCTCCGGCTACGAGAGCCAGGTCAATTCCTGGCTCGGCCGCGGCCCGAACGAGCCGATCACGGCCGAGGATCTGCGCAAGGTCCTCGACAACGAGCAGGTGCGCCAGATGGCGGAGAAGCTCGGCGTTCCGATGGACCAGCTGTTCCCGACCCTGGCGCAGGCCCTGCCCGAGACCGTCGACCGTCACAGCCCCGAGGGGACGCTGCAGGCGCCGAAGGCTTAGGACAGCCGGCGCGGGTCGCGAGCCGGGGCGGCCGGACGGCGGACGACGCGAAACGGCGGCCCCGTCCGGGACCGCCGCCGCATCTTGCCGTCTCGTTCGGTGCCGCGCGGGCCGGCCTCGGCCCCGCGCGGTCCGTCTCAGTTGCTGGCGAGCTGGGACATCGGATCCACGGGCGCGCCGCCCTTGCGGATCTCGAAGTGCAGCTGCGGCGAGGTCACGTTTCCGGAGGCGCCGGACTTCGCGATGGTCTGTCCGCGCTTGACCTTCTCGCCGGGCTTCACGTCGATCTCGCCGTTATGGGCGTAGGCCGAGACGTAGCCGTTGGCGTGGCGCACGAGGACCAGCTTGCCGTAGCCCTTCACGTCGGAGCCGGCATAGGCGACCGTGCCCTCCTCGGCGGCCTTGACCGGGGTCCCCTCCGGCACGGCGATGTTGATGCCCTCGTTGCCGGAGGTGCCGTAGCCGGAGATCACCCGGCCCTTGGCGGGCCAGCGGAAGTTCTCCGTCGCCTCGGCCACGGAGCCGGTGGCGGCGGGCTCGGGCTTGGCCGGCGCGGCAGCGACCGGGGCCGCCTTCGGCGCCTCCTTGGCAGCGACCTTCTCGACCTTCTCGGCGGCGGCGGCCTCCTTGGCGGCCTTCTGGGCAGCTTCCTTGGCGGCCTTCGCCTCGGCGAGCTTCTGGGCGGCCTCCGCCTTCGCGGCGGCCTTCGCCTCGGCCTTGGCCTCCTGAGCCTTCGCCTCGGCCTTCGCCTTGGCCTCGGCCTTCGGATCCGCCTTCTTCTCGTCGGCCTTCTTCTCGTCCGCCTTGGCGACCTGTCCCGGGCGCACGTGCTTCGGCTTCTCGCCCTCCTTCAGGGCAACGTCCTTGCGGGTCTTCGCGTCGGCGACCTTGCGGGCGGCGGCGTCGCGGGCGAGTGCCTCCTTGCGCTCCGCCTCCTTCTCGGCGGCGGCGGCCTTCTGCGCGGCCTCCTTGGCGGCCTTCGCCTCGGCCAGCTTCTGGGCGGCCTCCTTGGCGGCTTCCTTGGCCTCCTCGCGCTTGGTCGCGATCTTGTTCTCGACCTGCTTGGCGTCCTCGCGCTTCTCCTCGGCGGCCCGGGCCGGCCGGGCGGTCATCGGGGACGCGGCGGGGTTCAGCCCGGAGGCGTTGTAGACCGGGATCACGATCTGGCGGCCGGGCGTGATCTGGTTCGCGTTGCTCAGGCCGTTGGCGGCCAGGATCGCCGAAGCGGGCACGCCGAACCGCGTCGACATCTGGTTCAGGCTGTCGTTGCGCGACACGGTGATCTGGGTGCCGCCCTCGGCGCTCCAGCCGACCTTGCCGGTCGATGCGACGCGGGTCGCGGGGGGGGCGGCGTTGGTCTGGACCGGCGTCGCGGCGGCGGACGGCCGCGCGGCGGCGGGGGCGCCGAGCGCCTCCGACTGGATGCGGCCCGTCCGAACCGGCGGGACGGACTTGAGGCTCCCGTCCGGCAGGCTGCCGGTCGCGGAGGGTTCCGAATCGAACGGGTTCGAGAACGGGTTCGTCAGACGCGACGCGTCCGACGAACAGGCGGCAGCCGCACCGCCGATGATGCCGATGAGCGCGACGCGCGACAGCGTCCGCAACATCTGACCCGTACCGCGCACCCGCATCGACGCACCCGTTTGCCTGACGCAACCTGATGCGCCAATGAAGACGGATTCAGGTTAAGCAACCGTTCCCGTTCCGGCGGTCTGCGACCCTGGAGCGAAGGTAGGTGCAAGGTTTTCGCGCGGCCCCGAGGATGATTCCCGCTCGCGGGATCGTCCCTTTTCGTAACCGGCCGGCACCCCACATCGCATCCATGTTTACCATCCGCGGCGCGCGCGACACCCTGGCCGACCTGCCGGCGCTCGAGACGGCGCGCCTCGCGATCGCCGCCCTCCGGCCTGCCGACGCGCCGGCCGTCCGCGCGCTCACCGACGATCCGGCCATCACCGCGGCGGTGGATTTCCTGCCGACGCCGTTCACCCTGCAGGATGCCGAGGACCTGATTCGCAGCTGCGCGCGGGGCCGGGACTGCTTCCTCGGCGCCTGGACGCGGGACGGCGCGCCCGATCCGGCCGGGCGCGCGCTCGTCGGCGTCTTCGGCACCCATCTGCGCGGCGCCGGCACGATCGAGATCGGGTACTGGGTAGGCGGCGCCGCCCGCGGGCGCGGCTACGCCTACGAGGCCGTCTCGGCGATCCTCGATCTCCTCGGGGGGCGCTTCCCGGCGCGCGTCGTCGTGGCGGAGTGCCGCCCCGCCAACGTCGCCTCCTGGGGCCTGCTGGAGAAGCTCGGCTTCCGCGACACCGGCGAGGAAGGCCACCGGCCGGGCCGGCGCCTGCTCAGGCGGGACTGACGCCCGGGATCGGGCCGGCACCGACGTGCGCGGCCACGAGAAAGCCCCCGGACCAGAGGCCGGGGGCTCGAGGACGACCCGTTTCCTGAAGCGGACCGGGCGGTCCGATCAGAAGGTGATGCCGGTCTCGACCATGTAGCGGTCCTGCGAGGTGCGGTTGCCGGTGCGGCCGAAGCCGGTGCCGAGCGTGCCTTCCGCGAGGTTGCCGCGGGTGATCCCGCCGAGCTCGACGTGGGCGTACTCCACCCGGAAGAAGTAGCGGTCGAAGGTGAAGGTCGGTGTGACGGTCACCGAGAAGGCGTTGCTGCCGGCGCCGAAGCCCAGCAGGTTGGTGCCGCCCGACCCGCGGACGCCCGTCTGCTCGGTGTACTCGACGCGGCCGGCCAGGGCGAAGTTGTCGGTGAAGGAGTAGGCCGCCAGCAGCGCCCCGCCGTAGGTCGAGGCCGAGTTGGCGATGCCGACGCGCAGGTCACGCTCGACGTTGGTGAACTGGAAGTACGGCGAGATGATCCACGGACCGTTCGCGTAAGTGTAGTTGATGTTGAAGATGCCGCTGTTCTGCTGGAGGTTCGGCGTCGCGAACTGGTAGCGCGGGCTGCGGTCGAGGGCGTTGGTCCGGCCGAGGTTCAGGCCGCCGTTGACGCCGATCGTGTTGTAGTCGTCGAGCTTGTAGGCGACGTTGCCGGTGAACCACGAGATCTCGTTGGAGAAGAACCCGTCCGTGCCGGCGACCGACACCGAGAGCGGCCCGCTGCTGTAGTTGACCTGCACGCCCTGATTGATGAAGTTCTCCTGCACGAACAGGAGGCCGCGGTTGATGTTCAGGTTCTGGTAGGTGAACAGCAGCTCGGTGCCGATCATGGTGAACATCCGGCCGCCCTGGACCGACCATTCATCGTTGATCTGGATCTTGCCGTAGGCGACCGGGACCGGGCCGAACAGGAGGTCGGTCTGGGTGAAGGTGCTGAGGGTGGGGAAGCCGAGCTGCGGGATCGAGTAGCCGCCGGCCTGGATGTAGAACTGGAACGCGCCCTCGGGCTTCTGGATGATGCCCTGCACGTTCGAGAAGTCGAACCGGGCCGCGCGGTCGCGGTCGTTGGGCGCCGCCGGGGTCGAGAACGACGCGAACGGGTTCGACTGGGTGTAGCCGTAGCCGGTGATGGCGCCGCCCACGTAGAGGTCGCCGAGCGGTCCGGCCGAGAAGCAGCTCGGATTCGGGTTGGCCTTGATCACGCCGCCGTAGGCCGGGCCGAGGAGCGTGGCCTTGCAGGGCTCGGCGGGGGGCGCGACTGGAACCGGCGCCGGGGCCGACAGGTCGGCCGCGAGGATGCTGGTCGAGGACAGCAGCACGGTGGCCAGGCCGGCCAGGGTGGATCGCTTCAGCATGGTGTCGCAGCTCGTTCGGGTTCGTCGACGGCCAAGCTGACATCGCGGTGCGATTGACACAAAATCAAACATAGAGCAGTTGCATAATTTTTGGGCAGTTCCGTATCGCTGATCACGTTCGATGCGGAAATGTGACTTTGCCGCCACAATTGTATCGGAACCCCGGCCTTTTCCTTCCGCGCAGGCCCGGAGGTCTTCCGCGCGGCGGCCCAATTCTACCGAGTCAGGCGGCCGGGCCGATCGGATCGCAGCGAAACCCTCCGAAGTCCTGCCGGGCCAGACGTTCTGCGAGCGCCGGCAGGAACAGCATCGCCTCATCGGCGAGGCGCCAGGGCGGATTGACGACGATCAGGCCGCTTCCGGTCAGCCGCGTCGGGTCGTCCGGCCGGTCGATCAGCAGGTCGAGCCGCAGGGCGGGGCGGGGCAGGGCGGCCCCGAGATCGCGGACCATCCGGTCGAGGGCCGCGGCGTCCTTGATCGGGTACCAGGCCAGGAACAGGCCGGTCGGCCACTTCGCCACCGCGCGGGCGAGATGGGCGCCGAGGCGCTCGATCTCGCCGGGCACCTCGTAGGGCGGGTCGATCAGCACGAGGCCGCGCCGCTCCGGCGGCGGGATCTGCGCGTTGATCGCGGTCCAGCCGTCGAGGTTCATCACCTTGGTGCGGGGATCGCGGGCGTAGCGGTCCTGCAGGGTCGCGGCGTCCGCCGGGTGCAGCTCGACGAACACGCCCTTGTCGCCGGGGCGGAGCGCCTCGCGGATCACGGCCGGCGAGCCCGGATAGGCGGTGGTGCCGTGTCGAGCGCGCACCGCCGCCACCGCGGCCCGGTAGGGCTCCAGCAGCGCTTCCACCTCCGGCGCGAAGGGCGCCGCCATCCGGCCCCAGCCGTCCCGCCACTCTCCGGTCCGGGCCGCCTCGTCGGCCTCGAGATCGTAGACGCCGAGGCCCGCGAAGGCGTCCAGCGCCCGGAACGGCTTGTCCTTGAGGCGCAGGTGGTCGAGCACCCGCGCCAGGACGAGGTGCTTGAGGACGTCGGCGTGGTTGCCGGCGTGGAAGGCGTGCCGATAGTTCATGGCAGCGCGCTGAAGCCGATCCCGGGCGCCGGGTCCAGGGGCCGGCGTGCGAAAGGCGGAAAAAACTCAGCGCGCGGCGTCGAGGCTCACCTCGGGCGCCCGGCAATTGCCGCGGGCGACCTCGGGACAGGGGGTGAAGCCGCGCAGGTCCTTGCCGAAGCAGATCCGGACCTCCTGCAGCTGCCCGCGGGTGCAGGTGACCGCCATCATGTCGGGGCGCAGGCCGCGATTGGCCGCCACGAACTGCCGGGCGATCTCGATCGGCGCGAGGGTCTGCGGCGGGGAGCCGCCCTTGAGCCCGTCGGGGATCGTCACCGCGAGCCGCGCCGTGCGGGCGGCCGCGAAATAGGCGGCGGGATCGAGACCCGAGCAGGTGCCGTGCTTGCGCCACTCGTACCGCGCGAGGCCCTCGCTCGGGTAGACCTGCCCGGCGACCTCCATGGCCTGCCGGGTCGGGGCGCGGTTCACCGCCGAGCAGTTCTGCGGATACCCGCTCACGTATTGCGGCCACAGGCCGTGGACGACGAAGCCCAGGCCGCGCCCGGGGGCGCACTGGACGTCGTCCCGGCGGGCGCCCGGCCCCGCGCAGTAGGTCGGCGACCACGACAGGGCGAGGACGTAGAAGTCGAAGTCGCCGGGCGCGCCGCGCCGGGCGAAGCCGCCGTAATCCTGGGCGGCGGCCGGGGCGGCGGCCGACCCGGCGAGGAGCAGGCCCGCGAGGCCGGCGGCGCGCCCGCGCATGGTCAGGGACGCGCCATCCGGCAGGCGGTGGCGTAGGCGTAGGAGAGGTCCCGGTCGAGGCCGTGGATGCAGAACTCGACGCCCCAGGTCGCGCCGATGATGCCGAGGCTCTCGCGCACCGAGTAGTCGACCTTGCGGCGGACCCCGTCGGAGGTGGTCACGGTCGCGGTGCAGAACCGGCGCGGATAGGTGTCGAGGCCCCAGGGCCGCCACGCCGTGCGCTCGATCGTGTCGAAGGACAGGATCGTCATCGACGAGTTCCAGAACTTCGCCTCCTTCTCGGCGAAGTTGGTCGAGACCCGCTCCAGCACCGACGGGTCCTGGCAGCCCGGGATCTGCGCGTCGAACGGGAAGATCCGCTCCTCGGCGGGCTCGATGTCCTCCCGGGCCGACCGGGCGAGCGCCGGCTGGGCCAGGGCGAGAAGGGCCAGCCCGAGGGCGAAGCCGTGAAGAACCGGGCGCATGGCGCGTGCCTCGACGGATGTGCGATCCTGCATCCGCGAACGATGGCTTCGCCGCGCCGCCAGTCAAGCTCCGGCAGTCCCGCCCCGGCGCTTTGCCAGCCTGTGCGGCGCGGCCGCTACAGTCCCGCTTGGGGCGCGGCGCGGGAGCGGCGCCCGGCGCGAGTGCCGCGGGTCGCGCCCGTCTCTCAGTAGATCGGCTCCGCGCTCGGCGGCGCGCCGAGCTGCAGCGGCTCGTCGTACTCCTGCGCGGGCTCGTCGTGGGCGGCGGCGACCCGCGGTGCCGGCCGCACGGGCGCCGTCGCGGTGTAGGCCGAGGCCGCGGCCGGACGGTCGAGGGGCCGGGCGGGCGCACGGGCGACCTGGGTCGCGCTCCCGGCCTTCGACATCGGCGACACGCCGTAGGGATCGTCCTCCTCGACGTCCACCGGCGCCTGAGGGCCGGCGGGCTGGCGCTGCGGCGGGATCGGGCGGCTCAGCGGCCGCTCGGCCCCGGTGCCGAGCTGCGGCGTGAACTTGATCAGCGGCTTGCAGATCCGGCGCAGACCGCGCGGGTCGTGCCGTGCGAGATCGACGTGGATGTGATCGTAGTGGAACACGTTCGAGCCGGGCGCCAGCACGGTGGTGAAGCGCTGGCAGGCGCCCAGGAAGATCTCGCGCAGGAAGCCCTGCTCGGCCTCCGTGCCGCGCCAGCCGCCCTTGACGGTGATCACGTGGCCGTCGGCGAGCTTGATCGACATGACGTCGATCGCGTTCCCGAAGCCGTGCTCGGAGAGCTTGGCGCCGGGCTGGTTGTTGCGGCCGCGGCAGGAATAGGAGCCGGCGTTGATCTCGGCCACCGGCACGCCGAAGTAGAGGTTGGCGGCCGGCTGGATCGTGTCGGCGAGCCACGCCTCGGCCTCGGCCAGCGCCGGGCAGCCCAGCGTCATCCGCTGCTTCAGCAGGACGGAGCCGCCGCCGAGCCGCGTCACCCGGAAGGGCTGCTGCATGCCGCACGGCCCCGGGCCATCCATCGCCGCGATGGGCGTGATGTACTCCGAGGGCTCGACGAGCTTCTTGGCCAGGCAGACCTGCTCCGCCTGATCGCGCCACGGTTCACGTCGCTCGAAATGATTGATCGAGCACGCGGTGAGGCCCGCACCGAACAGCGCAAGGGCCGAGAACAGGGATACGCCACGCCACATGACCCGGACGATGCGCACGGTCGCGTAAAGCGTTCGTCAACGGCGTTTCGGGAATGCCGTCGGCTGTGGCGTCTCGGTTGACAGCGCCGCGGACCGCGGACTGAATGCATTATGCTCTCGCTTCTCGACCTCCGCGCCCGCATCGAAGCCGGCACCCTGACGCCCGCGGGCGCGATCGACCTGTGCCGCGCCGCGATCGCCGCGCGGGAGCCGGACCTGCGCGCGCTGGTCACCCTCGACGCGGCGCCGGCGATCCCCGAGACCGGGCCGCTCGCCGGCATCGCGGTCGGCGTGAAGGACATCATCGACAGCGCGGGCCTGCCGACCCAGATGGGCTCGCCGATCTACGCGGGCTGGAAGCCCCGGGGCGACGCCGCGGTCGTGAGCCGGCTGAAGCAGCTCGGTGCCGTCGCCCTCGCCAAGACCACCACCACGGCCTTCGCCAGCAGCGATCCGACCGAGACGGTCAACCCGCACGATCCCGGCCACACGCCGGGGGGCTCCTCGGCGGGCTCGGCCGCCGCCGTCGGCGCCGGGATGCTGCCGCTGGCCCTGGGCACGCAGACGGCGGGCTCGGTGATCCGGCCCGCGAGCTTCTGCGGCTGCGCGGCGGTGAAGCCGTCGTTCCGGCTGATCCCCACGGTCGGCGTGAAGACCTACTCGTGGGCCCTCGACACGGTCGGGCTGTTCGCCGCCGGGGTCGCGGACGTCGCCCACGCCCTCGCGCTCGTCACCGGGCGGCCGGAGATCGAGCGGGCGGAGGGGGGCTCGGCGCCGCGCATCGCCGTGGTGCGGCAGGATTTCGCCGGCACCCCCGAGCCGGAGGCCGAGGCGGCGCTCACCCGCGCCCGGCAGGCGGCCGAGCGGTCCGGGGCGCGGGTGAGCGACCTCGCCCTGCCGACCGAGCTGGCGCAGGCCTGGGAACGCCACCGCCTCATCCAGAACTACGAGGGTCGGCTGGCGCTGGCCTGGGAGTACGACACGCAGGCCGACGCGCTGCCGCCGCGCACCCGCGCCCATCTCGATGACGGGGCGACGATCAGCCCGGCCCAGTACGATGACGGGCGCCGCCACGGCCATCACGCCCGCCGGGTGCTGAAGGGCCTCTTCGCCGATTACGACGCGATCCTGACCTTCTCGGCGCCGGGCCCGGCGCCCGCGACCCTGGCCTCGACGGGCGACCCGCGCTTCAACCAGCTGTGGACGCTGATGGGCGTGCCCTGCGTGAACGTGCCGGTGCCCGGCCACCGCCTGCCGGTGGGCGTCCAGGTGATCGGCCGCTTCGGCGACGACGGCCGGGCCCTGGCGGTCGCCCGGATGATCGAGGCCGCGCTGCGCGGCTGACCGGCCGCCCGCGCCCGTCGACGGCGCGGGCGCCCGGGGCGCTCAGCTGCTCGGCTGCTCGTGGAGCGTGTCCTCCACGTAGAGCTGCTCCAGCAGGACCTTGATCACCGCCATCAGCGGCAGGGCGAGGGCGATGCCCCAGAGCCCGAAGATCACGCCCAGGATCAGCTGGCCGGCGAAGATCGTGGCCGGCGGGATGTCGAGCGCCCGCTTCTGGATGAACGGCGTCAGGCCGTAGCTCTCCAGGCACTGGACCGCGAGATAGACGCCGATCGCGCCGATCACCGCTTTCGTGCCCGAGGCCAGGGCGGCCAGGACGATGACGAGGCCCGCCACCAGCGGCCCGACCGTGGGCACGAAAGCGAGCAGGCCCGCCTGCAGGCCGAGGATCAGCGCGCCGCCGATGCCCAGGAAGGCGAGGCCGGCCCAGGTGCACAGGAAGATTACCGCCATGATGATCAGCTGGCCGAACAGCCAGTGGCGGAGGGTCTCGCCGGCCCCGTCGAGGACCTGGCTGGCCCGCCAACGCTTCGCCGGCGGCACGAACCGGACCACCCCGTCCCGGTAGGCCTTCGGGTCGGCCGCGAAGGCGAGCCCCAGGAAGGCGATCACCAGCACGTTGCCGAGGGCGTCGAACAGGCCGAGGATCACGGCCGCGGCCGGTCCGAGGACGCTGCCGGCATCCGAGACGATCGAGCTGCTGCCCTTCAGGAGTCCGTTCGCGAGGCCGCCGAGCCCCCCCTCACGCTGGCCCGAATCGGTCGAGCCGTCCTTGCCACCGCCCTGCGGTGCGAGGCTCGGCACGTCGATGCCGCGCTCCGACAACCAGCCCGTGACGGTTCCGGCCTGATCCTTGATCGTCGTCCCGAGGTCCCGGCCCTGCTGGACGATGGTGGCGCCGCCGTAGCTCCCGAAGCCGATCACCGCGACCGCGACCGCCACGCTGGCGAGGGACAGCCGCAAGCCGCGCGGGAGCGGCAGGACGCGGCCGAGCCCGCGGGTCAGGCCGTCGAGGAACACGCCGAGGAGCACTCCGGCGAAGATGAGCAGGAGCGTGCCGGCCGACATCCAGGCCAGGGCCAGCGCCGCCACGAAGCACACGACGGCGATCCCGGAGGCCGCGAGCGGTGCGGCCCCGCGCCAGGGCCCGACGGGACCGTCCAGTTCCTGAAGGCTGCTGTCCGACATCGTCGCTCCTAAACCGCGGGCTCACGAACGCCGTGGGCTCTCAGGGGTCAAGTCCGACGGCCGGCTTCTGTGCAATCCGGGGTGGGGATGCGCGTCCGCGCGTCGTCCGCGCGTCGTCCGCGCAAGTCGCCGGACCGCAGGCTCCGGCCGCCGGGAGCCGCACCGTCGGCACAGACGGCGACCGACAGGGTCCGCCCCTCGGCCCGGCGGCGTGGTCCGTCCCGGACTCGCGCGTCGGCGCCGCGGGCGCGGCCCCGATCATTGCGCCGATCGTCGAGCGCCCTGGGGCAGCCTGAGCGCGACCCCGGGCACGGCCATCAAGCCCAGCGGCCGGCCGCGGCCTCGTCGTGGGCCGCCGCCTCGACCCAGCCGCCGGTCGTGCCGTCGGCGAGGTGCTCCCGCTTCCAGAACGGGGCGCGGGTCTTGAGGTAGTCCATCAGGAAGTCCGCGGCCTCGAACGCCGCGACCCGGTGGCTGGCGGCGGTGACCACCAGCACGATGCCGTCGCCCGGACGGACCAGGCCGTGCCGGTGGATCACCCGCAGGGCCTGGAGCGGCCAGCGCGCCATCGCCTCGTCGGCGACGCGCCGGATCTCGGCCTCGGCCATGCCGGGGTAGTGCTCCAGCTCGAGGGCGGTCAGCCGCCCGCCCTCGTCGCGGCACAGGCCGGTGAAGGTCACGACGGCGCCGGCCCGGCCGCCCAGCGCGGCGCTCAGGCCGGCGATCTCGGCCGCGGTGTCGAAGGGCTCGGCCTGGATGCCGACGCTCGGGACGGGGGCGCTCATGGCCCGATCCATAGGAGTCCCCGGCTTCGCGGACCAGCCCCGTCCCTGTCACACCCGGTCCCGCCTCTATATGACACGGTCCGTCGCGCCCTGCCGGCCCGGCGCGCGGCCCGCCATCGTCCGGATGTCCCCGCGCGCTCCGGACGGCGCTGGAGAAGGATACCCGCGTGACCCCCGACCTGATCCTGCCCTACGAAGGCGAGCAGCCGGACTTCACCAGTCGCCCCGTCTGGTGCGGCCGCGGCAGCACGGTGATCGGCGCCGCCCGGATCGGCGCGCAGGCCTGGATCGGCGACGAGGCGGTGATTCGCGCGGACGGCCAGACCGTCACCCTCGGCGACCGCTTCTGGCTCGGCCACCGCTCGACGGTGCACATCGCCACCGCGACGCACGGCACCCGGTGCGGCGACCGGGTCACGGTCGGGCGCAACAGCGTGGTCCACGCCTGCACGCTCGGCTCCGACGTCGTCGTCGAGGACGACGTGGTGATCCTCGACGGCGCCGAGGTCGGCGACGGCGCGGTCCTCGAGGCCGGCGCGACGGTCTTCCCCCGGGCGACGCTGCCCGGCGGCTTCGCCTACGCGGGCAGCCCGGCCCGCCCCAGCCGCGCGATCGGATCCGACGAGGTCGCCGAGCGGGCCGAGCGGTTGCGCGAGCGGATGGGCGACGGGCCCGCGCTCCCGGCCGGGGAGGCGCTGGAGGTCGAGGACAGCGTCTTCGTGGCGCGCACCGCCCGCCTGCGCGGACGGGTGAGCCTCGGCGCCGGCGCGAGCGTGCTGTTCTGCTGCGACCTCAACGCGGAAGTCGGACCGATCGTGGTCGGCGCGGACACCAACATCCAGGACAACACGGTCATCCGCACCCGGGCGGACGGGGTGGTGATCGGGCGGGACACGACCATCGCCCACAATGTCCGGATCGCCGATTGCCGGATCGGGGCGCGGGCGCTGATCGGCATCGGCGCGACGATCGCGGCCGGCACCCTCATCGCCGACGACGTCATGCTGGCGGCCGGGGCCACCACCGATCCCGGGCAGATCCTGGAGGCCGGCTACCTCTGGGGCGGCCGCCCCGCCCGCATCCTGGGGCCCCTCGACGCCGAGAAGCGGGCCATGATGATCCGCATCGTCGAGGGCTACTGCCGGCACGGCCGGGAATACCGGGCCGCGCAGGAGGCGCTGGCCTGACAGCCCGCCGTCAGTGCTGCAGGATCTTCGACAGGAAGGTCTGCGCACGCTCGGAGCGGGGGCTGCCGAAGAACTCGTCCTTCCGGGCGTCCTCGACGATCTCGCCGCGATCCATGAAGATCACCCGGTCGGCGACCTTGCGGGCGAAGCCCATCTCGTGGGTCACGACCATCATGGTCATGCCCTCCTTGGCGAGCTCCACCATCACGTCGAGCACCTCGCCGACCATCTCGGGGTCCAGCGCCGAGGTCGGCTCGTCGAACAGCATCACCACCGGGTTCATGGCGAGCGCCCGGGCGATGGCGACGCGCTGCTGCTGCCCGCCCGAGAGCTGGCCCGGGAACTTGTTCGCGTGGGCGCCCAGGCCGACGCGGGCGAGCAGGTCGAGGCCGCGCTTCTTCGCGTCCTCGCCGCTGCGGCCCAGAACCTTGCGCTGGGCGATGGTGAGGTTCTCGGTGGTCGACGGGTGCGGGAACAGCTCGAAGTGCTGGAACACCATGCCGACCCGCGAGCGGAGCTTCGGCAGGTTGGTGGCCTTGTCGGCGACCTTCGTGCCGGCCACCGTGATCTGGCCCTTCTGGAAGGGCTCCAGGGCGTTGACGCACTTGATCAGGGTCGACTTGCCCGAGCCCGAGGGACCGCAGACGACCACGACCTCGCCCTTGGCGACCTGGGTGCTGCAGTTCGTCAGCACCTGGAAGTCGCCGTACCATTTGCTGATGTTGTCGATGGCGATCATCGTCTCGCCGGGGGCCACCGCCTGGGCGCCGGAGATCAGGCTGCCCGGCTGCAGGCCGGCATCCTTCGGCGCGTGGCTGGCATCGGCGACGGGTTCGGCGGCGGTGGGGGCCGGCATCGGGGACGAGGTCATGACACGGTCTCCAGTGTCGGTCAGCGGATGATGGCCACGCGGCGCTGCAGGCGGCGCACGAGGTACGAGGCCGAGAAGCAGATCGCGAAATAGACCACGGCGGCGAAGACATACATCTCGACGAGGCGGCCGTCGCGCTGGGCGACCTTCGAGGCGGCGCCCATGAAGTCGGTGAGCGAGAGCACGTAGACCAGCGACGTGTCCTGGAACAGGATGATGGTCTGGGTCAGCAGCAGCGGCAGCATGTTGCGGAAGGCCTGGGGCAGGATCACGTTGCCCATGGTCTGCCAGTAGTTCATCCCGAGGGCCTGGGCGGCGGCCGTCTGACCCTTCGGGATCGACTGGATGCCGGCGCGCATGATCTCCGAGAAGTAGGCCGCCTCGAAGGCCATGAAGGTGATCAGGGCCGACGGGAAGGCGCCGACCTGGATCGGCGTCGAGGATCCGGTCAGGTAGGCGCCGATATACGGCACCAGGAAGTAGAACCAGAAGATCACCAGAACCAGCGGCAGCGAGCGGCAGAGCTCGACGTAGGCCTTGGCGAGGTGCCACAGGCCGGGAATGCCCGACAGGCGCGCCATGGCCAGCAGCGTGCCGATGATGACGCCGCCCACGGCGGCCATGGCGGTGAGCGTCACGGTGAAGACCATGCCCTGACCGAACAGGTAGGGCAGGGACGAGGCGATGACGGAGAAGTCGAAATTCGAGAGCATCGGGGCCTGTTACCGGTGGCCGTCGGGCGGGGTGGCGGAGCGGAAGCGGGCGGCCCTCAGCGCTGGCCGGGGATGGCGACCGCCTTCTCCAGGAAGGTCGCCGCCGTGACGACCACGAGGTTGATGATCACGTAGAGGATCGTCGCGGCCGTGAAGGCCTCGAACACCTGGAACGAGAATTCCTGCATCGAGCGGGCCCGGGCGGTCAGTTCCAGCAGGCCGATGGTCAGCGCCACCGACGTGTTCTTGAGATTGTTGAGGAATTCCGAGGTCATCGGCGGCAGGATGATCCGGTAGGCGTTGGGCAGCAGCACGTAGCGGTAGGTCTGATAGGTGGTGAAGCCCATGGCGGTGCCGGCCATGCGCTGGCCCCGCGGCAGCGACTGGATGCCGGCGCGGACCTGCTCGGCCACGCGCGACGCGGTGAAGAAGCCGAGGCAGACCACCGCCGTGTAGAACGGCGCGTCCGGCAATTGCTTGATCGCGTCGCCGATCCGGGTCGGGACCACTTCGGGCAGCACGAAGTACCAGAGGAACATCTGGACCAGCAGCGGCACGTTGCGGAACAGCTCGACATAGGCCGTGCCGATCGCGTTCGCGGGCTTCGACGGCAGGGTGCGCAGCACGCCGACCAGGGAGCCCAGGAAGAAGGCGATCACCCAGGAGCAGAGCGCGGTCGTGATCGTCCACATGAGCCCCGAGAGCAGCATGTCGAGATACGTGCCGTTGCCCTCCGGCGAGGCGTCGAAGAAGATCCGCCAGTTCCAGTTGTAGTTCATCGCGCCGCTTCTACTGTGAACTTACAGAGACGCACCGCGGGCCGGAGCCCGCGGTGCGCATCATGGCATGAAACCGGACCGAACGGGTCTCAGTAGGCCGCCGGATCGGGGCTCGAGATCGGGGTCGTGAACTGCTTCTTCATCTCCGCGCTCATCGGCAGGTTGAGGTTGATGTTGCGCGGCGGGATCGGCTGGGTGAACCACTTGTCGTAGAGGGCCTTGCCCTCGGGGCTCGTGTAGAGCTTGGCGGTGGCGTCGTCCGCGACCTTCTTGAACTCGGTGTCGTCCTTGCGGAGCATGATGCCGTAGGGCTCGGGCTTCGACAGGGCCTCGGTGGAGATCTCGTAGGCGGAGGGGTCCTTCGACGAGGCGGCGAGCGAGGCGAGCAGCACGTCGTCCATCACGAAGGCGGCGGCGCGGCCGGTCTCGACCATCAGGAACGCCTCGGCGTGGTCCTTGGCCGGCAGGATCGTCAGGCCGAGCTTGCGCTCCGTGTTGGCCTCGTTGATCTGCTTGATGTTCGTGGTGCCCGAGGTCGACACGACGGTCTTGCCCTTCAGGTCCTCGATCGTGTGCAGGTTGGCCGACTTCTTCGAGACGTAGCGGGTCGCGGTCAGGAAGTGCGAGTTGGTGAACCACACCTGCTTCTCGCGCTCGGCGTTGTTGGTGGTCGAGCCGCACTCGAGGTCGATCGTGCCGTTCGCCATCAGCGGGATGCGGGTGGCGGAGGTGACCGGGTTGAGCTTCACCTCGAGGTTCGGGAGGTTGAGCTTGGCCTTCACCGCGTCGGCGATCTTGTAGCAGATGTCCATCGCGTAGCCGATCGGCTTCTGATCGGCGCCGAGATACGAGAACGGCACGGAGGCGTCGCGGTAGCCGATGACGATGGCGTTGGCGTCCTTCACCTTCTTGAGGGTGCCGGTCAGCTCCTGCGCCCCGACGCTCATCGGAGCGAGGGCGAGGGTCAGGCCCAGCGCCGCGGCGGCGCCGCGGCGAGCGATATCAGACTGCATCGGTACGGAACTCCTGGATCGGGCCGAACGACATCGGCCGGCGGCGGGGTACGCGGGCCCGCCCGCTCGGGCGACGCCTTTGCAATGATGGTGCCGGGAGAAGGGGCGAAGCGCCGCGCGAGCCTGCGGCTGAGTACGGACAAGTTGCGGCCAAGCCTCTGCGCACGTCCGCAGATGCGGTCCCTGCCGTCCTCATGGCCTCCTCCCAAGCGCTGAGCCGGCCTCACGCTCGCGCCGGCGGCATCATGCACACTTCTTAGGCGTACGCACGCGGTGCGGAGGACGGATCCGCCCGGAAAGCTGACGAATCCACGGTATAGAAAACGACGACGCCGCCCCCCGCGGTATCGGGAGGCGGCGTCGGACTGAAAACCCGGCTCGTGGCCGCGGCTTACTTCGTCAGCTCATTGCCGCTGTAGTCGATCTTGCCGTCGGGTCCCTTCTTCCACTCGTACATGACGTAGTCGGGCCGGGTGATGTCGCCCTTCTTGTCGTAGGCGATCGGGCCGACCACCGTGTCCACCGGCTTGCCCTGATGCAGCCAGTCGGCGAGCTTCTTGCCGTCGCTGGAGCCGGTCTCGGCCATCGCCTTGGCCAGGACCTGCACGGCCGCGTAGGAGTAGAGCGTGTAGCCCTCGGGATCGATGTTCTTGGCCTTGAAGGCGGCGAGCGCCGCCTTGGCGTTCGGGTTCTTGCGGGCGTCCGGCGGGAAGGTGGTCAGCGTGCCCTCGGCCGCGGGACCGGCGATCGCCACCAGCTCGCGGTCGACCATGCCGTCGCCGCCCATCATCGGCGCCTTCAGACCC
This sequence comes from Methylobacterium sp. yr668, assembly GCF_900116245.1. Lineage (NCBI taxonomy): Bacteria > Pseudomonadati > Pseudomonadota > Alphaproteobacteria > Hyphomicrobiales > Methylobacteriaceae > Methylobacterium > Methylobacterium sp. yr668. Next base: position 33,807 of record NZ_FOZY01000012.1, on the reverse strand, counting down.
TGATCGCGCATCTGGCGCAGGATCAGCCCGGCCTCGGTGTAGTAGCCGCCGAAATAGACGACGTCGACGTTGGCGGACTTCAGCTTGGAGACGAGCGCCGAGTAGTCCTTCTCGCCCGGATTGATACCCTCGGACATGACCTCCTTGCCGCCCTTGGCCTTGAAGGCCTTCAGCGTCTCGTCGGCCAGCCCCTTGCCGTAGGGGGTCTTGTCGTGGACGAAGGCGACCTTCTTGCCCTTGAAGTGATCGGCCAGGTAGTTGCCGGCGACGGCACCCTGCTGGTCGTCGCGGCCGCAGGTGCGGAACGTGTTCCACATCCCGCGCTCGGTGAACTTCACGTTCGTGGAGGCCGGCGTGACCTGGATGATGCCGGCGTCCAGGTAGACGTCGGAGGCCGGGATCGACACGCCCGAGTTGTAGTCGCCGACGACCATCTTCACGCCGTCGCTGGCGAACTTGTTGGCCACCGAGACGCCCTGCTTCGGGTCGGAGGCGTCGTCGCCGACCGTCACGGTCAGCGTCGTGCCCTTCAGCGTGCCGGCCTTGTTGAGGTCCTCGACCGCCTGGCTCGCGCCGTTCTTGAGCTGCGCGCCGATGGCGGCGCTGTTGCCGGTGATCGGCGCGGCGACGCCGAGCTTCACCTCGGCGGCCTGGGCGGCCGCCGCCATCGCGCCGAGGGCGAGCCCGGCCAGCAGAATCGATCTCATCGCGTACTTCCCCTAAGTGTCAGGACCGCACGTGCGGATCCGGCCGCACTCATCGGACCTCGCCGGCCGCGGGCGCCCGTGCGCGCCATGTCAGCGGTGAGGTCTTCTCGTAGAGCCAGCGGTACTGGCTCGTCATCTGGCGCGTCCGCGTGTAGCGGAAGCCCGCAGCGCCGATGATCATGACGATGACCGCGTCGACCGCATAGTAGTGCAGCGACAGCAGGGTGCCCGAAAACAGGGCGTAGTGAATGAAGCGCACGGCTGCTGCCACCAGAAGCAGCGCCAGGGCGCATTGCCAGAAGGGCCGCCAGCCCCGGGCGATGCCGCGGGCGGCCATCCATCCGGCCCACCCGCCCATCACGACGGTCACCAGCAGGAACAGCCAGGCCGACGGCTCCTCGTACAGGATCCCCTGCAGCACGCTCATGTGATGTCCGGTCGATTGCTTCGGTTAACGCGCTCCTCGCCGTCATCGCGAGCGCAGCGAGGTGACCTGGGGCAGCGCAACCTCGAAAGGTGGGGCGCCGCCCTGGATTGCTTCGCTCCGCTCGCAAAGACGGGGATGCCAATGGCATCAACCGAAAACGGCATCATGCCCCGACCGGGCCGGCATGGCCCCCCTCCAGGTAGGCGGCCTGGACGTTCGGGTCGTCGAGCAGCGCCCGACCCGTCCCGCTGATCGTGACCCGACCGTTGACCAGCACGTAGCCGCGATGGGCGAGCTTGAGGGCGTGGTAGGCGTTCTGCTCGACGAGGAAGATCGTCATGCCGTCAGTCCGGTTCAGCTCCCGGATCGCGTCGAAGATGCCCTTCACCACGAGCGGCGCGAGGCCGAGCGACGGCTCGTCGAGCAGCAGCAGCCGCGGACGGCTCATCAGCGCCCGGGCGATGGCCAGCATCTGCTGCTCGCCGCCCGACATGGTGCCGGCGCGCTGGTTGAGGCGCTCCTTGACCCGCGGGAACAGGGCGCAGACCTTCTCCAGATCCTCGGCGAAGAAGCGCCCGTCATGGAGCGCGGCGCCCATCTGGAGGTTCTCGTAGACGGTCATGCGCGGGAAGACCCGGCGCCCCTCCGGCGACTGGGCGATGCCGAGCCGGGCGATGGCGTGGGTCGGCAGCCGGGTGATGTCGCGGCCGTCGTAGGTGATCGTCCCCGAGCGCGCCTGGGGGCTGCCGAAGATCGTCATCATCAGGGTCGACTTGCCGGCGCCGTTGGCGCCGATCAGCGTGACGATCTCGCCCTCGGCCACGTCGAGATCGACCCCGCGCAGGGCCGCGACGCTGCCGTAATAGGTCGAGACGTCGCGCACCGCGAGGAGCGGCGGCTTCCGTCCCGCCTGGATCGCCCGCGTCTCCTCGACGAGGACGTTGATGCCGGCGACGCTCATGCCGACGCTCCCGTGTGCGCCGCGTCCCCGTGCGGCACGGTGATCCCGACCTCGGCCTCCACGGCCTCGACCTCCTCGTCCTCGACGCCGAGATAGGCGGCGATCACCTTCGGGTCGGCCCGCACATCGGCGGGGGACCCGTCGGCGATCTTCACGCCGTAATCGAGCACGACCACGTGGTCGGAGATCTCCATCACCACCGACATGTCGTGCTCGATCAGCAGCACCGAGGTGTCGTGCGCGTCGCGGATGTGGCGCAGGAGGCCGTTCAGCTCGGCCGATTCCCGCGGGTTGAGGCCGGCCGCCGGCTCGTCGAGGCAGAGCAGCACCGGGTCGGTGCACATCGCCCGGGCGATCTCCAGGCGCCGCTGCGCGCCGTAGGGCAGGGCGCCCGCCGGATCATCCGCCCGCTTCATCAGGTCGATGCGCTCGAGCCAGGCCTTGGCCCGCTCGATCGCCGCGGCCTGCGCGTCCCGGTAGGTCTTGAGGCCGAGCAGCCCGAGGATCGTGTAGCCCGAGGCCCGCATCAGCGGCGCGTGCTGGGCGACGAGCAGGTTCTCCAGGACGGTCATGCCCTGGAACAGGCGGATGTTCTGGAAGGTGCGGGCGACCCGCGCAGTGCGGTTCACCTTGTGGTTCGGAAGCCGCTCCAGCAGGTGCGCCGTGCCGTCGGCGTGCGCCAGCGTCAGCATGCCCTCGGTGGGCTTGTAGAAGCCGGTGATGCAGTTGAACACCGTGGTCTTGCCGGCCCCGTTCGGGCCGATCAGCGCGGTGATATCGCCGCGGCGAGCCTCGAACGACAGGTCGGAGACGGCGGTGAGCCCGCCGAACCGCATGGTCAGGTGCTCGACCGTGAGCACCGGCGGGGGGAGGGGGGACGTCGCCATCAGCCGTGCCCCTCGCTGACATGGGCGCCCGAGACCGCGCGCCGCTGGCCGAGCGACACGGACGGCATCCGCTCCGAGATCAGCCCGCGCGGCCGCCAGACCATCATGGCGACCATGGCGAGCCCGAACAGCAGCAGCCGGTACTCGCTGGGGTCGAAGCCCTCGCCGAACACGGCCTTCAGGAACCCGAGATTGCGCAGCATCTCCGGCCCGCCGACCATCGCCACCGCGGCGATCGCGACGCCGACCTGGCTGCCCATGCCGCCGAGGACGACGATCGCCAGGATGATGGCGCTCTCCAGGAAGTTGAAGCTCTCCGGGCTGATGAAGCCCTGGCGCACGGCGAAGAACGAGCCGGCGAAGCCCCCGAAGGCCGCGCCCAGCGCGAAGGCCGTGAGCTTCGTGGCGGTGGTGTCGATGCCGAGCGAGCGGCAGGCGATCTCGTCCTCGCGCAGGGCCTCCCAGGCCCGCCCGATGGGCAGGCGGCGCAGGCGCAGGGTGACGAAGTTGGTGATCAGGGCCAGCCCGAGGATCAGGTAGTACAGGAAGATCAGCCGGTGCATCGAATCGTACGGGATGCCGAAGGTGGCGGCGAACCCGCCCTCGCCCGCCGTGAACGGGATGCCGAAGAAGGTCGCCCGCGGGATCGACGAGATGCCGGCCCCGCCGCCGGTGACGTCGGTCCAGTTGATCAGGACCAGGCGGATGATCTCGCCGAAGGCCAGGGTGACGATGGCGAGGTAGTCGCCGCGCAGGCGCAGCACCGGGAAGCCGAGGATCATGCCCCACAGGCCGGCGAACAGGCCCGCCAGCGGCAGGCAGACCCAGAACGACAGGCCGAAGGTCGTCGACAGCAGCGCGTAGGAATAGGCCCCGACCGCGTAGAAGGCGACGTAGCCGAGGTCGAGCAGGCCCGCGAGGCCGACCACGATGTTCAGGCCCCAGCCGAGCATGACGTAGGTCAGGATCAGGATGCCGAGGTCGATCCAGTAGCGGGCCGAGGACAGGCCGCCGGTCGCCAGCGCGGAGATCATCGGCAGGGTCAGCGCGACGAAGATGAACAGCCAGAGGCCGACCTTCGAGGTCTTCTGCCCGGCATCGGGCTCGCCGTGCACGGCCTCGGTGGCCTGGGCCGGGGAAGGGGTCAGCGCCCGCCGCGCGTCGCGGCGCAGCAGCACGAGGCGCTGGACGAGGCGCAGCGCGAAGATCGCCGCGCAGAGCGCCGCCACCAGCCCCCAGCGCGGCACGAGCACCAGCTCGCTCCCGGGCCCGGGATCGGTCCGGTAGGCGATGATCGGGACACAGAGGCCGAAGGTGACGAGGGCGTAGAGGGCGGCGTCGCGCAGGATGCCGGCCATCGCGGAGCCGGGGAGAGCGTTCTGCGAGGCGGCCATCAGACTTTCTCGACCTCGGGCCGGCCCAGGATGCCCGACGGCATGAAGATCAGCACGATCGCCAGGATCGAGAAGGCGGCGACGTCCTTGTACTCGATGGAGAAATAGGCCGACCAGAAGGTCTCGATCAGGCCGATGATCAGGCCGCCGAGCACGGCGCCGGGCAGCGAGCCGATGCCGCCGAGCACCGCCGCCGTGAACGCCTTCACGCCGGGCACGAACCCATCCGAGAAGGACACGACGCCGTAGTACATGAGGTAGAGGACGCCCGCGACGGCCGCGAGCGCGGCGCCGAGCACGAAGGTCAGCGAGATCGTGCGGTCCACGTCGATGCCGAGCAGCGCCGCCATCTTGCGGTCCTGCTCGCAGGCGCGCTGCGCCCGGCCGAAGGGCGTGCGCTGCACGAGGTACCAGAAGCCGGTGAGCAGCACGGCGGTCACCGCCATGATCAGCACCTGCTTCCAGGCCAGGAACACCGCGTAGCCGTCGCGCTCGAACAGCGTGATGCCGCCCGACAGCATCGGCGGGGTCGGCTTGTTGCGCGCGCCCTGCACGACCTGCACGAAGTTCGACAGGAAGATCGAGACGCCGATCGCCGAGATCAGCGGCGCGAGGCGGAACGAGCCGCGCAGCGGCCGGTAGGCCACCCGCTCGATCGCCCAGCCCCACAGGGCGGTCAGCACCATGGCGACCACCAGCACCACCAGGAAGGCCAGCGCGATGGAGCTGACCCCGAGCCAGACCGTCAGCAGCAGGAAGGTGATGAGCGCGATGAAGCAGGAGACCATGAAGACGTCGCCGTGGGCGAAGTTCACCATGCCGATGATGCCGAACACCATCGTGTAGCCGATCGCGATCAGGCCGTAGATCGAGCCGAGCGTCAGCCCGTTGATGAGCTGCTGTACGAAGACGTCCATGAACTCTCGCGCGCAGGTTGCTTGGGCCGCCTACGGAGAGCGCAGGCAGCTTGGCGGGGCAAGTCTCGTACCGCAGCCGTAGCACACCGGCCACCGGTTTCATCGCCGCCCGAGCGTCGCGTGAAAACAGTCGACCACGCCAGTAACGCCCCCTGGCCGGGCTTGCGTGTGGCGCAGTTCCTGCGACACGTTAACGAATTGCAATGCTCGATCATCCCGGGCCCAGGCGAGGAGCAGTACCGATGGCAGGGTCGCGACTCACGACGATGATCTTCATCGGCATGCTCCTCGGAATCGCCGTGGGCTACGCCTGCAGCATCACCTGGCCCGATCCGCAGACCGCCAAGGAGATCGCCGGCTACATCGCGCTGGTCTCCGACGTGTTCCTCCGCCTGATCAAGATGATCATCGCGCCGCTGGTCTTCTCCACGCTGGTCGTCGGCATCGCCCATCTCGGGGATACCGCCTCCGTCGGCCGGGTCGGCGGCAAGGCGCTGCTCTGGTTCGTCGGCGCCTCGTTCTGCTCTCTGATGCTCGGCCTCATCATGGTCAACCTGATGCAGCCCGGCCACAACCTGAACCTGCCGCTGCCCGATGCCGGGGCCGGCACCGGGCTCAAGGCGGCCTCGCTCTCGCTCAAGGAGTTCGTGACGCACCTCGTGCCGAAGAGCGCCGTCGAGGCCATGGCCAACAACGAGATCCTGCAGATCGTGGTCTTCTCGATCTTCTTCGGCGTGGGCCTCGCCGCCCTCGGCGAGAAGGGCCGCCTGCTCGCGCAGGGCATCGAGGGCATCGCCGACGTCATGCTCAAGGTGACGGGCTACGTGATGATGTTCGCCCCCGTGGCGGTGTTCGCCGCCATCGCGGCGACGATCACCACGCAGGGCATCGGCGTGCTCGTGACCTACGGCAAGTTCCTCGTGGAGTTCTACATCAGCCTCGGCGTGCTCTGGACGCTGCTGATGGGCGTCGGCTTCCTGCTGCTCGGCGGCGGCGGCATCATGCGCCTGTTCAACCTGATCAAGGAGCCCTTCGTGCTGGCCTTCTCGACGGCGTCGAGCGAGGCCGCCTACCCCAAGATGCTCTCGAACCTGGAGAAGTTCGGGGTGCCGAACCGGATCACCTCGTTCGTGCTGCCGATGGGCTACTCGTTCAATCTCGACGGCTCGATGATGTACTGCACCTTCGCGGTGATGTTCATCGCGCAGGCCTACAACATCCCGCTGAGCTGGGGCCAGCAGCTCACGATGCTGCTCCTGCTGATGGTGACCTCGAAGGGCATGGCCGGCGTGCCGCGCGCCTCGCTGGTGGTGATCTCGGCGACGCTGTCGCACTTCAACATCCCGGAGGCCGGGCTGCTGCTGATCATCGGGATCGACCAGTTCCTCGACATGGGCCGGTCGGCCACCAACGTGCTCGGCAACAGCGTCGCCACCGTGGCGGTCGCCAAGTGGGAGGGCCAGCTCAGCACCACCGACCAGCGCCTCGACCATGTCGGCACGGTGGCCTCGCCCGCGGAGTAGGGGTCGGTCCGGCGAAATCTGCGCGCGCCGCGATGGCGGGCGCAGGACGGCCGCTCTCATGAGCGCTCTCACGGGTGCCCTGAATCGCGGCGTGGCTTGTTCGGTGCCCTTCGGAGGCGGAGTGATGACGATGCGGCTCGTCGCGGTTCTGGCGCTGGCGCTGGCGGCGACGCCCGCCTCCGCCGTCGAGGTGCTCACCGGGACGCTCAGGAGCGTCGCCGAGCGCGGGGAGATCGTCCTCGGCTACCGGGAGAGCTCGGTGCCGTTCTCCTTCGTGGAGGGCAAGCAGTCGGACGGGAGCCCCCGACCGATCGGCTACGCCATCGACCTCTGCGGCGAGATCGCCGACGACGTCCAGGCGGCGATCGGCCGGCCGGTGAAGATCCGCTACGCACCGGTCACCGCCGAGACGCGCATCGCGGCGGTGACCTCCGGCAAGATCGACCTCGAGTGCGGCTCGACCACCGCCAATGCCGAGCGCCGCAAGCAGGTCGCCTTCTCGCCGGTGGACTACATCAGCGCGACGCAGCTGCTGGTGAAGCGCGGATCGGGCATCGCCTCCTACCGGGATCTCGGCGGGAAGACCGTGGTGGTCACGGCCGGCACCACCAACGAGAAGGCCGTGCGCGACCAGTTCGCCCGCCTGAAGATCGACGCGCAGGTGGTGACGGCGCCCGACCACGCCGCCTCCTACGCGATGGTCAAGGCCGGCAAGGCCGACGCCTTCGCCACCGACGACGTGCTGCTCTACGGGCTGATCGCCACGGACGCGAAGGACGGGGCGAACTACACGGTGCTGCCCGACAAGCTCTCCTACGAGCCCTACGGCATCATGTTCCGCAAGGACGATCCGGAACTCGCCGGCCTCGTGCAGCAGACCTTCACGCGGCTCGCCGAGTCGCGGGCGCTGCGCTGGACCTACGAGCGCTGGTTCCTCAAGCGCCTGCCCAACGGCGAACGCCTCGACATCCCGATGTCGAACGACCTGCGGGTCAGCTTCCAGCTGATGGGCCTCGACGGGGGCGAGTGACCGGCGCGGGGACAGGCGCGACGACCGGACGGCGCCTCGCTTTCGCCCAACCGGCACGCGAGGAAGACGCGACCTGATCGCTTCCCTCCCGCCGCGAGCGTGCCACCGTCCATGCTGATCGCCGCGCCCTGCCCGAAACCGCTCGCCCTGGCGCTGGCCGCCGCCCTCGGCTGCGCCGCCTCGGCGGCCTCCGCCCACCCGCACGTCTGGGTGACCGCCAAGGCGCAGCTCGTCTACGCGGACGGCAAGCTCGTCGGCGTCCGCGACACGTGGAGCTTCGATCCCGAGTACACGGCCTTCGTCACGCAGGGCCTCGACACCAACAAGGACGGCAAGCTCAGCCCGGAGGAACTCGCCGGGCTCGCCGCCGAGAACACCGCCAACCTCGCCGAGTTCGGCTACTTCACGAAGCTGAAGGTCGGCGGCAAGGAGCAGGCCTTCGGCGATCCGAAGGAGCCGGCGGCGCACATGGACGACCGGGCGCTGGTCATGACCTTCCTGCTGCCCCTGAAGACCCCGGTCCAGCAGGGGCGGGGGGTCGCCGCGCTGGAGGTCTACGACCCGACCTACTTCGTCGCCTTCTCGTTCGCCGAGGGCGCGGACGCCGCCACCCTCGCGGGTGCGCCCCAGGGCTGCGCCGCCACGGTCACCCGGCCGAAGACCGAGCAGCCGAAGACGGCCGATGCCGGGTCGCCGGGCATGACCGAGGCCTTCTTCGAGGCGCTCACCGCCGCCTCGACCTACGGGGTGCAGTTCGCCAGCCGGGTTCTCGTGGCATGTCCGTAGGCATCGGGATCGTCGCCCCCGCCGGGGCGGGACGGCTGGGGCTGAGGCTCGGCCTCATGGCCGCGGCCATCGCGCTGGCCACGCTGCTCGCGGCCGCGATCGCGTGGCTCGTCGCGCCCGGCCTCGCCGCGCCGCCGCCGCGCTCGCCCTTCGGGATCGGCTTCCGCGAGGCCGCGCCGGCCGCCACGGGTCTGGGCGGCGTCATCCTGGCGCTGCAGGCGAGCTTCTCCCGCAGCCTCAACGCCGCGGTGAGCGCGCTGCGGGGCGGCGGCAGCTGGACCCCGCTGATCGGCCTCGCCTTCGCGTACGGCGTGTTCCACGCCGCCGGCCCGGGCCACGGCAAGGCGGTGATCGCCGGCTACATCCTGGCTGGGGAGCGGGCGCTCCGGCGCGGCGCCGCGCTGAGCGTCTGCGCCGCGCTGCTCCAGGCCTGCGTGGCCGGGGCGATCGTCGGCCTCGGCACGCTGGTCCTCAACGCCACGGCGGCGAGCATCACCCGGGCCGGCACCCTGATCGAGACCGTGAGCTTCGCCCTCGTCGCCCTGATCGGGCTGGTCCTGACGTGGCGCAAAGCCGGTCGCCTCGCCAATCTCGGCGCGGGCTGCGGCCCGGGCTGCAGCCACCTGCCGGAACCGCAGGCCCTCGACACCCTCGACACGTGGCGCGAGCGGGCCGGGGTGGTGCTGGCGGCCGGGACACGCCCCTGCGCCGGCGCCGTGCTGGTCCTCGTCTTCGCGGTGTCGCAGGGCGTGCCCGGCGCGGGCGTGCTGGCGGTCCTGGCGATGGCGCTCGGCACCGCGCTGACCACGACGGCCCTGGCCTGCCTCGCGGTCTTCGCCAAGCGGATGGCGCTGCGCCTCGCGGGCGGACGGGGACAGGCCGGCCTCCTGGCGCTCGGTGGCCTCGAACTCGTCGCTGCCGCCTTCGTGCTGGTCCTGGGCGCCGCGATGCTCTCGGGCCTCGCCCCGGGCCTCGGCGGCTGAAGGGCCTCGCCTTCCGGGGCGCGGCGTGCCACGCTGCGCGACCGAGACGGAGCGCGCGCCGATGCATCCCGACTTCGCGACGATCCTGAACTGGCGTCTGCTCGCCGGATCGCACCCCTTCCCCGGGCCAGACGGCGGGACCTGCATCAACGAGGCCGCGATGGTGGCCGCGGGCCTGCCCTACCGGGCGATCCGCTCCAGCGCGGACTGCCCACCCTGCTTCTCGCGGCCGGCCGCCGCCTACGCCCTCGGGCTCAACGACGCCATGCCGGACGAGGTGCGGCCGCAGCTGATGGCCTTCGTCCTGCGCCTGTCGGGCAGCGCCGACACGGCGGAGATCGAGGCCGCCCGCACCCGGCAGCTGGCGCTGGAGAGCGTCCGCCGCATCCTGGCGCCGATCTGCGCGGTCGCCGGGATGGTCGAGGACGCGGAAGCCTGCTCCGGCGCGCCGGACTGGCCCGCGGCCCTGGCGGCGGCCCGCGCGGCCGCGTGGCGGGGCGGGGCGCGCGCGCAGGCGGCGGCCCAGGCGCGGCGCTGGCGGGAAGGCGCGCTGACCGCGGCGGTGTCCCGCACCGCGACGGCGGCGGAACGCGCCGGCGAGGACGCGCGCTGCGCCGCCGAGGTGGCCGAGGGGGCGGCGCCGTTCCTGACCGGAACCTGGGCCGAGGCCTGCAAGATCCTCGCGGAGACCCTCGCCACCGGCCGGCAGGCGCCGGAGATCGCCGTCGCCGGCGCCCGACAGCGCATGGACGCGGCGCGCGCCCGGGTGCCGGCCTGATCAGGCCGCCGCGGGCGCGGCGTCGAGATCGAAATCGATGGTGCCGCAATTCTCCAGGAACGTGCCGGTGAGGTGGTAGAAGAACGTCCCGTGGCCGACCACCGCGATGGTGGTCTCCGGCCGGGCCCGCAGCCAGTCGCGGAACGCCGCGACCCGGGCGTCGAACAGGGGGCGGGGCTCCACCGGGTAGCCGCCGACCTCGCAGCCCGGCTCCGCGTGCCACCAGACCTCGGGCAGGTGCCCGACATCGAGGTGGGGGAATTCCGCGGCGATCTCCGAGGCGGCCCGGCCGACATCGCAGCTGCTCTCCTGGCACTCGCGGTGCAGCACCTCGACCAGCACCCGCGGCCGGCTCGGATGCTCGCCGAACAGGATCGCCGCGGTCTCGATGGCGCGGGTCAGGGGCGAGACCACCACGAGGTCGAAGGGGATCGGCCGGAGCCGCTCCCGCGCGGCCCGGGCCTGGGCTTGGCCCAGCTCGGTCAGGCGGGCGTCGGGCAGGCCGGGATCGCCGCCCCCGTGCCGGTGGGCGGCGTTGAAGGTCGACTGCCCGTGGCGGATGCAGACGATGCGGGTCTTGTCCTGCATGGATCTCGAAGACGTTCCGGAGAGGGAATGGCGGACCGGACCGGTCACGCGAAGCGGCCGCCGCGCTGGATGACCTCGATCTTGTAGCCGTCCGGGTCGGTGGCGAAGAAGAACCGCGCGAGCACGTCGTCCCCGTGCTTGAGGGTCTTGACGTCGGTGGCCGTGAAGCCCTCGCGCCGGTGCCGGGCGTGCTCGGCCTCCACGTCGTCGACCACGAAGGCGATGTGCCCGTAGCCGTCGCCGAGATCGTAGGGCTTGTCGCGGCCCTTGTTCACCGTGAGCTCCAGCTCGAACGGCGAATCCGGATCCCGCATGTAGACGAGGGTGAAGTCCGGGAAGTCGAACCGGCCGGACACCGCGAGACCGAAGGCACGGGCATAGTAGTCGCGCGCGCGCTCTTCCTCGAGGACGCGGATCATGGCGTGGACGGGCTTGGACATGCGCGCGGAGTTCCGTGGGCACGCCGGCGGCGTGCAGCGCCCACTATGTGGCGCGATCCGCAGCCGCGAAAAGGCCGGTGGCGCGGCGCCGGGGTCGCGCCCCGGGACGTCGGCCACGATCTGTCGAAGAACCCGGCCCGTATAGACCGATTCCATATTGCATATCCTAGATCAATATCTGTTTTTTAAATCGTTCCAGGGTGTGTATTGGAGTCAATATATGAGTAGCCATGCTGATATAAGATATCGCAAAAGGCTCGGAGACTCAAAATCAAACCGCAAAATGATATTTCTCATTGACACAATCGCGCTTCCAACGCTTTATCGCCCTCGACGACCAAAGTGAATCCCATGAGATCATGAGGCCGATCATCGATCGAGTGAAGGGATTTCAAGACAGTGATACGCTTATCCAATATCAATATACTTCCAAAAATTGCTGCCGTCATCGCGCTGATATGCGTGATTGTCGGCGGATGTATCTGGTACGCTCAGGCGCGGATGACGGTCATCGACGACCGCTACAGCGAGTTCCTCGCCCGCGAGGCGACGGCGGTGGCGGAGGCACGCAGGCTGAACCGCCTGGTGATCGAGTTGAACTACTGGGTCTACCGGATCATCGCGGAGACCGATCAGGGCCAGATGCAGGCCGCCAACAGCGGCTTCGAGGCCGCGCTGCCCGCGGTGAGGGCGCTCCTTCCGAGCCTCCGATCGCACGCGCCGACCTTCGCCGCGCGCATCGATGAGCAGGCCGCGCGGATCGAGCGCTATCTCAGGGACGTGAGCGAGGTCCGCCGGCTGGGCACCGCCAATCAGAACGAGCAAGCCATCGCGCTGATCCACACGGCGATCGATCCGACGTTCTCCGGCTTGCTGACCGACGGCAACCGGATGGCCGAGGACATCGATGCGTACATGCAGAAGGGCTCGGGCGACCTGACCGATCAGACCAACGAGACCCGCCGGACGCTGATGATCGTCAGCGGTCTCGGCATGCTGGCGGAGCTGCTGGCGGCGGTGTTCATCGCCACGGTCGGGATCACGCGGCCGCTCGACCGGCTGGTCAAGGTCCTGCAGCGGATGGCGCAGGGCGAGGTCGAGGCCGAGATCACCGAGGCCGCCCGAAGGGACGAGGTGGGCGCCGTCGGCAAGGCCGTCGAGGGCATCAAGGTCATGGTCGCCCGCAAGGCCGCCGAGGAAGCCGAGATGAAGCGCCGCGCCGACGAGGCGGCAGCGGCCGCGCGCAGGCGGACCATGGTGGAACTCGCGGACGGGTTCGAGCGGGCCGTGGGGAGCATCGTCGGGATGGTCTCGTCCTCGGCCACCGAGTTGCAGGCCACGGCGCAGACCATGACGTCGAGCGCGACCGAGACGGCCAGCCAGTCCACCACGGTGGCGGCCGCCGCCGAGCAGGCCTCCGCCAACGTCCAGACCGTGGCGGCCGCCGCCGAGGAGCTGGGCACCTCCGTGCAGGAGATCGGCCGGCAGGTCCTCGGCTCGGCCAACCTCGCGCAGGCGGCGGTCGGCGAGGCGGACGAGACCCAGCACCTCGTTCAGGCGCTCAGCCAGGCGGCGACGCGCATCGGCGATATGGTCGGGCTCATCGCGAACATCGCCGGCCAGACCAACCTGCTGGCGCTGAACGCCACGATCGAGGCGGCGCGGGCCGGCGAGGCCGGCCGCGGATTCGCGGTCGTCGCCGCCGAGGTCAAGGAGCTGGCCGGCCAGACCGCCCGGGCCACCGAGGAGATCAGCCAGCAGATCGGCCAGATCCAGGGTGTGACCGGCCAGGCGGTCTCGGCCATCGACACGATCGCCGCCCGGATCCGCGAGATCGACGCGGTCGCCGCCACCATCGCGGCGGCGGTCGAGGAGCAGGGCGCGGCCACGCAGGAGATCGTCCGCAACGTCTCGCAGGCGGCGGCCGGCACCGACGAGGTGACGAGCAACATCGCCGGCGTGGCGCGGGCCTCGGAAGAGACCGGCGCCGCGGCAGCCCAGGTTCTGGGAGCGGCCGGCGAGCTGTCGCGCCAGTCCGAGCATCTGGGCGTCGAGGTCTCCCGCTTCCTCGGGTCGGTCCGGGCGGCCTGAGGCCGATCAGCCGCCGATCCGCAGGACCTGCGTCCGGGTGCCGGCCTGCGCGAAGGCGTCCGGGTCGGCGCCGGTCATCCAGACCTGCCCTGGCAGGGCCTCGAGGGCCTCGAACAGGCCGACCCGGCGGCGGGGATCGAGGTGGGCCGCCACCTCGTCCAGGAGGATCAGCGGGGCGATGCCGCTCATGGCCCGCACCAGCCGCGCGTGGGCGAGGACGAGGCCGATGAGCAGCGCCTTCTGCTCGCCCGTGGACGCCGTCCCGGCCGGCACGTCCTTCGGGCCGTGGCGGACCACAAGGTCGCTGCTCTGCGGCCCGATCAGCGTGCGGCCGGCGGCCCGGTCCCGGTTGCGGCCGTTGCGGAGCGCCATGCGGTAGCGGTCCTCGGCCTCGAGGGCCGGCCAGACCGCGACCAGATCGTCGAGGTCGCCCTCGAGGCGGATGGCCGCCCAGGGGAAGGGCTGCGCGTCGTCCCGGGTCTCGGCGATCAGCCGGTCGAGGCGCTCGGCGGTCTCGCGCCGGGCGAGCGCCACGGCGACGCCGAGCTCCGCGACCTCCCGCTCCACCGCGTCGAGCCAGCGGTCGTCGTCGGGCCGCTCCTCCAGCAGGCGGTTGCGCGAGCGCAGGGCCCGCTCCAGCGCGGAGACCCGGGCGCCGTGGGCGGCGTCGACCGCCAGCACGAGACGGTCGAGGAACCGTCGCCGGTCTCCGGCCGCCCCGCGGAACAGGCCGTCGAGGTCGGGGGTCAGCCAGACGACCCGCAGGAACTCGCTGAACGCCACCGGCGAGGCCGCGGTGGCGCCGTCGATCCGGCACAGCCGGCTCGCGCGCCCGTCGGGACCCGGCGGCTCGAGCCCGGTGCCGAGCCGGTGCTCGGCGCCGTCGCGGTCGAGGGTGAGCGAGACCGCGAATCCGCCCGGGCCACCGCTGCGCGCCATGGCGGCGAACTCCGCCCGGCGCAGGCCCCGGCCCGGTACGAACAGCGAGAGCGCCTCGAGCAGGTTGGTCTTGCCCGCGCCGTTCTCCCCGACCAGCGCGACGAAGCGGGCCTCGGGCGTCAGTTCGAGGTCCGCGTGGTTGCGGAAATCGCGGGCGATCAGGCGGGTGACGCGCAGGCTCGACCCGTCGGGCTCGTCCCGCGGATCGCGGATGTCGCTCATCGGTGAACCGAGGGGTGAACCGAGGGGCCGAGACGCGCCGCGCTCAACCGTCCCTTGCTGTCTGACATCCCATCCAACCACCTCGCCCCGAGGCGCCCGCGTCAGCGGGCCGCGCGGGCGGGCTCCAGAAACCACATCGCCGTCCGGGGACCTCCCGCGCGGCCCCCGCTGCGCTCCGGCACCTCGGGACGAGGGCGGGACCGGGATCCGCGCGGCCGCCTCACACCCGCATCGGCATCAGCACGTACAGCGCCGGCGCGCCCTCGCGGTCCTGGATCAGGGTCGGCGAGCCGGGATCCGCGAGCTTGAACAGGGCGGTGTCGCCCTCGAGCTGCGCGGTGATGTCGAGGAGGTAGCGGGCGTTGAAGCCGATATCGAGGCCGGCCGCCTCGTAGTCGACGTCGAGTTCCTCGGTGGCACTACCGGAATCCGGGTTGTTCACCGAGAGCGCGAGGCGCCCTTCGGCGAGCCCGAGCTTCACCGCGCGCCCGCGCTCCGACGAGATCGTCGAGACCCGGTCCACGGCCTTCGCGAAGGCGTCGCGCTCGACGGTCAGCCGCTTGTCGTTGTTGGCCGGGATCACCCGCTGGTAATCCGGGAAGGTGCCGTCGATCAGCTTGGAGATCAGCGTCAGGCCGCCGGCGAAGCGCAGGCGGATCTTCGCGGGCGACAGGTCGACCGCGACGGTCTCGCCGCCGTCGTCGAGGAGCTTCTGGATCTCGGCGACCGCCTTGCGGGGCACGATCACGCCCGGCATGCCGACGCTGCCCTGCGGGGCCGGGATCTCGACGCGGGCGAGCCGGTGGCCGTCCGTTGCCACCGCCCGCATCGCCGGGCCGTTCTCGGTCTCCAGCGTGTGCAGGTAGATGCCGTTCAGGTAGTAGCGGGTCTCCTCGGTGGAGATCGCGAACTGGGTCTTCTCGATCAGCCGCTTCAGGTCGGCGGCGGCGATCTCGAAGCCGTGCGGCATCTCGCCGGCGGCGAGGTCCGGGAAGTCGCCCTCCGGCAGGGCGCCCAGGGCGAAGCGCGAGCGTCCGGACCGGATCGTCATCTGGCCGGACTCGCCGCCGGTCTCCAGGGAGACCTGCGCGCCGTCGGGGAGCTTGCGCACGATGTCGTAGATCACGTGCGCCGGCACGGTCGTGGCGCCCGCATCCGCCACGTCCGCCGGCACGCTCTCGGTCACCTCGATGTCGAGATCCGTCGCCCGGAGCTGGAGACCCGACCCTTCCGCGCGCAGGAGCACGTTCGACAGGATCGGGATCGTGTTGCGGCGCTCGACGACCCGGTGCACGTGGCCGAGCGACCTGAGCAGGGCCGCGCGCTCGACAGTGACTCTCATCGCAATACTCAAGTGATAGGGACGGCGCCGCGGCCGGCGACCGTCGCGGAATATGGCCGTTCAGCTTGGCGAAGGGGACAGGGGAACGCAAGGCCGCCGTCGGTGCACCGCACAGCGACCTCCGCGTCCAGGGCGGATGCCCATGTCCGGAGCGGGGTATCGGCCCCCGGCGGCCCGTGCGAAAGCGCCGCGACCGACCCGGATCCCCCCATCCCGATCATGCTGCAGACCATCGACCCCGCAGGCAACACCGCAGACCCCTCGCAGGCCACCCCGAGCGCCCCCCCGAGTGCTCGGCGGATCCTCGCCGCGAGCTTCGTCGGGACGGCGATCGAGTTCTTCGACTTCTACATCTACGCCACCGCCACCGCCCTGGTGATCGGCCCGGTCTTCTTCCCCGCCGGCGCGCCCGGCGTGCAGCAGCTCAGCGCCTTCGCGACCTTCGCCATCGCGTTCATCGCGCGGCCCGTCGGCGCGGCCCTGTTCGGGCATTTCGGCGACCGGGTCGGCCGCAAGGCGACGCTGGTGGCGTCGCTGCTGATCATGGGCATCTCCACGGTGCTGATCGGCTGCCTGCCGACCTACGCGTCGGTCGGCTGGTGGGCGCCGGCGGCGCTGTGCATCCTGCGCTGCGGGCAGGGGATCGGGTTCGGCGGCGAGTGGGGCGGCGCGGCGCTGCTGGCGGTCGAGAACGCGCCGCCGGGCCGGCGCGCGTGGTACGGCATCTTCCCGCAACTCGGGGCGCCGGTCGGCTTCGTCCTGGCCAATCTCGGCTTCCTCGCCCTCAGCTTCGGCCTGACGCCCGAGAGCTTCCAGGCCTGGGGCTGGCGCCTGCCGTTCCTGGCCTCGGCGGCGCTCGTCGGCGTCGGGCTCTACGTGCGCCTGAAACTCACCGAGACGCCGGCCTTCAAGGCGGCGCTCAGCCAGGCCCGGCCGGAGCGCGTGCCCTTCGCCACCATGCTGACCCAGCATGGCCACGCCGTCCTGGTCGGCACCTTCGCGATGGTGGCGGTCTACGCGGTCTTCTATCTCTCGACCGTCTTCGCCCTGGGCTACGGCACCGGCACCCTCGGCTACAGCCGGCCGACCTTCCTGCTGTTCGAGTGCATCGCGGTCTGCTTCATGGCGCTCGGCACCGTCGTGTCGGGGGCCGCGGCCGACCGCTTCGGCCGCCGGCCTGTGCTGCTCTCCGGCATGGCCGTGACGTTCCTGCTGGGCTTCCTCATGGGGCCGATGCTGGGCCACGCCGCCGGCACCGGCACCTGGCCGCCGGTCCTCGGCTTCCTGTGCCTCAGCCTCCTGACAATGGGGTGGGTGTTCGGACCGATGGGCGCCGTCCTGCCCGAGCTGTTCCCGACGCGGGTGCGCTACACGGGCGCCTCGGTGACCTACAACCTCGCGGGGATCCTGGGGGCCTCGGGGGCGCCCTACATCGCGCAGCAGCTCGCGGCCTACGGCGGCATCGGCTTCGTCGGGTTCTACCTAGCGGGGGCCGCGATCCTCAGCTTCCTCGCCGTGCTGGCCATGCCGGAGACTGCCGGCCGCTGACGGGACGGGCGGGCGCCGCCGGCCTCAGCGGCCGGCGCGATCCTGAGCCGCCGCCACGGTGGGCTCGAAGCGCCCGAGGAAGCGCGTCCGCTCCCACAGCTCGATCGCGTCGCGCCCGACCATCGCCCGGGCGCGGCGGCGCGCCTGCGTGTCGTCCTCGGCCGACAGGATCTCGGCCGCGCGGACGCGGCCGGCCCGGTCGAGCCGGAAGGCCCTGTAAGCGCGGCTCCGGTGAGCCGTTCCAGCATCCAGCGCGAGCATAGCGACGTCCTCCGGGCCGGAACGTCCCGGAAGACGGTTAACCGTCGGTAAACCGCGGCTCTCGCGATCGAGGACGCGGTCCCGACGCGCCCGCTCGGCGGGGGCGGAGTTCCTCAGCTCCGCTTGTCGAGCGGGCGACCGAGGAGGCGGGCGAACTCGGCCTCGATCTCCTCCACCGAGAACGGGTTGCCGGATCCCTTCGCGTCGGGCGTGGGCGCGGACGGCGGCGGGGCCGGCACGGGCGGAGGGGGTTCGACCTTGGGCATCGCCGGCGGCGGCACGGGTTTGGCCGGAGGCGGAGGCGGAGGCGGCGGGGCCTCCGGCTCTTCGACCGGGGCGGGGGCGGGCACCGGCTCGACCGGGACGCTCGCCATCGCGGCGGCCAGCGGATCGACGCCCTCGGGCGCCGGCGGGGCGGGCGCGGACTGCGGCGGCGGCGTCACGGCCGAGGACGAGCGCGACAGGGCGGCCTGGAGCTGCCGGGCCATGTCGGACAGGACCACCGGATCGACCGACTTGCGCTCGGAGGGCACCGCGAGGCTCGGGGCCAGACGGGCGGGCTCCGGCTCCGCCGGTGCCGGCTCGGGCTTGCGCTCGGAGGCCGGGTTGGGCCGCGGCTCGATCAGCGGCGGCGCGGTCCGGCTCAGGATCCGCCGCGGGGCGACCGGCTCGCGCGGCGGGGGCGCGGGCGGCTCCACTGCCGGCGGCGCGACCGGCGGCGACACCATCGGCGGCGGCACCACCGGCTCGGGCGCGGGCGGCGCCGGGGGTTGAGGCGCGGGCGGCTGGGGCGGCGCTGCACTCAGAGGTGCGGTGACGTCCTGGCCGGGCTCGTCGCCGCCGAACAGCCCGGGATCGAGGGGCAGAGTCACGGGCGGAGCGGAGGCCGAGCGCGGCACCGGCGACGGCACCACCACCGGCATCGCGAAGCCCGGATCGAACAGCGGTTCCGCGCGCCGGCCGCCAGATTCCGGCAGACCGCGGGGCGGCTCGGGCAGGCGGCCGCCCTGGACGAGGGGGTCCGGGAGCGGCTCGTCCAGCGGCTCCGGCGCCAGCTCCGGCCGGATCGCCGCCTCCGGCAGGGGCCGCTGGCCGCGCTGGATATTGCGCTCGACCACCACGTCGTTGGGGCCGCCCACGAGGAGCAGGTGCTCGACATTGTCCCGGCGCAGCAGGATGAGCTGCCGGGCCCGGTCGAGCTCGTACACGTCGACGATCCCGAGCCGCGGCTGGCGCCCGCGGCTCCCGGACCGCCCCGGCAGGGCGAGGCTCCGGCCGGTGAGCCGGCGCACCGTGAACACGATCGCCGCGAGCGCCGTGAAGATGACGGCGAAGATCACGATATACTGGACGATGGGGGAGCCGTCAGAGCCGAACACGGATTGCAGCCATCGCAAGATTGCGCACTCGCACGTTCCGACCGCCGCGGGTGCGCGCCGGCACGGACTTGATCCATACCACGCCGGAGGGGCGGCAAGGCAAACGACGTTAAGAGTTCGTTAACAGACCTTTTAATTGAGCGCGCGCAAGACAATAGGTCGGGACTGCGCCGCCGGCCCGGCCGAACCGGGGGTTCACTCCCCCCGTGGCGCGAGCTGACGCGGGCACCGGCCGACGCGGAGATCGGGCTTAACGCGCCGTTAACCATGCAGGCGGCAGATTTTGCCGAGCCCGCTCGTCCCGGCGCGGCCACGCCATCCCGGAGGCGACCATGGCCCTCACCGATCTGCCCGTGCTGAGCATGCTGCGCACGCGGATGCAATGGGCGCAGGCGCGCCAGGGCGTGATCGCCGAGAACGTCGCCAACGCCGACATGCCGGGGTTCAAGCCCCGCGACCTCGTGGAGCCGCGCTTCGATCGGGCGACCGGCGCCCTCGCCACCAGCGGCTCCGGCCTGACGCTCACGAGCGCGGGCCACATGGCGCCGCCCGGTCAGACGGTCGGCGCCGACTCCAAGCGCGCCAAGGGCTTCGAGGTCCGGCCCAGCGGCAACGGCGTCAACCTCGAGGACGAGATGATGAAGGCCGGCGAGAACCAGGCGGACTACCAGCTCGCCGCCTCGCTGTACCAGCACAGCCTGACCACCCTGAAGATCGCGATCGGCAAGAGCTGACGCGCGACGGCCGAATGTGGAGCGCCGACGGCCGCGGGGTCGCGGCAGCGGGAGGGTCCTGAGCCATGGAATTCACGAAGTCGCTGGCGGTGGCGGCCGCGGGCCTCAAGGCCCAGTCGGGCCGGATGCGCATCATCGCCGAGAACATCGCCAACGCCGATTCCGCGCCGGCCTCCGCCGGGGCGCAGCCCTACCGCCGCAAGATCCCGACCTTCACCAGCCACCTCGACGACGAGACCGGTGCCAAGCTCGTCGAGGCGGGGCGCGTCAGGCGCGACCCGTCGGCCTTCCGGACCAAGTACGAGCCCGGCAACCCCGCGGCCGACGCCCAGGGCGTGGTGCAGATGCCCAACGTCAACGCACTGATCGAGAACATGGACCTGCGGGAGGCCCAGCGCTCCTACGAGGCGAACCTCAACATGATCAGCGCCACCCGCAAGATGCTGGCGCAGACCCTCGGCATCCTGAAGTGACCCCCGAAGCCCGCGGCAGGACCGCTTAGCAAGGACGCATGGCGATGGCTTCGAGCAACTTCGCGGCGGGTGCCTACGCGGCCGTCCAGGGCCTCGCCGGCGGCCGGCCCGCCCCTCGGGTGCAGCCGACGACCGGCACCGGCACCGACTTCATGCAGATGCTCGGGCAGACCCTGGACAGCGTCGGCGATGCCGGCCGTCGGGCCGATTCCCAGGCCGTCTCCGCGGCCGCCGGCAAGGCCAACGTCGTGGACGTGGTCACCGCGGTCGCCGAGAGCGAGACGGCCCTGCAGACCATGGTGGCGGTGCGCGACCGCATGATCTCCGCCTACGAGGAGATCATGCGGATGCAGATCTGACCGGCCGACCGTTTATCCGCCCGCTCCCCCCGCACTGAGCGCACCCCCATGACCGGCCT
Source organism: Methylobacterium sp. yr668 (assembly GCF_900116245.1). Lineage (NCBI taxonomy): Bacteria > Pseudomonadati > Pseudomonadota > Alphaproteobacteria > Hyphomicrobiales > Methylobacteriaceae > Methylobacterium > Methylobacterium sp. yr668. The sequence goes on along the minus strand of NZ_FOZY01000012.1, from coordinate 12,979 downwards.
CGCCATCCTCGACATCGCCCGCGACGGCATCTTCGTGTTCCTCAAGGTGGCCGGGCCCCTGATGCTGGTCGCGCTCGCGGTCGGCCTCGCCGTGTCCCTGGTCCAGGCCCTGACGCAGATCCAGGAGCAGACGCTGATCTACGTGCCCAAGGTCGTGGCGGTGTTCGCCGCGCTCCTGCTGATGCTGCCCTTCATGGGCGACGCCATGGCCGGCTACATGACCCGCATCGCCGCCCGCATCGCGGCCGGCGGCTGATGCGCCCGCCGGCCGGGACAGGCGCGGCCCCCGCGTGCCATAGGGGCCGCGATGAACCTGCTCCTGCCCGGCATCGCCTCGGCCTACCTGATCACCTTCGCGCGCATAGGCACGCTGATCATGCTGATGCCGGGGATCGGCGAGCAGACGGTGTCGCCGCGCCTGCGCCTCGCCTTCGCGCTGCTCACGTCCCTGGTGCTGTTCCCGACCGTGCGCCCGCTGCTCGGCGGCACGGAGGGCGTGGCCGGCCCGCGGCTGATCGGGCTCCTGTTCGGCGAGACGATCATCGGGCTGGTGCTCGGCCTCACGGTGCGGATGATCCTCGCCGCCCTTCAGACCGCCGGGGTGATCATCTCGGCGCAGGTCGGGCTGTCCTACGCGATGACGGTGGATCCGAGCCAGGGCGGCCAGCAGGTGGCGATCGGCAACTTCCTGTCGTTGCTCGGGATCACGCTGATCTTCGCCGCGGACCTGCACCATCTCGCCATCGAGGGCGTGGCCCGCAGCTACGTGGTGCTGCCCCCCGACGGCGTGCCGTCCTTCTCGGACGCGCTGATGCTGGCCACGAAGGCGCTGGCCCGGGGCTTCACCCTGGCGGTGCAGATCGCCGGCCCGTTCATCGCCTTCGGGATCCTGTTCAACCTGGGTCTCGGCGTGCTGTCGCGGCTGATGCCCCAGATGCAGGTGTTCTTCCTGGCGGTCCCGGCCTCGGTGCTGATCGGCATGCTGCTGCTGATGGGCTGCCTCGGCGTCATGATGGGCGTCTTCCTGGACGACCTGGGCCGGTATCTCGGGGATTACGTCGGCCGCTGAGCGGCCGGATCGCCCATACCCCGACGATGCCCACGCTCTGAGCCCGACGCGCGATGGCCGACGATACCGACGACGAGGACAAGACCGAGGAGCCGTCCCAACGACGGCTCGATCAGGCGATCGAGCGCGGCGACGTCGCGACCAGCACCGAGATCAACACCTTCGCGATACTGGCCGCGTTCACCCTGGCGCTGCTGGTCGCGGCCCCGACCATCGCCACGAACCTGCTGCACGGGCTCAAGGCTTACCTCGCCAACGCCCATACCCTGCCGGACGACGCCACGGCCATGAGGGCGGCCATGACGCGCGGCCTGTGGCTGTGGCTCCAGGCGGTGGCGGTGCCGGTCGGGCTGGCGGTCGTGGCCGGGCTGGCCGCGGGGCTCCTGCAGCACCCGCTGGTCTTCTCCGCCGAGACGCTGATGCCGAAATTCTCGCGCCTCTCGCCGATGGCGGGCGTGAAGCGCCTCCTCGGCGTCGAGGCCCTGTTCCAGTTCGGCAAGGGGCTGGCGAAGATCGCCGCCGTGGGCGTGGTCGGCGCGGTGATGCTGTGGAACGACCGCGACCGGCTGGAAGTGTTCGCCCAGCTGGACCCGGCCGCCTCCATGCCGGCGATCCTGTCCCTCAGCCTGAAGCTGCTCGCCGGCATGCTGTGCATGCACCTCGCGATCACCCTCGGCGACGCGCTCTACGCGCGGTTCCGCTGGCGCAAGCGCCACCGGATGTCGAAGGAGGAGCTCAAGCAGGAGATGAAGGAGTCGGAGGGCAATCCCGAGGTGAAGGGTCGCCTGAAGCAGCTCCGGATGGCCCGGGTGAAGAAGCGCATGATGGCCGCGGTCCCCACCGCCACCGTCGTGGTGACGAACCCCACCCACTACGCGGTGGCGCTGCGCTACGAGACCGGCATGGCCGCGCCGGTCTGCGTCGCCAAGGGCGTCGACGCGCTCGCCCTGCGCATCCGCGCGGTGGCGGCCGAGCACGGCGTCGCGGTGATCGAGAACCCGCCGCTCGCCCGGGCGCTCCACGCCATCGTGGAGATCGACCGGGAGATCCCGGCCGAGCACTACCGCGCGGTGGCGGAGGTCATCGGGTTCGTGCTGCGCCTGCGGAGACGGGCGGCGTAGCCCCGCGCGATCCGCGCGCCGCGCCGTCTCGCCGGACACCCGGGCGGGCGAAAGCCACGCTTCCTCCACCTTTTTTCGCGAGGCTGTGTCAAGGCTTGGCGCGACGAGACTGATGCCGCGCCCCGCATGTCCTGATATGGCCGGCGGACTAACCGGGTGACTGTTCTGGAATGAAGCCGATGGCCGACGTCACTGGACCTCCGGCGCCCGCCGCGGGCCCGCAGAATTCGGGTCCCCCGGTCGCGCAGGCCTCGTCCCTGCTGGGAACGGGCTCGATCGACCGCTCGGAACAGCCGGGCCGGGTCGGCCTGCTCCTCGTGCTCGCCGGCCTGCTGGTCGGCGCGGCCATCGGCCTGTCCTTCGTGGCCAACGAGCAGGCCCAGTCGCTGATCGTCTGGCTGCTGGCCCTGCTGGCCATGGCGGGCGTGTTTTTCCTGTTCGCCCTCGCCATCGGGGCGCTCCAGCTCAGCGGCAGCGCCGCCCGGGACGACATCACCAAGGGCATCGTCGACGCCTCGCCGGACGGCCAGCTGGTCGTCGAGGACGGCGGCCGGCTGATCTACGCCAACGAGGCCTATCTCCGGATCGCCAGCGGCGACACCTTCTCCAACCTCGTGCCGGTGGAGCGCATCCTCGTCGGCTCGCCGGAGGTCTCCGAGGCGGTCTACCGCCTGTCGCAGGCCTCGCGCGACGCCCGGGCGCACACCGAAGAGGTGCGGATGTCGCCGCCCCTCGGCCCAACGGCCGGCGAGCGCGGCTTCGGCTGGTACCGGGTCTCGGTGCGGCCCCTCGCGCGCCCGCGCCGGGCGGCCTCCCTCTGGACGGTGGCCGACATCACCGCCGAGCGGGAGCGGCAGGAGAACGTCTTCCAGGAACTCCAGCACGCCATCGACTACCTCGACCACGCCCCGGCGGGCTTCCTGTCGATCGATCCGGCGGGCGCCATCGTCTACATGAACGCGACCCTGGCGGCCTGGCTCGGCTACGACCTCGCCAGCGTCGGCCCCGGCGGCCCGCACCTCACCGAGATCGCCCCGGAGGCGGACGTGCTGGTGCGCACGGCCGGCCTGCCGGGCGAGGTCCGCACCGACCGCTTCGACCTCGACCTGCGCCGCCGCAACGGTCACACCCTGCCGGTCCGGCTCTACCACCGGGTCGCCTTCGGCAAGGACGGCAAGCCCGGCTCGTCGCGGACCTTCGTGATCAACCGCTCCGCCGGGGCCGAGACCGACGAGCCGCAGCGCGCCGCCGAGGTCCGGCTGGCCCGCTTCCTCAACAACTCGCCGATCGCCATCGCGACCCTCGACAGCGGCGGCCGGATCGCCCGCGCCAACGCCTCGTTCACGCGCCTGTTCGGCACGGTCCCGCGGCAGGCCGACGACGGCGCCCCGGACGGGGAGGGCGTGCCGCGGGTCGAGCCCAACGTCGCCGACTCGGTGGCCGACCGGACCGCCCTGGAGGCCGGGCTCGCCCGCGCCGCGAGCGGGCGGACCGACCCGGAGCCGATCGAGGTCCAGCTCAACGGGCCCGGCGGCCGCTCGGCCCGGGTCTGGCTCAGCCCGGCCGACGGCGGCGATGCCGGCCAGCAGACCGACGAGGCCGAGCGGGTGATCCTCTACGCCCTCGACACGACGGCGCAGCGCCAGCTGGAGCAGCAGGTCGCCCAGGCCCAGAAAATGAACGCGGTCGGCCAGCTCGCCGGCGGCATCGCGCACGACTTCAACAACGTCCTGCAGGCGATCATCGGCTACTCGGACCTGCTGCTCGCGAGCCACCGGCCGACCGACCCGGCCTTCCAGGACATCATGCAGATCAAGCAGAACGCCAACCGGGCGGCGGGCCTCGTCCGCCAGCTCCTGGCGTTCTCCCGCCGGCAGACGCTGCGCCCGGAGGTGATGAATGTCGGGGAGGCGCTCTCCGAGCTGACCCTCCTCCTCAAGCGGCTGCTCGGCGAGCGCGTCGCGCTGGAGCTGAAGCACGGCCGCGAGGTCTGGCCCGTGAAGGCCGACGTCAACCAGTTCGAGCAGGTGATCGTCAATCTGGCGGTCAACGCCCGCGACGCCATGCCGGAGGGCGGCAAGCTGATGATCCGCACCGAGAACGTCTCCGATCCGGGGGCGGCCGCCGAGGCGGAGGGGCGCGGTGGGGCGCCGGCGGGCGACCACGTGCTGATCGAGGTGCGCGACACCGGCCAGGGCATCCCGCCCGAGCTGATGGAGAAGATCTTCGAGCCGTTCTTCACCACCAAGGAGATCGGCAAGGGCACCGGCCTCGGGCTCTCGACGGTGTTCGGCATCGTCAAGCAGTCCGGCGGCACCATCGACGTGCAGTCGAAGGTCGGGGAGGGCACGGCCTTCCGCATCTACCTGCCGCGTCACGTGCCCGTGGCGGAGCCCGAGGAGGTGCCGGTCGCGGCGGCCGAGCCGGCACTGCCGCGCGCGGAGCCGCTCGCGCCGGCTTCCACCACCGCCCATCCCGATTCCGGGTCGGACGCCAAGCCGGTCACCGCGCCGGCCGCGGGCGGCGACGCCGCTGTGCCGAAGGGGGAGACGCCGCCCGCCAAGGTCGACAAGCCGGCGCCGCGCAAGCCCGCCGCCGATCATACGGGGCAGGGGACCATCCTGCTCGTCGAGGACGAGGACCCGGTGCGGGCGGTCAACAGCCGGGCGCTCTCGGCCCGCGGCTACACGGTGCTGGAGGCGGCCTCGGGCCTCGAGGCCCTGGCGATCGTCCGCGAGGGCGCGCAGACCATCGATCTCGTCGTCTCCGACGTGGTCATGCCCGAGATGGACGGCCCGACGCTCCTGCGGGAGGTGCGCAAGCATCAGCCCGACCTGAAGGTGATCTTCGTGTCCGGCTACGCCGAGGACGCGTTCCGCAAGAACCTGCCCGAGGGTGAGACCTTCAACTTCCTGCCCAAGCCCTTCAGCCTGAAGCAGCTCGTCGAGACCGTGAAGAAGACGATGGCGGACTGACCGGCCCGTCGCGTCCGGTCACCGTCGCTCAACGAAGAGCGGCCCCGGAGAGACTCCGGGGCCGCGCATCTTCGAACGTCGCAAGGTCCGCCGCGCGCCGTCGCCGGCCCGCGGCGGCGCGACCTACGCCTCGCCCTCGTCGAGATCGTCCGCCGTCGGGGCGGCGTTCTCCAAGATCTTCTCGGCGACCAGACCGGAATTCTGCCGGATCGAGCCCTCGATCTCGGCGGCGATCTTCGGATTGTCGCGCAGGAAGCCCTTCGAGTTCTCGCGGCCCTGGCCGAGGCGCTGGCTGTTGTACGAGAACCAGGCGCCCGACTTCTCGACGATCCCGGCCTTCACGCCGAGGTCGATCAGCTCGCCGACCTTCGACACGCCCTCGCCGAACATGATGTCGAACTCGACCTGCTTGAAGGGCGGGGCGACCTTGTTCTTCACCACCTTGACGCGGACCTGGTTGCCGATCGCCTCATCGCGGTCCTTGAGCGTCGAGATGCGGCGGATGTCGAGGCGCACCGAGGCGTAGAACTTGAGGGCGTTGCCGCCCGTGGTCGTCTCGGGGCTGCCGTACATGACGCCGATCTTCATCCGGATCTGGTTGATGAAGATGACCATGCAGTTCGAGCGCGAGATCGAGCCGGTCAGCTTGCGCAGGGCCTGGCTCATCAGGCGGGCCTGGAGGCCGGGCTGGCTCTCGCCCATCTCGCCCTCGATCTCGGCCCGCGGGGTCAGCGCGGCCACCGAATCGACCACCAGCACGTCGATGGCGCCGGAGCGCACGAGCGTGTCGGTGATCTCGAGCGCCTGCTCGCCCGTGTCGGGCTGGGAGATCAGCAGGTCGTCGAGGTTCACGCCGAGCTTGCGGGCGTAGACCGGGTCGAGGGCGTGCTCGGCGTCCACGAAGGCGCAGACGCCGCCCTTCTTCTGGGCCTCCGCGATCGTGTGGAGCGCCAGCGTCGTCTTGCCGGACGATTCGGGACCGTAGATCTCGATCACCCGGCCGCGCGGCAGGCCGCCGACGCCGAGCGCGATGTCGAGGCCCAGCGAGCCGGTCGAGACGGTCTCGACCTCCTGGACCTTGTCGTTCTTGCCGAGCCGCATGATCGAGCCCTTGCCGAAGGCGCGCTCGATCTGAGCCAGGGCAGCGTCAATGGCCTTGGACTTGTCCTTGTCCACCGGGGGCATGTCGACCACTTTCAATGCGGGCTGGGCCATCTGGCGGGCTCCTTATGAAGGGGTTGGACGCAGTTCACAACGCGCGTCGCCACCGCCTCCATGTACCCGTTTTGTTCTCAGCCAGCAAGGCCGGAACGCCGTTTTGCTGGACGCAAGTCACGAAATCCCGGCTCGAGCCCCGGATGCCCCGCGACAGCAATCCAATCCGGTAATCGCCCGCGAGGACCCGTACGAACGCCGACACAACGCGCCGGACGGGACGACCGCCAGCCGCAATGGCGACGCCTCCCGCGGTCCCGCAGCAGGCTCGGCCCGCCGGCGACCGGGACCCAACCGCCAGACATGAGGCCGAAAACGACGACGCCCGGCACGAATCCGGCTCTCGCGAGTCGAATTGCGTCCGGGCGTTCGTCGTACCGGTCGCCGGGCATCCCCGGGATGGTCACCCCAGCGGAGGCACCATCCCGCGACGCCGCGGGCCGGGATCTGGCGGACGCGGAGACCGCAGCCGCCGGGATCCCGGGATCAGGCGGCCTCGCCGGCCTCGGCCTGGGCGGCCTCGCCCTCGACCAGCTTCCAGGTCTTGGTCTTGGAGAACGGACGGCACTCCTCGATGAACACCGTCTGCCCGACCTTGGCGACATTGCCCTCGTCGTGCGCGTGGTAGTTCTTCGACCGCCGCACGGTCTTCTTCATCACCGGGTGCGTGAAGCGGCGCTCCACCTTCACCACGATGGTCTTCTCACCCTTGTCGCTGACGACGGTGCCCTGCAGGATGCGCTTCGGCATGGTTGTCTCCTAAAACCCGCCTCAGCCCTTGGCCTGCTGCAGCGTCTTGGAACGCTGCAGAGTCCGGACACGGGCGATGTCGCGACGGACCTCGCGGACGCGGGCGACGTTCTCGAGCTGGCCGGTGGCCCCCTGGAAGCGCAGGTTGAACTGCTCCTTCTTGAGGTTGATCAGCTCGTCATTCAGCTGATCCGGCGACAGCGCCTTCAGATCAGACAGTCTCTGGGTCGACTTCACGATATCCTCCGTTCAGTCGGCGATGCGCTGGACGACCCGCGTGCGGATCGGGAGCTTCGCGGCGCCGAGGCGGAGCGCCTCCTTGGCGATGTTCTCGGCAACGCCGTCGACCTCGAACATGATCCGGCCGGGATGGACCCGGGCCGCCCAGTAATCCGGGGCGCCCTTACCGGAGCCCATGCGGACCTCGGTCGGCTTCGACGACACCGGGACGTCCGGGAACACCCGGATCCAGACGCGGCCCTGGCGCTTCATCTCGCGGGTGATCGCGCGGCGGGCCGCCTCGATCTGGCGGGCGGTGACGCGCTCGGGCTCCACAGCCTTCAGGCCGAACTGGCCGAAGTTCAGCTCGAAGCCGCCCTTGGCCGCACCGTGGATGCGGCCCTTGAACTGCTTGCGGAAGCGGGTCTTTTTCGGTTGCAGCATGGCTTCCTACCTTACGCGTGCTCGCGCTCGCGGCGTCCGCGCTCGCGGCCGCCCTCGCCATCGCGCTCACGGCGTCCGCCAGAGCGGCCGCCCTCTTCCTGGGCCTTCTTGTCTTGGGCCATCGGGTCGTGCTCGAGGATCTCGCCCTTGAACACCCACACCTTGATGCCGCAGGTCCCGTAGGTCGTGAACGCCGTGGCGGTGCCGTAGTCGACGTCGGCGCGCAGCGTGTGCAGCGGGACGCGGCCCTCGCGGTACCATTCCTGGCGGGCGATCTCGGCGCCGCCGAGACGGCCCGAGCAGTTGATCCGGATGCCCTCGGCGCCCAGACGCATGGCCGACTGCACGGCCCGCTTCATGGCGCGCCGGAAGGCGACGCGGCGCTCGAGCTGCTGGGCGATCGAGTCGGCCACCAGGGTGGCGTCGATCTCGGGCTTGCGCACCTCGACGATGTTGATGGTCACGTCGGCCTTCGTCATCGTGCCGACGAGCTTGCGCAGCTTCTCGATGTCCGCGCCCTTCTTGCCGATCACCACGCCCGGACGACCCGAGTGGATGGTGACCCGGCACTTCCGGTGCGGGCGCTCGATGACGATCTTGGAGACCGCCGCCTGCTTGAGCTGCTTCATGAGGGCGGCGCGGATCGCGACGTCCTCGTGCATGAGCTTCGCGTAGTCGCCCTTGTTGGCGAACCAGCGGGAATCCCAGGTCCGGTTGATGCCGAGCCGGAGACCGATCGGGTTGACTTTCTGACCCATCAGATCCTCCTCAAGCCGCTTCGGCTTGGCGGACTTCGCGAACCACGATGGTGAGGTTCGAGAAGGGCTTCAGGATGCGCGCGCCGCGGCCGCGGGCGCGGGCGTGGAAACGCTTGAGAACCAGCGCCTTGCCCACGAAGGCCTGGGAGACGACGAGGTCGTCGACGTCCAGGTCGTGGTTGTTCTCGGCGTTGGCGATGGCGCTCTCGAGGCACTTCTTGACCTCGGTCGAGATCCGCTTGCGCGAGAACTGCAACTCGGCGAGCGCTGTGTCGACCTTCTTGCCGCGGATCATCTGCGCCACGAGGTTGAGCTTCTGCGGGCTGACGCGCAGCATGCGCGCGACGGCCTTCGCCTCGTTCTCGGGGAGCGCGCGGGGGGTGGCTTGCTTGCCCATCTCAGCGCCTCTTCGCCTTCTTGTCGGCCGCGTGGCCCGGGAAGGTGCGGGTCGGCGAGAACTCGCCGAACTTGTGCCCGACCATCTCCTCGGTGACGTAGACCGGGATGTGCTTCTGCCCGTTGTGCACACCGAAGGTGAGCCCGACGAACTGCGGGAGGATCGTGGAGCGGCGGCTCCAGATCTTGATGACCTCGGAGCGCGAGGAGCCCCGCGCCGCCTCGGCCTTCTTGAAGAGGTAGCCGTCGACGAACGGCCCCTTCCAGAGAGAGCGTGCCATAGCGATTACTTCTTGCGGTTGTGGCGGCTGGACAGGATGAACACGTCGGTCCGCTTGTTGGACCGGGTCTTCTTCCCCTTGGTGGGCACGCCCCAGGGCGTGACCGGGTTGCGGCCGCCCGAGGTGCGACCCTCGCCGCCGCCGTGCGGATGGTCGACCGGGTTCATCGCCACACCGCGGTTGTGCGGGCGCTTGCCGAGCCAACGGTTGCGCCCGGCCTTGCCGAGCGAGATGTTCATGTGGTCCGGGTTCGAGACCGCGCCGACGCTGGCGAAGCACTGGCCGTGGACCAGGCGCTGCTCGCCCGAGTTCAGGCGGAGCGTCACGTAGCCCTGGTCGCGGCCGACGATCTGCGCGTAGTTGCCGGCCGAGCGGGCGATCGCGCCGCCCTTGCCGATCTTCAGCTCGACATTGTGGACGATCGTGCCCACCGGCATCGAGCCGACCGGAGCGGCGTTGCCCGGCTTGATGTCGACGCTCTCGCCGGCCACCACCTTGTCGCCCGGCTGCAGGCGCTGCGGGGCCAGAATGTAGCTCTGCTTCCCATCGGGGAAGTTGATCAGCGCGATGAACGCCGTGCGGTTCGGATCGTACTCGATCCGCTCCACCGTGGCGGCGACGCCGAGCTGCTCGCGACGCTTGAAGTCGACGTTGCGCAGCACGCGCTTGTGGCCGCCGCCGCGGAAGCGGACGGTGATGCGGCCGAGATTGTTGCGGCCGCCGGAGGACGACTTGCCCTCCGTCAGCGCCTTCACCGGCTTGCCCTTGTAGAGCTCACGGCGGTCGACGAGCACGAGCTGGCGCAGGCTCGGCGTGACCGGTTTGAATGTCTTCAAGGCCATCGGCTTGGATCCCTAAATCCCGTCCTCAGAGCCCGGTCGTGACGTCGATCGAGTGGCCCTCGGCCAGGGTCACGATCGCCTTCTTCACGTCGGAGCGCTGTCCGCGGAGACCGCGGAAAATCTTCTTCTTACCCTTGGTGACAAGGGTGTTCACGGCCGTGACCTTCACGTCGAACAGCTTCTCGACGGCCTCCTTGATCTGAGGCTTCGTCGCCTTGGGGGCGACGCGGAAGACGACCTTGTTCTGCTCGGTCAGGTTGGTCGCCTTCTCGGTGATGACCGGGGAGACGACGATGTCGTAGTGGCGCGGATCGGCACTCATTTGAAACGCTCCTCCAGCGCGTCGACGGCAGCCTTCGTCAGGACGAGCGTGTCGCGGCGCAGGATGTCGTAGACGTTGATGCCCTGCACGGGCAGCACGTCGATCTGCGGGATCGCGCGGGCGGCCCGGCCGAAATTCACGTCGACCTCGGCACCGCCGATGATCAGCGCGTTCGAGAGGCCCATCTTGCCGAAGCGCTCGATGAGACCCTTGGTCTTGTGATCCTCGATCTTGATGTCGTCGACGACGATCAGGGTCGAGGCCTTGGCCTTGGCCGACAGGGCGTGGCGCAGGGCCAGGGCGCGGACCTTCTTGGGCAGGTCGTGGCTGTGGTCGCGCGGCACGGGGCCGAAGGCGCGCCCGCCGCCGCGGAACTGCGGCGCCGAGGCCGCGCCGTGGCGGGCGTTACCGGTGCCCTTCTGCTTGTAGAGCTTCTTGCGGGTCCGGTTCACGTCCGAGCGGTTCTGCACGGCGTGGGTCCCAGCGCGACGCTTGGCGAGCTGCCAGCGGACCATGCGCTGCAGCAGATCGGCGCGCGGCTCCAGGCCGAAGATCTCTTCGTTCAGCTCGACCGAGCCGGCACCGGCACCGTCGAGGGTTTTGATATCGAGCTTCATCACGCGGTCTCCTCAGCCGCAGGGGCCTCGGTCGCCGGGGCGGAGGCGCCGTTCTCGCGGAACTTGCCCGGCAGCGGAACGTCGGCGGGGAGCTTGCGCTTCACCGCGTCGCGGATCTGGATCCAGCCGCCGGCGACGCCCGGGACCGCGCCCTCGACCAGGATCAGGCCGCGCTCGGGATCGGTGCGCACGACGCGCAGGTTCTGGGTGGTGACCCGCTCGACGCCGAGGTGACCCGGCATCTTCTTGTTCTTGAAGGTCTTGCCCGGGTCCTGGCGGCCGCCGGTCGAACCGATCGAGCGGTGCGAGATCGACACGCCGTGGGTGGCGCGCAGTCCGCCGAAGTTCCAGCGCTTGATACCGCCGGCGAAGCCCTTACCGGTCGTGGTGCCGGTGACATCCACGAACTGGCCGGGGATGAAGTGGTCCGCGGTGATCTCGGCGCCGACCGGGATCAGCGCGTCCTCGGACACGCGGAACTCGGCGAGCTTCTTCTTCGGCTCGACCTTGGCGACCGCGAAGCGACCCCGCTCGGCGGCCGAGACGTTCTTGACCTTGGCCTTGCCGACGCCGACCTGCAGCGCGACGTAGCCGTTCTTCTCGACGGTGCGGTGGGCAACCACCTGGCACTGATCGATCTTGAGCACGGTGACGGGGACATGCTCCCCCGCGTCCGTGAAGACGCGGGTCATGCCGACCTTCTGTGCGATGACGCCTGAGCGCATAGGTTCTCTCCCTCGCGCGATGAAACGGTAAGCTCTAAGTCCTCAGCGGACTCAGAGCTTGATCTCCACGTCCACGCCAGCGGCGAGGTCGAGCTTCATCAGCGCGTCCACGGTCTGAGGCGTCGGATCGACGATATCGAGCACCCGCTTGTGCGTGCGCATCTCGAACTGCTCGCGCGACTTCTTGTCGATGTGGGGCGAGCGGTTCACGGTGAACTTGGCGATGTGCGTCGGGAGCGGGATCGGGCCGCGGATGGTCGCGCCCGTACGCTTGGCCGTGGAGACAATCTCCTTGGTCGACGCATCGAGGATGCGGTGATCGAATGCCTTAAGGCGAATGCGGATGTTCTGACCGTTCATGATCCTGGAACCTTGAGAGGGACGGCGGGGTACGCGAGGCCTTCACCCCGCCGCGCCCTGCTAAGGATGCTTGCTCGAGCTCAGTCGTTGATGGCGGCGACGACGCCGGCGCCGACGGTGCGGCCGCCCTCGCGGATGGCGAAGCGCAGCTTCTCCTCCATGGCCACCGGCACGATCAGCGCCACGTCCATGGTCACGTTGTCGCCCGGCATCACCATCTCGGTGCCCTCCGGCAGCGTGCAGATCCCGGTCACGTCCGTGGTCCGGAAGTAGAACTGCGGCCGGTAGTTGGTGAAGAACGGCGTGTGGCGGCCGCCCTCCTCCTTGGTCAGGATGTACGCCTCGGCCTTGAACTTCGAGTGCGGCTTCACCGAACCCGGCTTGCACACGACCTGGCCGCGCTCCACGTCCTCGCGCTTCGTGCCGCGCAGCAGCACGCCGACGTTGTCGCCCGCCTGCCCCTGGTCGAGCAGCTTGCGGAACATCTCCACGCCCGTCACCGTCGTCTTGGTGGTCGCCCGGATGCCGACGATCTCGACTTCCTCGCCCACCTTCACGATGCCGCGCTCGACGCGACCCGTCACCACCGTGCCGCGGCCCGAGATCGAGAACACGTCCTCGATCGGCATCAGGAACGGCATGTCGATCGGACGCTCCGGCTGCGGGATGTAGCTGTCCACGGTCGCCATCAGCGCCAGCACCGCCTCCTTGCCGATCTTCGGCTCCTTGTCCTCGAGCGCCATCAGCGCCGAGCCCTTGGTGATCGGGATGTCGTCGCCCGGGAAGTCGTACTTCGACAGCAGCTCGCGCACCTCCAGCTCGACCAGCTCCAGGAGCTCCTCGTCGTCGACCATGTCGACCTTGTTGAGGAACACCACCAGCGCC
>NZ_FOZY01000011.1:0-185007 GCF_900116245.1 Methylobacterium sp. yr668 | reverse complement strand
GGCCGATCTTCCGGCAGTAAACCTTTCCCCATAAGGGCGTATCCGGTATTAGCCCTAGTTTCCCAGGGTTATTCCGAACCAGAAGGCACGTTCCCACGCGTTACTCACCCGTCCGCCGCTGACCCCGAAGGGCCCGCTCGACTTGCATGTGTTAAGCCTGCCGCCAGCGTTCGCTCTGAGCCAGGATCAAACTCTCACGTTGAAGAGATTGATCTGGCCGATCACGTGTATTCTCAGACGGAGCCTCACATCGACCAAGTGCCAGACGCTTCACAGCGCCAGAACACCCGTCGGTGAGCTCAGAAAGAAGAACAACAGATCGGCACAAGTCTACTCACGCCAGGTCTTTCGACCTGGCCGCAAGGACAAACGCCGCCCGCGTCTCCCTTCCTCATTCCAACTTGTCAAAGATCAGTAATCACTCTCGTAATTACCGGCTGAGAAGAAGTCAAGTACCTCGGCTTTCGCCAGATCTACTTTTCTAAATCTCGGTAAGTCCGTCCAACCCGCCCCGTTTTTCTTCCGGACCGCGTCGGGAGGCGCCGTATAAGCTGCCCCGGACTTTCCTGTCAACCACCCTTTTCCCCGGCGACGGAACCGAACCGGCCGAACCGGATCTCGGTGCCTCCGTCGACAAAGCGCGACGCGGAACGGCCCGGAGGCCCTTCGGTGCGGCGCTGGACGATGGACACTCCCTCACGCACCCGGTCCGGGTCGAGACTGCGCTCGCGCCCGACGGCGTCGCGATCCCGAAGGATCGGTGCTGGCCGGTAATGCTGAGGAAGTTCCGGCGGACGGCGTGCCGTCGTGACCGGTGAAGCAGATCTAAGGGTCCGAACCGCCTTGCGCAAGGGGCCGAGCGCGGGGCGGCCCCGACCGGGACGCACGGCTCGCGGATCGCGGCCGGCCGGCCCGCTCGCCGGCCCCCACCTCCACCGGTCGACGCGGGTGCTCCCCCCGCGCTGCGCACGACCCACACCGCCTGAAACCATCGCGGCGGGTGCGCGAAGAGGCGTGATCGCGGTTGATCCTGAGGGACTCGATGACGCTGCTGCACGATCTCACGGGTGCGTCCCCCGGCATGACCGGGACCGCCCTGCTCCTGCGCCTTTCCGCCATCGGCGCGGCCCTGGCCGGGACCGCCGGCACCTTCGCGTATGCCGGCGGCTGGCTCTCGCCCGGCCAGCTCACGCCGGCCCGGATCATCGACCGGTTCGAGCAGGTGAACGGGCCGCATCCCGGCTTCCGGCGCAACCACGCCAAGGGGATGTGCGTCGCGGGCCGCTTCACGGGCAGCGGCGCGGGCGCGCGCCTCTCGAAGGCGGGGGTGTTCGCGGCCGGACGCGTGACGCCGGTCGAGGGGCGGGTGGCGCTGGCCGGCGGCTAGCCCTACGCGGCCGACGCCGCCGCCACCTCGCGCAGCCTCGCCCTGCGCTTCCGGCTGCCGGACGGCGAAGAGTGGCGCACCGGCATGAACAACATCCCGGTCTTTCCGGTGCGCACACCCGAGGCCTTCTACGCGCAGCTTCTCGCGGCCAAGCCCGATCCGGCCACCGGCAAGCCGGATCCGGAGCGCCTGAAGGCCTTCTTCGCGGACCATCCGGAGAGCGCGAAGGCCGCCGCGCTGATCAAGGCGCGGACCGTGACCGCGGGCTTCGCCGACAGCACCTACTGGAGCCTCAACGCCTTCCGGTTCGTCGCCGCGGACGGCGCCGCCCGGCCGGTGCGCTGGGCCATGGTCCCCGACCCGGCGCCGGCGGCCGAGGCCGCGCCGGGCGGCGCGAACGCCCTGTTCGACGCGCTCGCCGCGCAGCTGGCCCAGGGCCCCCGGCACTGGCACCTGATCGTCACGCTCGGCCAGGCCGGCGACCCGACCGCCGACGCGACGCGGCCCTGGCGGGCCGACCGCGAGACGGTCGATGTCGGCACCCTGACGCTCACGGCGGCGACACCGGAGGCCGCCGCCACCTGCCGCGACATCAACTTCGATCCGCTGGTGCTGCCGGACGGCATCGCGCCGAGCGACGACCCCCTGCTGAGCGCCCGCTCGGCGGCCTACGCCCAGTCCGTCACCCGCCGCGCCGGCGAGGCCAAGACGCCGAGCGCCGTCACCGCCGCGGCGATCCACGGAGCCGCCCTGTGACCGCGACAGACCGCTTCGACCGGCCCGCGCGCCTGCTCCACTGGACCATGGCGGCGCTGATCCTGGCCATGCTGCTGATCGGCGTCGCCATGGTGACGTCGCTCGCCGATTACGGCGCCCTCGTCGCCCTGCACCGGCCGCTCGGGATCCTGATCCTGGTGCTCGCCGGGCTCCGACTCGCCTATCGCTGGCGCCACGCGCCGCCGCCGCTGCCGGCGGACCTTCCGGTCTGGCAGAGGCGCGCCGCCCACGGCGTGCACATCCTGCTCTACGGCCTGATGCTGGCTATGCCGCTGATCGGCTGGGCGATGCTGTCGGCGGCGCGCTACCCCGTCATCCTTGCCGGTTCGGTGGTCCTGCCGCCGATCCTGCCGCAGGACCCGATGCTGTACGCGGCCCTGCGCCGGCTCCACACCGTGCTGGCCTACGGGCTGTTCGCCCTGATCCTCGCGCATCTGGCGGCGGCGCTGCTGCACGCGCTGATCCGCCGGGACGGGGTCTTCGCCAGCATGGCGCCCTGGCGTTCGACACCGGCCAAGACCACCGAGCCGCCGAAACGACCTTCTCGTTCTCTTGAAAGTCTGATCCGTTCTCCATAAAGAACGCTCGCCCGCCTCGGTCGGACGGGGCGGGCGATCTCTGCGTGGAGGACGAGGCGATGTCAGAGGGATTAGCGGCGCGTACCGTCGCGGCGGCCAACGGCGTGGCCCAGGACGCGGCCTTCGGTGCGGTGATCGCGCCGATCCACCTGTCGACGACCTTCAGGTTCCCGGCCTTCGAGCAGCCCGGCCCCTACGATTACTCGCGCCTGGGCAACCCGACCCGGGACGCGCTGGCCGACACGATCGCCAAGCTCGAGGGCGGCGCCCGCGCCGTCCTGGTGGCGAGCGGCATGGCAGCCCTCGACCTCGCCCTGTCGAGCCTGCGGCCCGGCGATCTCCTGGTCGCGCCGCACGATTGCTACGGCGGAACGCACCGCCTGCTCAGCTTCCGCGCGGAGCGAGGCTATTACCGCGTCGCCTTCGTCGACCAGACCGATCCGGACGCGCTAGCGGCGGCCCTGGCCCAGGGACCGAAGGTCGTGCTGATCGAGACCCCGAGCAACCCGCTGATGCGCGTGGTCGATGTCCGGCGGATCACCGCGGACGCGAAGGCGGCCGGCGCGCTGGCGGTGGTGGACAATACCTTCCTGTCGCCCGCCCTGCAGCGGCCGATCGCCCTCGGGGCGGATCTCGTCGTCCACTCCACCACCAAGTTCCTGAACGGCCATTCCGACGTGATCGGCGGGGCCGTGATCGCCGCCGACAAGGCGATGGGCGAGGACCTCGCCGCCTGGGCGAACACGATCGGCGTCACCGGCTCGCCCCTCGACGCCTACCTGACGCTTCGGGGCCTGCGCACCCTGTTCGTCCGTGTGGAGCAGCAGCAGCGCAACGCCGCGGCCCTGGCGGCCTTCCTCGACGCCCATCCGGCGGTGGCCCGGGTCCACTATCCGGGCCTGCCGACGCATCCGGGGCACGCCTTGGCCAAGGCCCAGCAGGCGGGCTTCGGGGCGATGTTGAGCTTCGAGCTGGCCGGCGGCCGCGACGCGGTGAAGACCTTCGTGGAGGCCCTGCGGGTCTTCACGCTGGCCGAGTCGCTCGGCGGTGTCGAGAGCCTGATCGCCCATCCGCCGACCATGACGCACGCGGCGATGGACCCGGAGGCGCGCGCCATCGCGGGCATCACCGACGGGCTGCTGCGCCTGTCGGTCGGCCTGGAGGCGGAAGCCGACCTGCTGGCCGATCTGGGGCGGGCCTTCCAGGCCCTGGAGGGCTGAGCTGGCCGGTCACTCCTCCTCGACCACGCTGAACCCGGACTCGTCCTCGACCACCCGGAAACGGGCGCGCTGCACGGTCCGGGAGCGCTCGGCCGCCTCGTCGCGGCACTTGTCGAGATGGGCGGCGCGATTGACCACCCGCAGGTTCGGCGCGCCCCAATAACCGAGGAGCTCCGGCCAGGGCGCGTCGCGGTGCTCGCGCCAGACCCGGTAGAGCGGCAGCAGGTGGTCGACCTCGGCGGTCCTCAGCAGGCGCTTGCCGGTGGTAGTGCAGCGGTGGCGCTGGCGGAGCTTCAGCGCCCGGACCTGGGCGTGCGGCGCGATCCAGAACTTCCACGCCGCGACACAGGCCGCGTGCCAACCGGCATTGGTGTTGGGCGCGCCGCGCCCCCAGAGATCCCGGTGCCAGCCGAACCGGAAGACCGGCTGGCCGCAGATGCAGCAGGCGCCGCGGCCGCGGGCGAAGGCCGGATCGCGGAACGGCGCGGGCGGCGTGCGGAAGCTCCCGGCCCGCCCCTCGGCCCCGATCTGCCAGGCCCAGCCCTCCGGCGTGCCGGAGCGCGCCGCCAGCGCCCGGGCGAGCCGGTCGGCCCGGAGGATGTGGTTGCGCCAGTAGCTCTCGACGGCGAGCCGCGGCGTCGGCGGGATCAGGGGCCGCGCGAGGGCGTGCTGCAGGACCGGCGCCGGGAAGATCGCCGGCAGGGCCTTCTCCAGCCGTTTCCGGGCCTGCACGTTGCGGAGGGTGCGCCAGCTCGATGTCGTCATGCCGGACCGGTGGTAACCCGGCCGGCGCGGCGCCGCGACGGCGCCGGTGCAACAGCTTGCCGGTCCCGCGCGGTCGCCGCTCAGGGTTAAGAAAATGTTTCCCGTGAAACATCGCACTGCTCGACAGGCCCGGCGCGGCCGCGCCGGTCCGGCTCAGAGATCCACCGCCATCGACAGGAGGTAGGTGCGCGGCGCCCCCTGGAAGAAGGTGCCGAACGAGGCGACCCCGGTCCAGTACCGCGTGTCGGTCACGTTGAGGACGCTGGCCCGGAAGGTCGTCGGCCGCTCGGCGGCGCGCGTCGTGTAGCGCAGGCCGAGGTCGAGGCGGGCCCAGTCCGGCAGGGCCTGGGTGTTCGCGAGGTCGACGAACTGCCGCCCGGTATAGATGACCGCGCCGTTGAGCGTCAGGCCGGGCAACCCGGGCAGGTCCCACTCGGCCCCCAGGCTCGCCTGGACCTCCGGCACGCCGATCGGCCGATTCCCGCGATTGGCCGCGAGCGCCGTCCTGACGAGGCGTCCGTCGAGCAGGGTCACGCCGCCGACCACCCGCACCTGCGGGGTGATCTCGCCGAACAGGCTCAGCTCGAGCCCGCCGACCCGCTGCTCGGCGGTCGCCGCGAAGCGCCCCTGCGGGCCGAGCTCGCCCGTGGGCTTCGTGATCCGGAAGGCGCCGAGCGTGGCGCCGAACCGGCCGAGATCGAGCTTCACCCCCGCCTCCACCTGTCGGGCCACGTAGGGAGCCAGGATCGTTCCGGAATTGGTCGCCACCGCCGGGGCCACGTCGCCGCGGCTCAGGCCCTCGATGTAGTTGCCGTAGAGCGAGACCGAGTCCCAGGGCCGCACCACGAGGCCGACCATCGGGGTCGTGGCGCTCTTGTCGTAGGACGAGGTGAGCGTGCCGACATTCGACACGTAGTTGTGCGCCTCCACGCGCTGGCGGCGCACGCCCAGGGTCAGCAGGATCCGCTCGTCGAGGGCCGACAGCGTGTCGGCCACCGCGATCCCCGACAGGGTGCTGTCGGACAGGCGGGGCCGGCCCACGCCGTAGATCGGCGCGATGTACGGGACGAGGGCCGGCGCGTAGAGGTTCGACAGGTAGGCGCCCCGGCCGGGCGAGAACCGCCGTCCCGTCGCCTCGTCGTACACGGAGCCCTGCACCGTCAGGGCGTGCCGGATGAAGCCGGTCTCGAACCGGGCCCGGACGCCACCGTCGTAGGTGAGCCGGTCGACGCCCAGCGCGTAGAATTGCGGCGTGCTGGTCGTGTCGCCGCGGCCATTGAGGATCGTCGGCGCCGACTGGAAGTAGCGCTCCACGCCGGTCTGCCCGCCGCCGACATCCGCGAACAGCGTGACTTGATCGGTCAGGTCGTACTCGGTGCGCAGCAGACCGCCGCGATCGTCGACGTCCGAGTATTCCCAGGGCTGGGTCAGGTTCAGGCGGCCGTCGGGCGCCCGCGGTACGGGCACGCCGGCCCGCAGGAGGAACGGGCGCAGCGGCGCGTTGAAGCGGTCGGTCTGCGCCAGCAGGTAGAGCCACGCGCGGAACCGGTCACCCTGGTAGTCGAGGGCCAGGGCCCCGACGCCGGTCGTCTCGGTCTGGCGGTCGAAGGGCGTCGTGCCGCCGTGCAGGCTGCCGACGACGCGGGCGCCCCATTCCCGCCCAGGCCCCCAGCGGCGGGCGACGTCGACCTGGCTGCCGCCCCAGGCGGACGAGCCGTAATCCAGCGTGACGCGAGTGAGGTCCGCGCCGGCGCGCTTGGGGACGATGTTGACCACGCCGCCGACCGCGCCGTTCGGCGACACCCCCGTGAGGGCGGCGGACGGCCCCTTCAGGACCTCGATGCGCTCCACGTAGTCGGTGAAGATGCGGAAGCTCGGGGCGACGCCGTAGAGCCCGTCGAAGGCGACCTCGCCGCTGGTGTTCTCGTTGGACGGGAAGCCCCGGATGGAGAAGGAGTCGAACGGCGCCCCCGTGGTCTGGGTGGCGCGCACCGACGGGTCGAGGACCAGGGTCTCGGACACCGTCCGCGCCTGCCGGTCTCGGATGAGCGTGTCGGTGTAGCTGGCGATGCTGAAGGGCGCCTTCTGGGTCTCGGTATCGCCGAGGAGGCCGAGGCGCCCGCCCCGCGCCACCTGACCGCCGGCATAGGCCGGGACCGGGCCGCGCGGCGCGGCCGCGCTCGCGACCGACAGCTCGTCGAGCTGGACGTCCCGGCCAGCCCCGGCCTCCTCGGCGCGGGCGGCGTGCGGCCCGGAACCGACGAAGCCCAGCAGGACGGCCATCGGGAGAACCGGCCGGGCCGCGCGCCGCCGGCGCCGGTTCCGCGCGGAAACAGGTACTGAAAAGTCGTGGGACAGCATTGTCGTGATGATGGCTCCGAATCACGGAGCAAGGCAGCAAATATCTCTACATGTGTCAAAAATACATTTGGAGTAATTACAATTCTACAGTGCGATCGCATCGCTGATCGAACATCGTCGATATTTATTGACGTATATACATAGATGTATTTCAGGACGTAGTGTTTATCAATGACGCGACCATCTTCGCGCGATCGGGGCGGCGATTTCACGGAGGGCCGGGCCGCAGCTCGGCCGAGGCGCACGGCCGGGATCATCGGTCCGGACGAGGCCGCCGAGGCCGGACCCGGCCGCGATTTCCCGTGGATCGTGCGCGACCGGTCGGGCCGCCGGGGCGTTCGACCGCGCGACCACCGGATCCCGACGGGCCCGCGGGAGCGCCGACCGGCGGCCGCGGCGCCGCGATCGGGGCGCCCGGTTGCCAGGGTTGCCCACCCCGCCTAGACGAGCCCGGCGCGAAACGTGCCTGTCACCCCTCCTCTTGTGCAGAGGTCTTCTCCCGTGATCACCGGTCCGTGCCTCATCGTCCAGCCGATCCACGCGGCGGGCCTCGATCGGTTGCGCGCGGCCGGCCTGGAGCCGCGCCCGGCGAGCGGGACCGATCCCGAGACGCTGGCGCGCGAGGTCGCCGACTGCGTCGCCGTCATCACCCGCAACACCGGCTTCCCGGCCCGCGCCATCGCGGCGGCGCCGGCCCTGCGGGTGATCGGGGTGCACGGCACCGGCACCGACCACGTCGCCACGGCCGAGGCGACCGGGGCCGGGATCGTGGTGGTGAACACGCCCGGCGCCAACGCCGTCTCGGTGGCCGAGCAGACGCTGGCGCTGATCTTCGCCCTGGCCAAGGCTCTGCCGGAGGCCGACCGCTCGGTCCGGGCCGGCGACGACAGCTTCAAGTTCACCGCCCGGCTGATCGAGCTCGCCGGCCTGACGCTGGGCCTCGTCGGCTTCGGGGCGATCGGGCAGGCGACCGCCCGGCTCGGCGCCGCCCTGGGCCTGCGGGTGCTGGCCTACGGCCCGAGCCGCCCGGACGCGGACTTCGCCAACGTCGGCGCCCTGCGGGCCGCCTCGGTCGACGCGCTCCTGGCGGAATCCGACATCGTCTCCCTGCACGTGCCGCTGACCCCGGGCACACGCGGCCTGATCGGCCGGGACCAGCTCGCCCGGATGAAGCGGGAGGCCTTCCTGATCAACACCAGCCGCGGCGGCCTGATCGACGAGGCGGCCCTGGTGGAGGCGCTGGCGGCGGGCACGATCGCGGGCGCCGGGCTCGACGTCTTCGCCCAGGAACCGCTGCCGGTCGACCACCCGCTGGCCCGCCAGCCCCGGGCGATCCTGACGCCCCATGTCGGCGGCTCCACCGGGGCGGCCCTGATCCGCACCGCCGAGACCGCCGCGACCCGCGTGGTCGACGTCCTCGCCGGCCGGCGGCCGGGCGGGCTGGTCAACCCGGACGTCTGGGAGCGGCGCCGCGGGGTGTGAGGGTCCCCCTCTCCCGCACGGGAGAGGGTTGGGGTGAGGGACGAGAGGCTTCGGGATCAAGCACCCGATCGACGCGATTCGAGGGGGAGCCTCGTCCGGTGAGGTCTCACCCCTCACCCTGTCCCTCTCCCGCACGGGAGAGGGGACCCGCGGCCGATCCTGACGGCGCGGCGGTCGTGGCCGGCCCGGTTCACGGTGTTTCGTCCGGACCGCGACCGCCCGCCGCGCGCCGTGTCATGCAATCGTCGCAGACGGGCCGGAAAGCCACCCGCTGCATCCGAGGCCAGAGAGGGCTCCATGGACTTCCACCGTCGCTTCACGGTCCTGATGTGCGCCCCGGCCTTCGACCCGGACGATCTCGAGGGCGCGCGCGTCAACCAGATCGTGGCGGCCGTGGAGCAGCGCGGCTTCGAGGTGGTGCGCGCCCGGCGCGTCGAGGACGCGGCCATCGCGGTCCAGACCGACGCCGCGGTCGGCTGCCTCGTGGTCGATTGGGGCAAGCGCGGACTCGACGGCAAGGCCGCCGCCCTCATCGACATGATGCGCCGGCGCGGCCTGGAGATGCCGATCGTCATCATGGTCCGCCGCAAGCGGCTGGAGGACATCCCGGTCGAGCTCCTCGACTTCATCGACGGCTACATCTTCCTCGCCGAGGAGACGCCGGAATTCATCGCCCGCGGCCTCGTCAGCCGGGTCACGCAGTACGCCGAGACCCTCAAGACCCCGTTCTTCGGCGCGCTCGTCGACTACGCCGAGAAGGGCAACCAGCTCTGGACCTGCCCGGGCCACAACGGCGGCATCTTCTACAACCGGTCGCCGATCGGCCGGATCTTCGTGGAGCACCTCGGCGAGGCGATCTTCCGCGACGACCTCGACAACTCGGTCCTCGATCTCGGCGACCTCCTGACCCACGAGGGCCCGGCGCTCAAGGCCCAGAAGGAGGCCGCCAAGATCTTCGGGGCGGAGAAGACCTACTTCGTCCTCAACGGCACCTCGGCCTCCAACAAGATCGTCCTGTCCTCCCTGGTGGCGGAGGACGACCTCGTCCTGTTCGACCGCAACAACCACAAGGCGGCCCACCACGGCGCCCTGTTCCTGGGCGGCGGCATCCCGATCTTCCTGGAGACGGACCGCAACGCCTACGGCCTGATCGGGCCGATCTTCCACGAGGCCCTGGACGAGACCCGGATCCGCGAGAAGATCCGCCGCAACCCGCTGGTGACCGACCCGGAGGCGTGGCGCCGGGAGCGGCCGTTCCGCGTCGCGGTGATCGAGCAGTGCACCTACGACGGCACGATCTACGACGCCCAGGAGATCCTGGAGAAGATCGGCCACCTCTGCGACTACATCCTGTTCGACGAGGCCTGGGCGGGCTTCATGAAGTTCCACCCGCTCTACGCCCGCCGCTTCGCCATGGGGCTGACCGGGCTCGACGAGACCTCGCCCGGCATCGTCGCCACGCAGTCGACCCACAAGCAGCTCGCGAGCTTCAGCCAGGCCTCGCAGATCCACACCCGGGACGGACACATCCGCGGCCAGACCCGGCGGGTCGAGCACAAGCGGCTCAACGAGAGCTTCCTGGTCCACGCCTCCACGTCACCCTTCTACCCCCTGTTCGCCTCCCTCGACGTCGGCGCCCAGATGATGAAGGGGCGCTCGGGCATGATCCTGTGGGACGACACGATCCGGCTCGGGATCGAGTGGCGCAAGAAGGTCCGGGCGATCCGGCGCGAGTTCGAGGAGAACGAGCGGGACCCGGCGCGGCGCTGGTTCTTCGACCCCTTCGTGCCGGACGTCACGATGAACGCCGACGGCGCCGAGGTGCCGTGGGAGAGCGTGCCGACCGACGAGCTCGCCGCGACGCCGCGCCACTGGGAGCTGAAGCCGGGCGCGCGCTGGCACGGCTTCACCCACGTGGCGCCGGGCTACGCGATCACCGACCCGAACAAGCTCACCGTGCTGACCCCCGGCTTCGACCGGCACACGGGGGCCTACGCCCAGCACGGCGTGCCGGCGCCGATCGTGGCCCAGTACCTGCGTGAGAACCGGATCGTCGCCGAGAAGAACGACCTGAACTCGCTGCTCTTCCTGCTGACCCCGGGGGTCGAATCCTCCAAGGCCGGCACGCTGATCTCGGGCCTCGTCGCCTTCAAGCGGCTCCACGACGACAACGTCCCGCTGGAGGAGGCCATGCCGGAATTCGTCAACCGCCGGCCGAACCGCTACCGGGGCGTGCGCCTGCGCGACCTCTGCGGCGAGTTCCACGCGTTCCACCGGGAGGCCGGCACATCGACGCTGCAGCGGCGGCAGTTCGCCCCCGAGCACCTGCCCGAGATGGTGATGCCGCCCAAGCGGGCCGCCCAGCTGCTGACGCGCAACAAGGTCGACTACGTGCCGATCGCCGAGGCCGAGGGGCGGATCGCCACCACGCTGATGCTGGTCTATCCCCCGGGCATCGGCACGGTGCTGCCCGGCGAGCGCCTGGACGACCGGGCCAAGCCCATGCTCGACTATTTCAAGATGTTCGAGGCGTCCGCCAACCTGTTCCCGGGCTTCGAGGCCGAGATCCAGGGCGTCTACCGCGAGGTCGACCCGGACGGGCGGATCCGCTTCCACACCTACGTGGCGCGGGAGGGCGCCTGATGGAGATTGAGGCCGAGACGCCCGGCCTGCTCCCGGCCCGGTCCTGCCACGACATCGTCATCCGCGCCTCCTCGGACGCCGATGTCGAGGCGATGGTGGCGATCTACGAGCACCATATCGGCAAGGGCGTGACCGATGTCAGCGTCGCCGAGGAGGACCGGCTGCTCCCCGACGACCTGAAGCGGCGGCGCAAGACCATGCGCAAGAAGCGCCTGCCGCACCTCGTGGCGGACCGCGACGGCGCGGTGGCGGGCTACGCCTATGCGGTGCCGTTCCGGAAGCGGCCGGCCTACCGCTACACCCTCAAGCACTCGATCTACGTGCATCCCGACCACCTGCACGCGGGGATCGGCCGGCGGCTGCTGCCGGCCCTGATCGAGGCCTGCGCGGCGGGCGGCTACCGCCAGATGATCGGCTACATCGACGCCGAGAACGCGGCCTCCCTGCGGCTCCACGAGGCCTGCGGGTTCGAGCGGGTCGGCTACCTGCGGGCGGTGGGGTTCAAGTACGGCCACTGGTCGGACAGCGTCATGGTCCAGCGCGCGCTGGGAACCGGGTCGGAGGACCGGCCGGGGTAGCGGGCCGGGACCGGGCGGCCTCCGACGCCCGGCCGCCGTCATTGCGAGCGAAGCGAAGCGATCCAGTCGCGCCACACTTACGGAGGGCGCGCTGCCCTGAGTCGCTTCGCTGCGCTCGCGATGACGGAGCGCGTGACGTCCGAAGGATCCGACCCGAGCCAACCTCAGTGGCCGGTCGCCGGCCGCGCCGCCGCGACGAGGTCGACCTCGACGCCGACGTCGAGCGCCACCCACTGGCCCGAGGCCCAGGCCCCCTGCCCGACGCCGAACTCGGTGCGGACCAGACCGACGCGCCCCGCGGCGTGCGCCGCGCCGCCCTCGAGGGTCAGGTGGAACGGCAGCGTCACCGGCCGGCTCGTGCCGCGGATCGTCAGCGTGCCGACCGCGGCGTAGTCGCCCTGCCCCTTGTCGACGAAGCGGGTCGCCTCGAAGCGCGCCTCGCTTCCCGCCTTGACGTCGAACCAGTCCTTCTGCGGCAGGGCCTCGTCGCGCTGGACGTCCCCGGTCCGCGCGCTGGCGAGGTCGACCAGCACGAGCGCGTGCCCCGCCTCGGGCTTGGCGGGGTCGAAATCGATGTCGGCCTTGAACCGCTCGAACCGCCCGGTGAACGGGACGCCGACCTGCACGCCGGAGAACCGGATCGCGCTCCTGGCCGGATCCACCGCCCAATCGGCGGCGGCGGCCGGCAGGGTGACGGCCTGGAGAGCCGCCAGCAGGCACAGGTGACGCGCGTTCATCGGGTCGGCTCCACATTGGGGGCAGTCGACGCCCGGCGCCCCGGCAGCATGCGGCGCAGCACGTCGTCGCGCAGGAGGAGGTGGTGGCGCAGGGCCGCCGCCACGTGGACGACGAGCAGGGCCGCCAGGAACCACGCCCCCAGGGCGTGGACCCGCTTCAGGACGGCCTCGGTGGAGCCCGGGTCGGGGACGATGGCCGCCAGCGGCAGGTGCGGCCAGGGCACGATCCCGTACAGCACCGTCGGGATGTTGAACGGCGACAGCGAGACCACGGCCCAGCCGGTCAGGGGCAGCCCGACGAGCAGCAGGTACAGCAGGTGATGGGCTGCCGCGGCCGCCCGGCGCTCCCGCGCCGGCATCCCGGCCGGGTGCGGCGGCGGCCGGTGGGTCAGGCGCCAGAGGACCCGCAGGGCCGTCAGCGCCAGCACGGTGATCCCGACCGACTTGTGCCACTGGTAGAGCTGGAACTGGCGCAGCGGCGCCAGGGCCGCGTGCGTCATGGTCAGGCCGAGGCCGATCAGGACGAGCACGCCCAGCGCGCTCGCCCAGTGCAGCAGGATCGCCACGGCGGAGTACCGCCGCGCGGAAACCCCTCGCGCCATGGCGGATTCTCCCAGGTCAGTCCTGCTTCTCGAAGGCGCCCGCGATGGTGAGGTGCAACTCGTCGCCGATCAGCGGCACGTAGGTCTTCACCCCGAACTCGGAGCGCTTGAGCGTGCCGGTGGCCTCGAAGCCGACCGTGTACTTCTTGCTCAGCGGGTTCACGCCGGCGCCGACCAGGGTGACGTCGAGGGTCACTGGCTTGGTCACGCCGTGGAGCGTCAGGTCGCCCGTCACCTTCGCGTGGTCCTTGCCGGCCGGCACGACCTTGGTGGACACGAAGGTCATGTCGGGGAACTTGGCGGCGTCGAGCCACTGGTCGCCCTTGAGCTCGTCGGTGAGCTTGGCGCTGGTGGTCGTCACCGAGGCGACCGGGATCTTCACCGAGAGCTTGGCGGCGGCCGGGCTCTTCGGCTGCAGCTCCAGCGTGCCGGACACGTCCGAGAAGCCGCCGGCGTAGTTCGAGAAGCCCATGTGGGAGACGCGCCAGCCGACCTGGGTGTGGCCGGGATCGACCGCGTAGGTGCCGGCCTTGATCTGGGCCGGATCGCGGGTCGGTGGGGTCTGGGCCAGCGCGGGGGTGGCGACCGGGGCGGCGACCAGCAGGGCCAGCAGGCCAGAGGCGAGAATCGACTTCAAAGGTGTCTCCTGCAGAGCAGACGGCCGAGCGCGATTCGCTGCGCCGCAGCCGCCGTGTAGACCCGTTCACGGCACCGGTTGAGCCTGCTATCCGGCACCGCATGGTTGCGAGAACGGAAACCTTCCGGGGCGGGCTCGACGACGTGCGGGCCTTCTGCGCCGTCGTGGATCTCGGCACGGTGACGGCCGCGGCCGCGACGCTGCAGGAGACCAAGGGCAGCGTCAGCCGTCGGATCTCCCGCTTGGAGCGGGCTCTGGGCGTCCGGCTGATGGCCCGGACCTCCCGGGCGGTCTCGCCGACCGCCGAGGGCCTCGCCTTCTACGCTAAGGCCCAGGAGAGCCTGACGCTCCTCGACGAGGCGACCGAGACCGCCCGCGACGCCCGCACGGTGCCGGCCGGGCACCTGCGGATCACGACCTCGATCGATTTCGGGATCGAGGTGATGCCCGAGATCGTCGCGAGCTTCCGGGCCGCCTACCCGCAGATCACCGTGGAGATGCTCAACACCGACGCGCGCCTCGACCTCGCGGCCAACCGGATCGACCTCGCCCTGCGGCTGGGCGGCGCGGAGGAGACCGGCTACCGCGCGATGGTCCTCGCGACCCTGGCGCTCGCCCTCTACGCCGCCCCCGCCTACCTGGAGCGCCGCCCGGCCCCGACGGACCTCGCGGGCCTGCGCGACCACGACCTGATCCTCGCCCGGGAACGGATCGGCACGGCCGGGCTCACCCTCTCCGACGGGCAGGGCCGCACGGAGCCGCTCTCGCTGAGCCCGGCGATCCGGGTCAGCGACTTCGCGACCGCGCTCCGCCTCACCCTCGCGGGCGCCGGGATCGGCCATCTCCCGAGCCTCGTGGCCGCCCGGGCCGTGGAGGCCGGGCAGATCGTGCGCGTGCTCGGGCCCTGGGCGACCCGCAGCAGCACCTTGCGCGCCGTCACCCTGGCCGGGCGCGAGCTGCCGGCCCGCGTCCAGGTCTTCCGCGAGCATGTCCGGACCGTCCTGGCCTCGCGTGGATGCCCCCGCGACAGCACGGGATCAGACGGCGAATACAGATAAATAGATTTCTTTATCTGTATATGCGCTCTACAGCGGCCCAACTCGATAAATTTTTACCGGATATCGTAGCCCCCGGTTGAGAGGCTGCGCGCATGCTGCGACGCGGCGGCAAGCTCGGCCGCACGGCCAGGGCCCCGAGGGTCCGGCCCGCAGCGCGTCACGTCTGGATCTCGGTCATGTCCCTCCGCAGCCGGTGCCTGCGCGCCCTCGTGTTCGCCGGGATCCTGGCGCTGATCGGGACAACCATCGGTCTCGGGACGGCCCGGGCCTCGCTGCCGGCCACGACGCGGATCGTGCTGCAGAAGGCGGGCCGGTACATGCCGACCGACCTGTACCTGCGCCTCGGCGACACCATCGCCCTGCGCAACGGCGACGCGCGCCTGACCCACCACGCCTTCATCGAGGCGGACCGGTTCTCGTTCGACGCCGGCACTCAGGAGCCCGGCACCGAGACGCGATTGACCCTGGCCGAGCCGGGCGATTTCGTCATCCAGTGCGGCATTCACCCGAAGATGAAGCTCACCCTCCACGTCGAGTAGGCCTTCGAGAGCCCTTCAGCCGTCGCGGCCGAATCCGAGACCGCGGATGATGTCGCCGATGGGATCGATCTTCTGCGACGGTGCGGCCGCCGGCGCGGGCTGCGGCGCCGCGGCGGTGACGGTCGGCCGGTCGGATTCGGCGGTGCGGACGAGGGCGGCGTGGCGGAGGCGGGCCGCCCGGTGGACGCCGCGCTCCGTCCCCTTCGCGCGGTGCGCCGCGGTCCTGCGCGGCGGCCCGGCCGGGCGCGCCATCTCGGCGGGGAGCGGGGCAGCCGGCATCGCGGTGTCCGGGACCGTCGCCGCGACCCGCGGCGCCGGGGCGGCTGCCAGGGCACCCGTGGTCTCCGGCGCGGCGAGCTTGGCCGGAGGGTCGACCCAGGCGCTCCGCGTGACCGGTGCAGCGGCCGGCTTCGAGACCGGCGCGGCGTCTGTCACGGCAGGACGCGCGGGACGCGTCTGCACCTCGTAATTGCCCGGATGCAGAATATGCGCGGCCGCCACCAGCCCGAATACGGCAACGGCAGTCGTCCCAAGTGTGGAGCGATAGTGTTCCATGGCGGAAAAACGTACCGCCAAGCTCCGGGTTCCGCGCGGTCGAGACGTCGGCGCGCCATCCACGCGGCGGGTCGGCCGGCGGAAAGAAAAAAGGCCACTCCCGAAGGAGCGGCCCGAAGTCTAGGGAGGAAACGCCCAAGAAGGGCAGCGGGATCGCGACGCCATCGCCATCCCGCAGTGCAAAGATAGGATACCGCATTGCGGCATGCAATGGATCGGGCGCCGCGGAGGCATGCATATGTACCCGGGTCCGACCACACACCCATGCGAGTTCCGCATGGCGCCGCGCCGGCCCACGAGCGGGCCGGGATTTTGGGACGCGATGCCCTTCGGGCGGACCTGAAATAGCCCCGCGTGGCGGGTCTAGGCGCCGCCGGACCGGCCGTCCTGGCCGATCAGGCGCTCGACTTCGGCTTCCGCGACGACGCGCGCCGCGTGCTCGGAGGTGTGCGGGCGGTACGACCCCCGGACCAGCTTGCCGCGGTCGCGGATCGCCCAGGTGAAGTGACCGGGATCATGCCGGCTCGGCCTGACCTCGACCGTGTAGAGATGCCCGCCCGTCGCACCCATGCCGGGAATGTGCGGAGGCGTCCCGCGCCGGGACAGGGGGTGCGACCGTGCGCGGCAGCCCCGTCCTCCGGACCGCCGCAGCCCGCGCTGAAGCCGCCCTAGCGTCCCGGCCGGCGCCGGCCCTGGGCCGGTCCGCGCGGTCTCGGGCCGCCCGCCGCCCGATCGTCGCTCGGACTCCCGTCGCTCTGACCTGGGCCCTCGACCCGCCCCTCGGTCCGGGTCCCGAGCCAGACCACGTGCTTCGGGCCGCTGCCCCGGCCGCTCGCGTGGACGCGCTGCTCGTCGACCGCGAAGCCAGAGCGCTGCAGGCGGCTCTTGAACTTCCGGTCCGGGGCGCCCGACCAGACGCCCAGGATGCCGCCCGGCCGCAGGGCCCAGCGGGCGCGCTTCAGCCCCCAATTGTCGTAGAGCCGGTCGTTCGCCTTGCGCATCAGCCCCTCCGGGCCGTTGTCGACGTCGAGCAGGATCGCGTCGTAGCGCTCCGGTCCGGCCTGGATCAGGCGGTTGACGTCGGCCTCCTGCAAGTCGACCCGCGGATCGTCCAGGCAGCCGGCGAAGACGTGGGCGAGCGGCCCCCGGGCCCAGGCGACCACGGCGGGCACCAGCTCGGCGACCACCACCTGCGCCTGCGGCCCGAGGCCCTCGAGCGCCGCCCGCAGGGTGAAGCCCATGCCGAGGCCGCCGATCAGGACCCGGGCGCGGGGCCGGTCCTGGAGCCGCGCGCAGGTCATCGCCGCGAGCGCCACCTCCGAGCCGCTGCGCCGGTTGTTCATCAGCTCGATCGTGTCGGCCATGATGGCGAACTCGTCGCCGCGCCGCATCAGGCGCAGGTCGGTGCCGCCGCCGGGCACGGATCCGGTATCGAGATGAACCCAGGGTATCACGCGCGCGTCCTCGTTTGCCGGCGCCCTGTCGTGCGGGCGGCGGAGGGATCGCGGCGGGAGCGGCGCGGCGCGCGGGCCCGGCCGTGCGCGCCGCGCACCCCCGCCCGGCACCGCGCCTTGCCGCGACCGATTCCGGCGGCGTATCAGCACCTATGGCCAAGCGCATCAAGTCGAGACCGCAGGAGCGGGGCTCCGTTCTGTTCGATATCGTCTTCGCGGACGGGTCCCGGGCCTCAAACCGGCGCGTGCCGGCCGAGATCCTCGGCGGCCTCGACGGCGACGAGCCCGCCCGGCAGCTCATCGCCGAGCAGGAGGAGGAGATCGCCCGCAAGGCCGGGCGGCCGGGGCGCGCGATCGAGAGCCTGACCCGCTCGCCGATCGTCAAGCCGAAGCCGGTCGCCTGACCGCGTCGGCCCGGAGCGGTCCGGAACGGCCGAGACCGGCCGTCAGGCGCTCTCGGCCAGCCGGCGCGCGACCTCCTCGCGCAGGGCCTCGTTCATCGCGGCGAACCGGGCCTGCATGCGCGTCCGCAGCCACGGGAACAGGCCGGGGGCGAGCAGGCCCGCGACGGTCTCGGCCTGGACGAGGCGGACGCCGTCGGCGGTCTCGGTGATCCGGATCTCGTGCTCGCCGATGAGCAGGGGCGGCGTCGGGATGCCGCCGCGCCACGTGAGCCGCCGGCCGGGCTCCCAGCAGGTCACCGTCACCTGGCGCGCCCGGTAGGCGCGGCCGTTCAGGGTCCGCTCCAGGCGCCAGCGCGCGCCCTCGCGCAGGCGGCCCTCGGCCTTGCGGATGTACGGGTTCCAGGCCGGGTAGGAATCGAGGTCCGTCAGCACGGACCAGACCAGTCCGGCCCGCGCGGGGATCGCGATCTCCGTGCTGCTGATCCGAGCGCCCGTCATCCGTCCCTCCCGGCGATCCGGCGACCGTTCGCGCCGGCCGCTCCCGCTTTCCGAGAACGCGCACCGCCCGCTCCGCGGTCCAGACCGCGGCGCAGACGGCGGTTCAGCCGGCGAATCCAGCGCGCGGCTCAGACCGCGCCCTCGACCACCTCCAGCGCCCGCAGGATGGCGAAGCCGATCCGCTCGGCCTCGGCCTCCGCGTCGGCGGGGAGCAGCGCCACGGTCTCGACCCCCGGCTCGTCCTCGGGCCCGACCACGATGCGGATGACGTCGCCCTCGACCGCCGACGGGTCGTGGATCAGGCCGACCCGGTGGCCGGCCCCCGTGCCGAAGACGCGCAGGGGCGCCTGGGCCGGATCGGGCTCCGGCGCCGGGTTGCGGGGGACGCCGAAGGCGGGGCGGATGACGTTGTCGTCGGACATGCGGGAACCCGGTCTCCGTTCGTGCGCGGCCGGCGGCGCGGCTCATTCCGGCCCGGTCCGGGGGCCGGCGAGGCCCGCCGTCGCCAGCACGGCGTCGGCCAGAACCTCCAGGCCGGCCCCGGCCCAGGCCGGCGTGATGCTCTCGGCCTCGTTGTGGCTGATCCCGCCGTGGCAGGGGCAGAACACCAGGGCCGCCGGCACCGCGCGGGCGCAGTAGACGGCATCGTGGTAGATCGCGGTCGGCATCCGCGTCCAGGCATGGCCCCGCGCCTCGGCCGCCGCCTGGACGCGGTCCACCAGGACCGGGTCGAACGGGGTCGGGGGCGCGCGCCAGAACTCCGCGACCTGGACGGTGACGCCGCGCTCCGCCGCCAGGGCGTCGGCCCGGGCCCGGATCCGCGCCCCCATCGCCTCCAGCTGCGCGGTGTCGCCGTGGCGGGTGTCGAGGCTGAACCAGACCCGGCCGGGCGTGATGTTGCGGCTCGCCGGCTCCGCCCGCAGCACGCCGACGGTGGCGCGGCCGCGCTCCCCGCCGGCGCCGACCGCCGCCTCCGCGATGCCCTCGAGCGACGCGATCAGCGCCGCCGCGGCCATCATCGCGTCGCGCCGGCCCGCCATGGGGCTGCCGGCATGGGCCTCCTCGCCCAGCACGGTGATCTCGTACCAGATCTGGGCGAGGGCCCGGTCGACCACCCCGACGGTGAGCCCGGCCTCCTCCAGACGCTTGCCCTGCTCGATGTGAAGCTCGAAATAGGCGCCGATCTCCCGCAGGGCGGCCGGGTCCGCCGTCCCCTGCCAGCCGATGCGCCGCAGCTCGTCGCCGAAGGCGTGGCCCGCGAGGTCCCGGGTCGCCAGGATGTCGGCCTCCGGGACGATGCCCATGGCGACGCCGCTGCCGCTCATCGGCGGCGCGAAGCGCGCGCCCTCCTCGTTGCACCAGTTGATCAGCAGGAGCGGGGCCTCGGTCTCGATCCCGGCCTCGTGCAGGGCGCGCATGATCTCCAGCCCGGCGAGGACGCCCAGCGGCCCGTCGAACTTGCCCCCGGTGGGCTGGGTGTCGAGGTGGCTGCCGACGGCGACCGGCTTCCGGCCCGGATCGCGCCCGGGCCGGTGGAAGACCATGGTGCCGACCCGGTCCACGGTGAGCGTCAGCCCCGCCGCCTCGCCCCAGCGCTGGAACAGGGCTCGCCCCTCGGCGTCGCGGTCGGTCAGGGCCTGCCGGTCGTTGCCGCCGTTGGGCAGCGCGCCGATCCGGGCGAGCTCCATCAGGCTGTCCCAGAGCCGCTCCCGCGAGAGCGGGAGGTTGGTGCGGTTCACCGTGCGGTCCATGGCGTCTCTGCTGCTGGCCTCCCGGCGGGATGCCTACCGGAAGGTGCAGGTTACGGCGCAGCGGCAACCCGCACCAGGGCGGGCCCGGCGCGAGCCACGGGCTTCGCGGGCCGGCGGCGCCCGATGGCGCCCGACGGTGGAGCGATCCACGGGCCGAAGTGCGGATTTCCGCCGGATCGCGGCGTCTACCGATCATTTGTGATCGAACTGTCCGCGCGGCGGCGCTGTGAATCCGGTCTTTGCGCCGCACCGGAGCGGCCCTGCATTGTCGAGAACAGGATTGTCCGGAACCGAAGTCTTGATCATCCGCAATGCAACCCGGTGGCGGGGGGCCGCGACGCCGTGTCAAAAGCCGTTCGCGCAGCCGATACTGGACTTCGGGCTCGAGGACAGCATGTGTTGCGGATCAGTCTGTCCGCCATCGTACAATCGTCGATTGTAGCCAGTTCGGAGGGGATTCCATGGTGCTGGCTTCCACGACAGCCTCGGCCCTGCAGGCCGCCGGATTCATCGGGATCTGGGACACGGACGTCCGGGCCGGCCGGTCGATGCTGGATTCGGGCGCGGCCTCGCTGATGGCGGGGGATCCGGGGCTCGCCGGGACGCCGCTGCCGCTGGACGCGGCCCTCGGCCGGATCCACCCGGCCGACCGGGACTGGGTGTTCGGCCGGATCCGCCACGTCCGCCAGACCGGCGGCCCGGTCTCCCTCGAGTTCCGCGTCGTGACCGGGGCGGGCGAGATCCGCTGGATCCTCAACCGCGGCTGCCTGACGCCCGATTCGGACGGCCTGCTGCGCGGGCGCGGCGCCTACATCGACGTCACGGACCTCCACCGGCACGGGATCCAGTCCGGGGCCATGAACGGAGCCGTGAACAGCCCTATGAACGGCGTCACGCACGGCACCACCGACGGGGCGGACCTGAACGCCGCGGCCGACCACGGCATCCAGATCCACGCGGCGCTGGAGCGCCACGGCGACCCCTATCTCCGCTCGGTCTCGGGGATGCTGCTCCACGGGATCGGCCGCGCGCTGGCGCGGCGCGACCCCTGACGCGCCCCCCGGGAAGAGGCCCTGGGAAGAGCTCTCGGGAAGAGCCCCGGCCGCTCAGGTCCGCCAGGGATGGGCCGGCAGCTCGGTCCGGCCGATGGCCTTGGCGCCGGCCTCCGCGACGGTGTGGTCGTTCTCGACCGTCGAGCCGCTGACCCCGATGGCGCCCGACATGACGCCGTCGGCGTCGACGATCGGGATCCCGCCCGGGAAGGTGATCAGCCCGTCGTTGGAGTGCTCGATCCCGTAGAGCGGCCCGCCCGGCTGCGACAGCTGGCCGATCTGGCCGGTCATCATGCCGAAGAACACCGAGGTCTTGGCCTTCTTCTGGGCGATGTCGATCGACCCGACCCAGGCATCGTCCATGCGGTGGAACGCCTTGAGGTTCCCGCCGGAATCGACCACCGCGATGCACATCTGGGTGCCGAGCTCCACGGCCTTGGCGCGGGCGGCCGCGATCGCCTTCTCGGCCTGCTCGATCGTCACGTGCATGGGACACTCCCGTTCGCGTTGTTGGCGCGACAGCCTGTGGCGGTTTGAAGCGGTCGATGCAAGATCAACCGCAGATCGGCATCACGCTCGACTGGCGCGCTCGGGCCTTTGCTCAGGCCTCACGTTCCCGGGCGGCGCGGATCCGCTCCAAGAGGTCGGTCGCGAGCGCCGCGCAGGCGGCGGAATCCGGGCAGGGCCGCTTCCACACCACCCGCCCGTCGCGGAGCACGATCCCCGCCTCGGCGGCCATCGCGGTCAGCGGCCGGTCGGGCCGCAGGTCGGCCGCGACGCCCTGCGGCCCGCCCCGGAGCCGGGCGACGCCCAGCGCGCAGCAGGACGCGCGCAACCGCGCGAGGTCGAACAGGGCGAGCACCGGCGCGGGGGCCGCGCCGAACCGGTCCTCGACCTCGCCGGCGAGCGCCTCGATCGCCTCGGGCTCGCGGAGGCGCAGCAGGCGCGTGTAGAGGCTGAGGCGGATCTCGGGCTCCGGAACGTAGTCCTCGGGGATTCGGCTCGGCAGGCCGAGCTCGATCTCGGGGCTCCAGTCCTCGGCGCGCTCGCCCTTGGCAGCGGTGAGCGCCAGCTGCAGCAGGTGCTGGTAGAGGCCGAGCCCGACGAGCTTGGCGTGCCCCGCCTGATCCTCGCCGACGAGGTCGCCGGCGCCGCGCAGGTCGAGGTCCCGGGCGCTGACCGCGAAGCCGGCGCCGAGGCGGTCGAGGGCCTCCAGGGCGCGCAGGCGCTGCAGCGCCGCCGCCGGCGGAGGCGCGGCCGGGTCGCTGAGCAGGTGGACGGTGCCGCGGCGCTGGCCGCGGCCGACGCGGCCCCGGAGCTGGTGGAGCTGTGCCAGCCCGAACCGGGCGGCCTCCCAGACCAGCATGGTGTTGGCCCGCGGCACGTCGAGGCCGCTCTCAACGATGGCGGTGGCGAGCAGGACGTCGCCGTCGCCCTCCGCGAACCGGACCATGACCTCGTCCATGGCGGAGGGCTTGAGGTCCCCGTGCGCCACCAGGATGTCGAGGCCCGGCACGAGGGCGCGCAGGCGCTCGGCCATGGGGCCGATGTCCTCGATCCGCGGGCAGACCACGAAGCTCTGGCCGCCCCGGCGGTGCTCGCGGACGAGGGCCTCGCGGACCGCCTCGGCGTCGAAGGGTGCCACCACGGTCCGGACCGGCTGGCGCAGAGCCGGCGGCGTGGCGAGCACGCTGAGACTCTGGAGGCCGACGAGGGCCGCCTGGAGGGTGCGGGGGATCGGCGTCGCGGTGAGCGTCAGCACGTGGCCGCCATCCGCGAGGCGGCGCAGGTCGGCCTTCATCTTCGCGCCGAAGCGCTGCTCCTCGTCGATCACGGTCAGGCCGAGATCCGCGAACGCCACCCCGCTGCCGGCGAGCGCGTGGGTGCCGACCACCAGCCGGATCGAGCCGTCGGCGAGCCCCGCCTTGACGCGCTTGGCCTCGGCCGGCGCCACGAGGCGCGAGAGCTGCGCCACCTCGACGCCGAACCGGCCGAAGCGGCGGCGCAGCGTCTCGGCGTGCTGGCGCGCCAGCACGGTGGTGGGGGCGATCAGCGCCGCCTGCCGGCCGGAGAAGATCGCGGCCGCGAGGGCCCGGAGCGCCACCTCGGTCTTGCCGAAGCCGACATCGCCGCAGACCAAGCGGTCCATCGGCCGGCCGGAGGCGAGGTCGGCCATCAGCGCGTCGACCGCCGCCGCCTGATCGGGGGTCGGCGCGAAGCCGAAGCCGGCGGCGAACCGCTCCATCTCGCGGGCCGGCGGCGCCAGGACCGGCGCCTCGGTCTCCCGGCGGGCCCGGGCGGCCTCCAGCATCAGGCGGGCGGTCCGCGCCATGGTGGCCTCGGCCTCCAGGCGGCGCCGCGGCCACGTGCCGCCGTCGAGCTTGTCCAGGGTGACGGCGTCGGGCTCCGACCCGTAGCGCCAGATCCGGTCGGCCTGCGTGACCGGCACCATCAGGATCGCGTCGCCGGCGAAGCGCAGGCGCAGGGCCTCGGAGGGCTCCCCGTCCTGCGCGGCACCCGGCGCGGAGACCGGCTCCAGCCCCTCGAACACGCACAGGCCGTGGTCCCGGTCGACCGCCACGTCGCCGGGGCGCAGGTCGACCTCGCCCATCGGCAGGATCGCACGGGCGGCCCCGGTCACGGCGGCCTCCGGGCCGAACAGGTCGGCCGCCGCGATCACGGTGGCGCCCTGCTCGGGCACCCGGAAGCCGGCCGCCAGCGGGGCCTCCAGGGCGAGGACGTCGCCGGGCGCCGCCTCGGCGACGTCGGCCCAGGCGTCGATCAGGCGGATCGGGCGCTCGGCGATCTTGCCCGCCTGGCGCACGAGGCGTCGGAGCGGCCGGACCGAGCCGGCGAGCACGACGACGTCGCCGGCCTTCAGACGGGCGCGCAGGACCTTGGCGAAGGCCGTGCCGGGCCGGCGCTCCCCGGCGAAGCGCGGCATGGCGCGGGGTTCGCCGGCCGCCTCGGTGGCGGCGAGCCGGCCGCGATCCGCCACGACGGCGCGCCACGCCTCCGGCGTCAGGTAGAGGCCGGTGCCGGGCCCCGCCGGCGCGTCGCGGGTCTTCAGCCGGCCCCGGGCCTCGTCCATCTGCTCGAAGAAGGCGTCGATCCGGGCCTGCGTGCCGTCCTCGACCGCGAGGCGCGCCTCGGGCACGTAGTCGAGGAGCGTGACGAGGCGCGGGTAGTAGCGGTCCAGGCGGTGCTCCTGGCCGGTGAACGGCTCGAAGCTCTGGCCGGAGCCGGGCTCCAGGACGATCTCGGTGGCCGGGTCGATGACGAGTTCGTCGGCCTCCGCCACCGAGCGCTGCGAGATCGGGTCGTAGGAGCGGATCGCGGTGACGCGGCCCGCCGCGTGCTCGATCCGGCAGGGAAGCGGCGCGGCGGCGGGGAACACCTCCACGGTGCGCCCGCGGACGGCGATCTCGCCGGGCTCGTCGACCCGCTCGTCGAGGATGTAGCCGAGGCGCTTGAGGTCGGCGGTCGCGGCCGCGACGTCGAGGGGATCGCCGACCCGGAGCGTCACGCGGGCCGAGGCCCAGGTTTCCGGCGGCGGCACGCGCTGCACGAGGGCGGGGGCGGTCGTCAGCACGAAGTCCGGCAGCGCGTCCCGGTCGGTCAGCCAGCGCATCACGGCGGCCCGGGCGCCCATCGTGGCCCGCGACGGCGAGGCGTGGTCGAAGGGCAGGCAGTCCCACTCGGGATAGACCGCGACCCGCGCGTCGGGATCGAGTGCCCGCAGGGTCGCGGCGAGGTCCTCGAGGCGGCGGGCGTCCCGGGCGACGTGCACCACCGGCCCGGGCCCCTCGGCGAAGGCCAGGAGCGCCACCGCCAGGGCGCCGGTGGGCATCAGCGGCGCGTCCTCCAGCCCCTGTCGGGCGCCCGCCTTCGTCCTGCGCTTGGCCATGCCTGATCCGAACCCATCCCTCGTGAGCCGGCAACGCCGCACCGGCCCCGCGGGCTCCCGGCCGCGGCGATCCGATCCACAGCCGCCGCGCGGGGCCCGCCCGAGCTCTTCGCGGGGCCCGCGACGGGCGAGGCAGGAAGAGATCCCGGCGGGCGCCCGAAGCCCGGTCGGCCGGACCAGCAAGACTTGAACGGCGCGCGTGAAATCGCACCCCCACCGATGATCCGGCGGGACTGTCTAGTATTGAACGATCGCGGAATGCTTGCCCTGGTCCCGCCGCCGGACGCGCGATGCAGAGTTTCACTAGGGGGAAGCGAAAGCTTGAGCTATGACGGCTCCGTGTCGCCGAACGAGACAGTATCCCGACCGTCGGGTTTCGAGCCCCAGCATCCCCAGCGGCTCGCCGCCCTGCGCGCCTACGCGATCCTCGACACGCCGCCCGAGCGCGCGTTCGACGAGATCGCCGAGATGGCCGCCCAGGCCTGCGGCACGCCGATGGCCCACATCAACTTCGTCGACGCCGACCGGCAGTGGATCAAGGCCGCGTTCGGCCACGCCGCGCGGGCGATGCCGCTCGCGTTCGGCTTCTGCACCGAGGCCATGCGCGCGGACGGCGCCCTCGTGCTGCCCGACCTGACCGCGGAGCCGGAGAGCGCCGCCAACCCCCTCGTGACCGGCGACCCGCACCTGCGCTTCTACGCCGGCGTGCCCCTGGTGACGCCGGACGGCTGGGCCATCGGGACGCTCTGCGTCCTCGACCGCGTCCCGCGCACGCTGACCGACCAGCAGTTCTTCATCCTGAAGGCGCTCGCCCGGACGGTGATGACGCAGCTGGAATCCCGGAACGCCGAGGCGGCCCTGCGCCGGAACGAGGAGCGCTACCGCTCGCTGTTCACCTTCATCGATGCCGGCTTCTGCCTGATCGAGGTGGAGTTCGCCGACGGCGACCGGCCCGTCGACTACCGCTTCCTGGAGGTCAACCCCGCCTTCGAGCGGCAGACCGGCCTGCGGGCCCCGGTGGGCCGCCGGATGCGGGACCTCGCCCCCGACCTCGAGCAGCACTGGTTCGACCTCTACGGCCGGGTCGCCCTGACCGGCGAGCCGGTCCGATTCGAGCAGGCCGCCGCGGCGCTGGGCCGCTGGTACGACGTGCACGCCTACCGGGTGGACGGGCCGGCGCGGAACCGCGTCGCGATCCTGTTCAACGACATCACCGAGCGCCGCCGGAGCGAGAACGCGCTCCGGGCCCGGGAGGCGGAACTCCGGCTGGTCGCGGACGCGATGCCGGTCCTGATCGCCTTCATCGACCGCGACCTGACCTACCGGTTCGCGAACGCCGCCTACGAGACCTGGACCGGCCAGGCGCCCGACGCCGTCGTCGGGCGGACCGTCGGCGACCTCCTCGGCCCCGGCGCGTTCGAGGCCCGGCGCGCCGGCATCGAGCGGGCGCTCGCCGGTCAGGAGGTCCGCGAGGAATGGGCCTGGACCTTCCCGAACGGCCAGGCCCGGATCGCCGACACCCGCTACCTCCCGCGCCGCGGCCCGGACGGACGCGTCGACGGGTTCTACGTCTTCGCCCACGACGTCTCCGAGCGGAAGCGGAACGAGGTCCTGCTCCAGTCCCGGGCGGAGCACCTGGAGGCGCAGGTCGCCGCCCAGACCCGCGACCGCGACCGGGTCTGGACGCTGTCGCCGGTTCTGAAGCTCGTCTCGGACCGGACCGGGCGGGTCCAGTCGGTGAACCCCTCGTGGAGCCGGGCGCTGGGCTGGTCGGAGGCCGAGACGGTCGGCCGGCCGGCCCTGGACTTCCTCGCCCCCACCGAGCGCGCGGCGGCCGAGGCGGCGCTGCGCCCGCTCTGCGCGGACAGCCGGGTCGAGGATATCGAACTGGCCTGCCTGACCCGCGCCGGCGACCGGCGGCGGGTGCTCTGGACCGTCGTTCCGGAGGACGGGCTGTTCTACGGCTTCGGGCGCGACATCACCGAGCAGCGCCAGGCCGAGGAGGCGCTGCGCCAGTCGCAGAAGCTCGAGGCCATCGGCCAGCTCACCGGCGGGGTGGCGCACGACTTCAACAACCTCCTGACCATCATCCGGTCGTCCGTGGAGTTCCTGCGCCGGCCGGACCTGGCCGAGACGCGCCGGCGCCGCTACCTCGACGCCGTCTCCGACACCGTCGACCGGGCGGCCAGGCTCACCGGCCAGCTCCTCGCCTTCGCCCGGCGCCAAGCGCTGAAACCCCAGGTGTTCGACATCGGCGCGCGCCTGCGCAGCATCGCCGACATGCTCGATTCGGTCACCGGCGCGCGCATCCGCGTGGCCATCGACCTGCCGGCGACGCCCCGCTACGTGCGCGCCGACCAGAGCCAGTTCGAGACCGCGCTGATCAACATGGCGGTCAACGCCCGCGACGCCATGGACGGGGAAGGCAGCCTGACCCTGCGGCTGGAGGGCGATAGCCCGATGCCGCCGATCCGCGGGCATGCCGGCGCGAAGGGACCGTTCGTGGCCGTGCGGGTCTCCGATACCGGCGCCGGCATCCCGGACGCGGATCTGGGACGGATCTTCGAGCCGTTCTTCACAACAAAGGAGGTCGGCAAGGGCACCGGCCTCGGCCTCAGCCAGGTCATCGGCTTCGCCAAGCAGTCGGGCGGCGACATCGACGTGGCGAGCGCGCTCGGCCACGGCACGACCTTCTCGCTCTACCTGCCGCAGGTCGCCGCGCCCGCCGCGGCGTCCGAGGCCGACCGCGAGGCCCGCCCGGAGGCGGAGCCGCGGCGGGGCCTGTGCATCCTCGTCGTGGAGGACAATCTCGGGGTCGGGCGCTTCTGCACCCAGATCCTGGAGGATCTGGGTCACGCGCCGGTCTGGGCGAAATCCGCCGAGGAGGCGCTGGCCGAACTCGACCGGGCGCCGGACCGGTTCGACGCGGTCTTCTCCGACGTGGTCATGCCGGGGATGGGCGGCTTCGCCCTCGCCCGGCAGCTCCGGACCCGCCGCCCCGACCTGCCGGTGGTGCTGACCTCGGGCTACAGCCACGTCCTGGCCGAGGACGACGCCCACGGTTTCGCCCTCCTGCGCAAGCCCTACTCGGCCGAGCAGCTCGCCCAGGTCCTCTCCGAGGCGGCGCGGCGGGGCGGGCAGCCGGACGCCCGCGCACGGCCGGAACCCGCTTCCGATTAACAGTCTTCGCCAGAATTCATCGGCGCATCATCCGGAAATCTTCCCGCAGACGGGATCCAGATGTAGTCTATCCCCATCCACCACCGGGGCCTCGACCGCCATGCCGCTGACCGGACGTTTCTGGTTCCGCCGGACCTGGACCGGCAAGCTGGTCCTGCTCGTCGAGGAGGAGCGCGGGCGCTGGTTCCGGCGCCGCCTCGGCCGCACCCTGCGCTGGCGCGACGCGCGGCTCCTCGATCTGGCCGAGGGGCCCCTGCGGGGGCTCATGACGCTGGAGCGGACCTACCGCGCCGAGTTCGGTCCCGGCGAGCCGCGCCGCCCCGCCGGCCTCACGGCGGCCCCGGGCGGGCTGGCCCTGCCGCGCGGCGGGCCGGAGCCAGGAACAAGGCCGTCCCTGTCGGGTTGACGGCAGGCAAGACAGCGACGGCGTCGCTGTCTTGCAGCCCCTCGTGGGCGTTTCCTCCCTAGACTTCCGGACCGTTCTCCTGAGGGCGGTCCTTTTTTTGTTGTCGTCGGGCAGTCGCCGGGCAGTCGTCGACATGGCCCGCGACGGACAGCTCTTAAGAATCTCTCAGATTTACTTCCCGCCGTCCTGGGCCTCGCCCAGAGCAACGTTCCTGGCACCGGTCTCGGCACCGGCCTCGAGGGCCAGCAGCGCGAAGGTCGCGAGCCAGTGCTCGCCCATGTAGTCGCCGGTGACGTGCGGGAGCCCGGCCGCGAGGTGCGACTCCGCGGCCGCGCGGAGCGGCGGCCGGCGGGGATCGTCCGGGCCGAGGGACGCGGCGAGCGCGCAGAAGCACCACGCGCGGCTGAGGTTCAGCCCGTCGAGATGGGCGATCTTCCCGTCGGAGCGGTCGGTCACGCCCGCGGGGCGGAACAGGGTCGCGGGCCGGGACGCCGCGAGACCGGGCAGGAACCGGTCGAACCAGGGCGCGAAGCGAGCGGGCGGCAGCAGCCGGCGCATGCACTCCGCCTCGATCAGCGCCGAGGAGAGGAAGTCGTCGCCACCGGGCTCGCCCCAGGCCGGGCAATCCGCGTCCTCCCCGTACCAGCCGACGGCGGTGTCGTGCAGCAGAGTGGTCAGCCCGGCATCCCCCGCGCCCTCCGCGTAATCGGCCGCCAGGCGCAGCGCGAAGGCGGTGTTGAAATGGGTCCCGACCCGCACCGGGTAGGACGCCACCGGCAGGAACTCCGCGAAGCGCCGGACGATCACCGCGGCCAGCGGCGCCAGGGCCTCGGACCAGCGGCGCTCGGGGAGCGCGGCGAGCGCGTCGGCGAGCTTCAGCAGCCAGCCCCAGCCGTAGGGCCGCTCGAAGCCCCGGGCGGTCGGGGCGGCGAAGTAGGCGCATTCCCCCGCCACCGTCGCGGGAGTCAGCTGCGCGTCGAGCCGGGCGCGGATCGCCGGGGCCTGCGGGCCGTCCGGGAACAGCCGCAGCACCCGCGCCAGCAGCCACGTACCGTGGACGCAGGAATGCCAGTCGTAGCTGCCGTGAAAGGCCGGGTGCAGGGCCGCGGGGGTGCGGGCATCCGCCGGCCCGGCCAGGACGTGCCCCGGCTTGTTCGGATACTCGCGGCCGACATGGCCGAGGGCGACGGCGGCGAAGCGCGCGGCGATGTCGGGGGTGAGCGTGGGCGCGGGCGTCATCGCGGCATTCCGGCG
Organism: Methylobacterium sp. yr668; assembly: GCF_900116245.1. Taxonomy (NCBI): domain Bacteria; kingdom Pseudomonadati; phylum Pseudomonadota; class Alphaproteobacteria; order Hyphomicrobiales; family Methylobacteriaceae; genus Methylobacterium; species Methylobacterium sp. yr668. Next base: position 155,182 of record NZ_FOZY01000011.1, on the reverse strand, counting down.
GTCGTTCTGCGGGGACTCGGCGACCGCCGGCATAGCGGGTTTCCCGGCACGGCGTCAGGGCTCGCGGATCCTTTGCCGGCACGGCCCCGGATCGGCTATCGCGGTGAGGCCGGGCCGGACGCGCCGGCCTCACCGGGAGCCCCCATGCGCCGCGCGCCGCCCGCCGCCCTCCTCGTCGCGGCCCTCCCGGCCGTCGCGGCCCTGGCGGCCGCCGCGGCACCGGCGGCCGCCGCGCCGGACCCGAGCCGCGACGTGCTGTGGGCCGCCCTGAAGACCTGCGTCCTCGCCAAGCGGCTCGCCAACCGGACCTTCCCGTGTCTGTCGGTCGATCTCGGGGACGGTGACCGTGCCGGCTCGGCGGTCCTGCGCGCGCCCGGCGAGCCGACCCACAGCGTCGTCATGCCCACCGACACCGTGCCGGGCCTGGAGGCGCCGGTCCTGCGGGGACCGCGCGGTACCGCCTACTGGCGGGCGGCCCTGGCGGCGCGGCCGCTCGTGTCGGACGTGCTGAAGGGGAGGCTCACCCCCGCGGAGGTCGGGCTCGCGGTCAACTCGGCCCGGGGCCGCAGCCAGGACCAGCTCCACATCCACCTCGACTGCCTGAAGCCGAGCGTGCTCAAGGCCGTCCGGGCGCACGGCCGGCAGGTGCGCCACACCTGGAGCCGCTTCCCGGTGCCGCTGGCCGGCGACCGGTACTACGCCCTGCGCGTGCCGGAGGCGGAGGCCGCGCAGTTCAACCCGTTCGCGGCCCTGCACACCCTGCCGGGCGCCCGGCCGGACCTGCACCGGACGAGCTTCGCGGCGCTCGCCACGCCCCCGGGCGATCCCGAGCCGGGCTACATCCTGCTGGCCTACCGGGCGCCGAGCGCCAGCGCCGAGGACGTGATGGACCACAGCTGCACCGTCGCTGCGTCCCGCGGCGGCGCTTGAGCGGGCCCGGTCACCGGCTCAGTCCCTCCGCGCGGTAGAAGCCGGCTAGGCCGGCCCCCGCGGCGAGCCGGATCTTGGGCAGGGCGACGCGGTCGAACAGGGCCGCGTCGCGCGCCCGGTTCCCGCGCTCGGTGACGGCGATGTGGCAGATCATCGCCCATTTCACGCTGTCCCGGCCGCCGTCGAGGGCGCCGAGCCGGTCGCGCACGAACCACGACCGGCGCAGGTAGCGGATCAGGCCGGTGGCGGTCGGGACGTCGAGGAGGATCACGCCCGTCGCCCGCTCCAGACGCTGCGGCAGGCACCGGGCATAGGTGCCGTCCATGACCCAGCGCGGCTCGCGGATCGCCGCGTCGTGCAGGGCCTGGAACTCCGCGAAGGGCCGCGGATCCCAGTCGGTGCCCGGCTGGTGGTACAGCCGGTCGAGGTGGACCGGCGGCAGGCCGCGCGCCCGCGCGATGGCGACCGCCAGGGTGGACTTACCGCTGTTCGACGGCCCCAGGATGCAGAGCCGCGGGCCGAGCGCGTCGAGGGTCACGGCGAGCGCGGGGGTGGCAGCGCGTCGAGCAGCTGGCGCAGGAATGCCCGCACCGCCTTCGGCAGCCGCCGGTCGCGCATCGCCTGGATCTTCACGCTCCGGGCGAGGCTCGTCCGGGACTGGATCGGCAGGCTGACAAGCTCGTTGAGCCGCAGGGGCGTCTGCACCGACAGCGCCGACATCAGGGCGATGCCGCGGGAGCGCCGCACGAAGGGCAGCAGCGCCGAGAGCGTGTTGGAGGTCAGCACCGGCTCCACCGCGATGCCCTCGTGCGCGCAGGCGGCGTCGAAGACCTGCCGCAGGGTCGTGTCCCGGGTCGGCAGGGCGACGGGATACTCCAGCAGGTCGACGAGGCGCAGGGCTGGAGCCCGCGCGAGGGGATGGTCGGGCGCGGCCAGCGCCAGCATGTCGACCTGCCCGTCGTAGAGCACCTCGACCTGCGCGGTGGGTGTCAGCGCGAAGGTGATCCCGAGATCGGCATCCCCCACCGACACCGTCTGGGTGACCTGGGCCGGGGGCTGGACCGTGACCTCGAAGCGGATGCCGGGATGGGCCGCGTGGAAGGCCGCGATCGCGTTCGGCACGATGTCGAGGGAGAAGCCCTCCGAGCAGGCGACCCGGATCAGCCCGCGGGCGAGCCCTTCCAGCTCCCGGATCTCGGTGACCACCTGCTCGGAGCGGATCAGCACCTGATGGGCGTGCTGCGCCAGCAGCTCACCGGCCGGGCTCGGCACCATGCCGCGCGGGCGGCGCTCGAACAGCACGCAGTCGAGCTCAGCCTCCAGGTTGGCGATCTGCCGGCTGATCGCCGAGGCCGCGACGTTGAGCTGGGACGAGGCGGCCGCGATCGACCCGGTGCGGGCCACGGCCAGGAAGTAGCGCAGGCCCGTACTCTGCATTATCGTGCTCGATGCGCTGTATGGTGCCGTGCACATTGCCGATACGGCAACGCAGCACTCGCTAAATTCTACTTGTTGCGATCCCAGATGCACAACACCATGGCAGGGTGAAAAACGCGGCAGCCGCGGAACCGTCCGCCGGGCCTGTCCGCCGCGCCGTCGGAGCCTGCATGCCGCTACGGACCCTCACCCGAGCCGCCACCCTGGCCGCCACCTTGGCCGCCTCGTTCGCGACCCTGATCGCTGCCCACCCGGCGCTGGCCGGCAAGGCCAACGACACATTGGTCTACGCGTCGGACAGCGAGCCCGAGAACGTCAGCCCGTACCACAACAGCGCCCGCGAGGGCGTGATCCTAGCCCGGAACTGCTGGGACACGCTGCTGTACCGGGATCCCAAGGACGGCACCTACAAGCCGTTCCTGGCGACCGCCTGGAAATGGGCGGACGACACGACCCTCGACCTCACGATCCGCGAGGGCGTGGTCTTCCACAACGGCGACCCGCTCGGGCCGGAGGACGTGGCCTTCACGTTCAACTACGTGCTGACCCCCGAAGCGCGCACGGTCACCCGCCAGAACGTCGACTGGATGAAGTCGGTGGAGGTGACCGGCCCGCACAGCGTGCGCATCCACCTGAAGGCCCCGTTCCCGGCGGCGCTGGAATACCTCGCCGGCCCGACCCCGATCTTCCCGGCCAACTACTTCAAGAAGGTCGGCCTCGACGGTTTCGCCAAGGCGCCGGTCGGCAGCGGCCCGTACCGGATCACCAAGGTCGACAGCGGCCGCGGCGTCTCCATGGAGCGGTTCGACAAGTACTGGGCCGAGAGCCCTCTGGGTAAGCCGAAGATCGGCAAGCTGCAGTTCCGCGTCATCCCGGACGGCGAGAGCCGGATGGCCGAGTTGATGACCGGCGGCGTCGACTGGATCTGGCGGGTGCCGAGCGACCAGGCCGAGCAGTTGCGCGCCGCGCCCAACATCACGGTCCTCAATTCCGAGACGATGCGGGTCGGGTTCCTGCAGTTCGACACGCTGGGCCGGGCGAAGGAGAACTCGCCGCTCAAGGACGTGCGCGTCCGGCAGGCGATCTCCTACGCCATCGACCGCAAGGCGATGGTCGACAACCTCGTGCGCGGCGCCTCGCGGGTGATGAACGCGCTGTGCTTCGTCGACCAGTTCGGCTGCACCGACCAGGGGGTGATGCGCTACCCCTACGACCCCGCCAAGGCCAAGGCGCTGCTCAAGGAAGCCGGCTACCCGAACGGGTTCGAGATCGACCTCGGCGCCTATCGCGAGCGCGACTACGCCGAGGCGGTGATCGGCTATCTCGGCGCCGTCGGCATCAAGGCGCGGCTCAACTACCTGCGCTACGCGGCGTTCCGCGACGCGCTGCGGGCCGGCAAGACCTCGATCGGCTACCAGACCTGGGGGTCGTTCTCGGTGGTCGCCGTCTCGGCCTTCGACGGGGTGTATTTCCGCGGCGGCGAGGAGGACCTGACCAAGGATCCGCAGGTGATCGCCGACCTGCAGGAGGGCGACAGCTCCATGGATCCCGAGAAGCGCAAGGCCGCCTACGCTAAGGCGCTCCAGCGGATCGCCGCGCAGGCCTACGCCCTGCCGATGTTCTCCTACTCGACCAACTACGCCTTCACGTCGGACCTCAACTTCACCGCCCAGCCCGACGAGGTGGCGCGCTTCTACGCGGCGTCGTGGAAGTGACGGCGGTGGCCGTAGCGCGCCGCTTTTCCCCTCCCCCTTGCGGGGAGGGGGCAGGGGTGGGGGTGGTGCAGACGGCACCGCTCCGCTCGATCCTGAACCACCCCCACCTCCGGCTCCTCCCCGCAAGCTTGAGCGATCCCGGGCAAACCCGGGATCGCCAGGGGAGGAGAGAACGCTCCGTCATGATCCGACGTGATCGACGGGAAACAGCAGGAGCCTGAGCCATGCTGGCCTTCACGTTCCGGCGCGTGCTGGTCGCCCTGGCGGTGGCCTTCACGGTCTCGGTGGCGAGCTTCCTGCTCCTCCACCTCTCGGGCGACCTCGCCACGGCCATCGCCGGCCCTGAGGCCACCGGGCCGCAGATCGCCCAGATCCGCCAGGATTACGGCCTGGACCAGCCGCTGCTGACCCAGTTCCTCACCTGGGGCTGGCGGGCGCTGCACCTCGACTTCGGCAACTCCTTCTATTTCCGTGAGAGCGTGATCGACCTGCTGGCCGCCCGCCTGCCGATCACCCTCTATCTCGGCATCATCGCGCTGGCCGTGGCGCTGTTCGTGGCCATTCCCCTCGGCGTCGTCGCCGCCGTGAAGCGGGACACGTGGATCGACCGGACGGCGCTCGCCGTCTCGGTGCTGGGCCAGGCGATGCCGAGCTTCTGGTTCGGCCTGACGCTGATCCTGATCTTCTCCGTCAACCTCCGCTGGCTGCCGGTCTCGGGCAACGCCACCTGGAAGAACTTCGTCCTGCCCGCAGTGGCGCTCGGCTACTACGCGATGCCGGCGGTGATGCGGCTCACCCGCAACGGCATGCTGGAGGTGCTGGCCTCCGACTACGTCCGCACCGCCCGCGCCAAGGGGCTGCCGCCCCGGAAGATCCTGGTGCGGCACGCGCTCCGCAACGCCGTGATCCCGGTGATCGCCCTGTCGGCGGTGCAGTTCGGCTTCATGCTCGGCGGCTCGATCGTGATCGAGGCGGTGTTCTCGCTCCAGGGCCTCGGGCAGCTCGCCTGGGAATCCATCGCCCGCAACGACTTCCCCGTCGTCCAGGCGATCGTGCTGGTGCTGGCCATGATCTATATCGGCCTGACGCTGGCGGCCGACCTGCTGAACGCCTTCCTCGACCCGCGCCTGCGCCAGTCGTGAGGATCCGCCGATGAGCCTCCCCCCCGACACGGCGGCGCTCGCCGCCCCCGCCCTGCCCCCGGACGCGCCGGTCGCGCTGGCGCCGGTCCCCTCCCCCACCCGCCTGATCCTGCGCCGGGGCCTGCGCCACACCGGCTTCCTGATCGGGGCCGGGATCCTCGGGCTGATCGTGCTGGCGGCGCTCGCCGCCCCGCTCATCGCGCCGCACGACCCCTACGCGCAGGACGTGTCCCGCCGCCTGATCCCGCCGATCTGGCAGGCCAAGGGCACCTGGGACCACGTGCTCGGCACCGACAAGCTCGGCCGCGACTACCTCAGCCGCCTCCTCTACGGCGGCCAGATCTCCCTCCTGATCGGGATCTCGGCGGCGCTGATCTCCGGGCTGATCGGCACGACCCTCGGTTTATGCGCCGGCTATTTCGGCGGCTGGGTCGATTCGGTGGTGAGCTACGTCGTGACCACGCGGCTCGCCATGCCGGTGGTGCTGGTGGCGCTCGCCATGGCGGCGCTGGTCGGCGGCTCCCTGAAGGTGGTGGTGCTGGTGCTGGGCTTCCTGCTCTGGGACCGCTTCGCCGTGGTGACCCGGGCCGCGACCCAGCAGATCCGCAACCAGGACTTCATCTCGGCCGCCCGCGCCGCGGGGCTGACCGACCTGCGCATCATCCGCCAGGAGATCCTGCCCAACATCATGAACGCCCTGATCGTCGTGGCGACCCTGGAGATGGCCCACGCGATCCTGCTGGAGGCCGCCCTGTCGTTCCTCGGGCTCGGCGTCCAGCCGCCCCTGCCCTCCTGGGGCCTGATGATCGCCGAGGGCAAGCAGTACATGTTCTTCCAGCCCTGGGTGATCACCATCCCGGGCGTGGCGCTCCTCCTCCTCGTGCTGGCGATCAATCTCTTAGGTGATGGCCTGCGCGACATCACCGCCCCCGAGGCACGCCATTGATGCCGTCGTCTTTGCGAGCGCAGCGAAGCAATCCAGGGCGGCGCCACGCTGCCGGGAGGTCCCGCTTCCCTGGGTTGCTTCGCTACGCTCGCAATGACGGGTGGGGCCGCCCGCGCGAACAAATGACACCCCTTTCCTTCGCCTGAGATCACACCATGACGCGAGACGCCGCCATCGCGCGCGCCACAGAGGCCTTCGATTCGGGCGCGTTCCTCGCGCTCCTGCGGGAGGCGGTGGCGATGCCGACCGAGAGCCAGGCCCCCGGCCAGGAGGCGGCGCTCCGCGCCTATCTCGACGCCTTCATCGCGCCGCTGGTCGCCCGCCTCGGCTTCGAGACCCCGAAGATCTTCCCCAACCCCGACGGGGTGCACGGCCCGTTCCTGATCGCCGAGCGGCGCGAGGGCCCGGACCTGCCGACCGTGCTGATCTACGGCCACGGCGACACGGTGCGGGGCTACCCCGAGCAGTGGCGCGAGGGCCTGGGCCCCTGGGAGATCGTGGTCGAGGGCGACCGCTGGTACGGGCGCGGCACCGCCGACAACAAGGGCCAGCACGTCCTCAACCTCGCCGCCCTGGAGCAGGTGATCGCGGCCCGCGAGGGCCGTCTCGGCTTCAACGTGAAGCTGCTGATCGAGATGGGCGAGGAATCGGGCTCCCCGGGCCTGCGGCCGTTCTGCCGCGAGCAGGCCGAGGCTCTGCGGTCCGACGTGCTGATCGCCTCGGACGGCCCCCGCCTCAACGGCGAGCGCCCGACCCTCTTCCTCGGCTCCCGCGGCGCCTACAATTTCGAGCTGAGCCTGAACCTGCGGGAAGGCCCGCACCATTCCGGCAACTGGGGCGGCCTGCTGCGCAACCCCGGCACGGTGCTGGCCTCGGCAATCGCCTCGATGGTCGATGCCCGCGGCAGCATCCTGGTGGACGCCCTCCGGCCGCCGCCGATCCCCGAGGGCGTGCGCGCGGCGCTCGCCGACATCCGGGTCGGCGAGGATCCGACCGCGCCCACGATCGACACCGACTGGGGCGAGCCGGGCCTCACCCCGGCCGAGCGGGTCTTCGCCTGGAACACGCTGGAGGTGCTGGCCTTCAAGACCGGCGACCCGGACGGGCCGCTCAACGCCGTACCGCCCCACGCCAAGGCGACCCTGCAGCTGCGCTTCGTGGTCGGCACCGACTGGCAGAACCTGATCCGGAACGTGCGCGCCCATCTCGACGCGCACGGCTTCCCGATGATCGAGGTCCGACCGGCCCGCGCCGCGGAAGTCTTCCAGGCGACGCGGCTGCCCGTGGAGGATCCCTGGGTCGAGTGGGCGCTCCAGTCGATCGAGGCGAGCAGCGGAAAAAAGCCGGCGCTGCTGCCCAATCTCGGCGGCTCGCTGCCGAACGACGCCTTCTCGGAGATTCTGGGCCTGCCGACCCTCTGGGTACCGCATTCCTACCCGGCCTGCCGCCAGCACGGGCCCGACGAGCACATGCTCGCCTCCGGCACCCGCGAGGGCCTGGCGATCATGGCCGGCCTGTTCTGGGATCTGGCCGAGGCCGGACCCGACATCCTCCGCCGCCGCACAGCGAGGGCCTGACACGATGAGCGAGCCGGTCGTCCGCATCCGCGATCTGACGATCGCGCTCCCCAAGGGCGCCGATCGCCCGCACGCGGTCGAGGGCCTGAACCTCGACCTCGAGGCCGGGAAGATCCTGTGCGTCGTCGGGGAATCGGGCTCGGGCAAGTCGATGAGCGCCTACGCGCTGACCGGCCTCCTGCCCCGGGCGCTGAAACCCACCGCCGGCACGATCCTGTTCGAGGGCCGGGATCTCCTGACCCTCGACGAGCCCGCTTGGCGCAGCTTGCGCGGCCGGCGCATCGCCATGGTGTTCCAGGAGCCGATGACGGCGCTGAACCCGGTGATGCGGATCGGCGACCAGATCGCCGAGATGTTCGAGGCGCACAACCTGCTCACCCGCAGCGCGCGCTGGGCCCGGGCGGTGGCGCTCGCCACCGAGGTCGGGCTTCCCAACCCCGAGGAGGCGGTGCGGGCCTACCCGCATCAGCTCTCCGGCGGCCAGCGGCAGCGAGCGATGATCGCCATGGCGCTGGCGCTGGAGCCCTCGGTGCTGGTCGCCGACGAGCCGACCACGGCGCTGGACGTCACCACCCAGGCCCAGATCCTCCGGCTGATCCGCGACCTGCAGCGGAAGCGCGGGATGAGCGTCCTGTTCATCACCCACGATTTCGGCGTGGTGGCGGAGATCGCCGACCACGTGGCGGTGCTCCAGCGCGGACGGCTGGTCGAATCCGGCACCGCCGAGGCCGTGCTGCGCAATCCGCAGGCGCCCTACACCAAGGCGCTGCTCGCCGCCGTCCCGAGCCTGACGCCGCCGCCGCGCCCGCCCCTGGAGGCGGCCCCGGTCGCGCTCTCCGTGAACCGGTTGTCCAAGACCTATTCCGGGCGCTCCGGCCTGTTCGGCAAGCCGCGGGTCGTCGCGGCCGTCAAGGAGGTCTCGTTCGACGTCCGCCGCGGCGAGACCCTGGGGATCGTCGGTGAATCCGGCTCCGGCAAGTCGACCACGGCGCGGCTCGCGATCCGGCTGATCGAGCCCGACGGCGGCACGGTCCGGTTGGGCGAACTCGACTACACGGCGCTCAAGAGCGGCGACCTGCGCGACAAGCGCAGCCGGATCCAGATGATCTTCCAGGACCCGTTCGCGTCGCTGAACCCGCGGCGCACCGTGGAGCAGATCATCACGGCGGGCCCCATCGCCCACGGGGTCCCGGCCGCCGAGGCCCGGGAGCGGGCGCGCAGCCTCCTCGACCTCGTCGGTCTCGATCCGAAGGCCGCCGCCCGCTACCCCAACGCCTTCTCGGGCGGGCAGCGCCAGCGCATCGGCATCGCCCGAGCGCTCGCGATGGAGCCGGACGTGCTGGTGGCCGACGAGGCGGTCTCGGCGCTGGACGTCTCGGTCCAGCGGCAGGTGCTGGACCTGCTGGAGGACCTGAAGCAGAGATTGTCGCTGGCGATGCTGTTCATCACCCACGATCTGCGGGTGGCCGCCACGATCTGCGACCGGATCGCCGTGATGCACCGCGGCGCCATCGTGGAGATGCGGGGCACCGCGGACCTGTTCGCCGCGCCGGAGCACGCCTACACCCGCACCCTGCTCGCCGCGGTGCCGGGCGCGCGCGCCTCCTGAGCCGTTCCGGCCCCGGACGGGCCAATCTGGGACGCAGAGACAAGTTTTTTGGACGGGACCGCCCTGTCCGGATTCTGCAAGTTCAGTAGGATAGCGCCGTTGTCGAGGGTGGAGCACCCCGGCGGATCCACGGCTGCACCCGCTATCCGTCCCCGCCCGCACCTCGCACGGGGACAGGGTTATCGAGCGTGTCGATCTCAGACAAGACCGACGACATCCGGCAGAACCGCAAGCGCAGCGAGACGAATCTGCCGCCGGTGCTCCGCCGCGGGCGCGAGCACCGGATCGTGCGCTGGATCGGCGCCGCGAACCGCAAGGCGCCGCGCCCCGCGGAGGAGCCCGCGGCCGCGGACAACCGGGTGATCAAACTGAGCTGGGCCGACACGTTCGGCCGCCCGGGCCGCGCCGAGCCCGGCCGATCCGAGCCGGCCCCCGCGCAGGTGCTGCCGTTCCTGGGGCGGCGGAGCGAGACCGCGCCGCGCGCGGCCCCGCGCCGCGCCGCCGATCAGCCGCCGGTGCCCGTCCTGCGCTGATCGACGCGCCCGCCGGGCACGCCGAGGCCGATCGCCTTCGCCAGCGCGGAGCGCTGCGCGGCGTAGCCCGGCGCCGTCATCGGGTAATCGTCCGGCAGACCGTAGCGCTCGCGGTACCGCTCCGGCGTCAGGCCGTGGGCGGTGAGGTGGCGCTTCAGGGTCTTGTAAGTCCGGCCGTCGATGAAGCTGACGATCCCGTCCTCCTGGACCGACTTGCGGATCTGGGCCGGCGTCGGCCGCTCCACGGCCGGCTCGACCGCGGCCGCCGGCGCCTGCCCGTCGAGGGATGCCAGGGCCGCGTGCACGCTCGCCATCAGCTCGGGCAGGGCCGTCGGCGGAACGGAATTGTTCGAGACGTAGGCGGCGACGATCTCGCCCACCAGCGTGACCAACCTGAGGCTGTTCTCGGGATTCTTTTCAGGCACTGCGCGAGTCCACACGAAGCTTTCGACGACGATGCCTGCGGTTCCAAAGCAAAAACCGCGTATGTGTCAAGACGGTCTTGACTGAGGGATGATCACCCGAAGCGCTTTTCGGTGCGGATGGGCCGGATCGCCGGCGCGAAAGGCTCCGGTCACCTGCACAAAGGTGCCGATGGAATGCCTGTTACACGGGTCGGGAGCCCGCGCGGCGGGAAAGACCGCGCGCGGCGTCACCCGATCCCGAGAGCGCGGATCAGCGTCAGGCTGAGGGCGATCAGGACCGCTAGGGAGGCGGTGACCGCGAGGGTGACCCGGCCGCCGACCCGGGCCAGGACCCGGACGTCGACCCCGAGGCCGAGGGCGGCCATGGACAGGACCGTGAGCACGCCGGCGAGCTGGGTCAGCGGCTTCACCGCCGGGTCCGGGACGAGGCCCAGGGAGCGCAGGGTGGCCAGCGCCAGGAAGCCGAGGATGAACCAGGGCACCAGCTTGGTGAAGCCCGGACGGGACGGCGCCGGCGGCGCCCCCGCCGCCTGCGGCAGACGCGGGGCGATCAGCGAGAACACCACCACGACCGGGCCGAGCATCAGCACCCGCACCAGCTTGACCAGGGTGCCGACCTGGGTCGACAGCAGGCTCACCGGGACGGTCGCGGCCAGGACCTGCGGCACCGCGTAGACGGTGAGCCCCGCCAGCACCCCGTACTGGTTGTCGGTCATGCCCGCGAGGGGCACGAACAGCGGCAGCCCGAGCACCATCAGCACGCCGAGGACGGCGGTGAACGCGATGGCGGCGGCGATGTCCTTCGCCTCCGCGCCGATCACGGGCGCGACCGCCGCGATGGCCGAGTTGCCACAGATGGCGTTGCCGCAGGCCACCAGGATCGCCATCCGGGCCGGCAGCCCGAGCGCCCGGCAGATCGCCACGCTGGCGGCGATGCCGAGCACCACGGTCCCGACGATGCCGGCCAGCAGCGCCGGGCCGGAGGCGAGGATCGCCCCGAGGCTCAGGGAGGCGCCGAGCAGCACCACGGCGACCTCGAGGAGCTGCTTGGCCGAGAAGGCGATGCCGGTGCGGAACCGTGCCGGGGGCGTCCAGGCGGTCCGCACCGCGATGCCGATCAGGATCGCCAGGACCAGGGCCTCGATGTAGGGGTGACCGGCGACCCGCTCCTCTACCGCCTGCGCGGCCATCGCCACCGCGGTGATCACCGCGCACAGGCCGATGCCGGGCAAGACCGAGGCGGCCGTGTCCGACCGGCCACCCCGTTCGGGGCGGGCCGGCGTCGGGGCCGTCTTGGATGGGGCGTCAGGGCTCACGGGAACGGGCTCCGGGGGTCGTAAGCGGAGCCTATAGGAAGAAAACGTTCGCCGCACCGTCGCAACAGAGAAGTTCGATCTCTATTCGAGCAACATGTGAGAAGACACGTCTCCGCAGAGATCGGGGCCGGCCTCGGGCGGAGCGCGGCCGGAGCGCTCCGCCCGGCCCGCCCCCGCTCAGGCCTGCATGCCCCAGCGCTGGACGGTGCGCCGCTCGATCGTCTGGAAGATCAGGTTCTCGACCACGAGACCGATCAGGATCACGGTGAGCAGCCCGGCGAACACGTTCGGGATGTCGAGCATGTTCTTGTTCTCGAAGATGAACCAGCCGAGGCCGCCCGCCCCGGACGACACCCCGAAGACCAGCTCGGCGGCGATCAGGGTGCGCCACGCGAAGGCCCAGCCGACCTTCAGGCCGGTGAGGATCGAGGGAAAGGCCGCCGGGATCAGGATCTTGCCGATCAGCCGCGGGCCCGACAGTCCGTAATTGCGCCCGACCATCTTGAGCGTGCGGCTGACCGACAGGAAGCCCGAATGGGTGTTGAGGGCGATCGCCCAGGTCACCGAGTGGACCAGCACGAAGATCAGGCTGCCGTTGCCCAGGCCGAACCAGATCAGCGCCAGGGGCAGGAGCGCGATCGCCGGCAGCGGGTTGAACATCGACGTCAGCGTCTCGAGCAGGTCGGTCCCGATCCGCGACGCGATGGCGACGCCGGTGAGCACGGTCGCCAGGGCGACGCCGGCGGCGTAGCCCATGAGCAGTACCTTCAGCGAGCTCCAGGCCCGGGCCGGCAGCGTGCCGTCCGCGATGCCCCGGAAGAAGGCCTCCACGGTCGCCGTGAAGGTCGGGAACAGGAGGTCGTTGTCGAGATAGCGCCCGTAGGCCTCCCAGATCCCGGCGAGGAGCACGAGGATCACGATCTTGCGCAGCCACGCCTGGTTGTAGAGGCGCTCGGTGATCGACAGCGGCTTCTCCACCACCGCGGCGCCGTGGGCGTGGCCGGTCTCGCGCACGATCTCGGGCCGGCCGGACGGCGGCAGGGACGACAGACGCGGCGCGGCGCTCGGCCCGGCCAGCGGGGCGCCGCTCAGGGCTTGCGCGCTAGACATTCTCCGCCTCCTGGATCTCTTCCGAGAACAGCATGTGCTGGATCCGGCCCTCGAGCTGCAGCGCCGCCTCCGGCGACGCGGCGCTGTTGAGCTCGGCCTTCACCTCGCCGGGATGGGGCGAGAGCAGCAGGATGCGCGAGCCGACCTTGATCGCCTCAGGGATCGAGTGTGTGACGAACAGCACGGTGAAGCGCGTGCCCTCCCACAGGGCCAGCAGCTCGTCCTGCATGCGCCGCCGGGTCAGCGCGTCGAGCGCCGCGAAGGGCTCGTCCATCAGCAGGATGTCGGGCTCCATCGCCATGCCGCGGGCGATCGCGACGCGCTGCTTCATGCCGCCCGACAGGGTGTGGGGGTAGCTGTCGGCGAACTTCGTGAGGTTGACCTTGTCGATGTAGAGGTTCGCCCGGTCCAGGGCCTCGCGACCCTTCAGCCGGCCCGAGGCCTCGAGGGCGAAGACCACGTTCTGCCGGACCGTCTTCCACGGCAGGAGCTGGTCGAATTCCTGGAACACCATCATCCGGTCGGGGCCGGGCTCGGTGACCGGGCGCCCCTTCAGGCGGATCTCGCCCTCGGTCGGCGCCATGTAGCCGCCCACCGCCTTGAGCAGGGTCGACTTCCCGCATCCGGACGGCCCGAGCAGCACGAAGCGGTCCCCGGGCCAGACCCGGAAGCTCACCCGGTAGGTGGCCGTGACGAGGTGCTCGGGCGTCTTGTAGCGGAGCGTGACGCCGTCGACCTCCAGCAGAGGCTGACCCGTGTCCATCCATCCTCCCTGGCGCCGCGGTTTGAACCGCGTTTCGCTGAGGGCCGGAGATGGTCCGCCCCTCACGGGAAAGTGTATCGGCCCGCGGAAGAGGCTGTAAAGGTCGATATTTTGTATGCGATGGGATCTTCGTCCCGATCGTCAGGCCCGACGGGTCAGGCCGGGTGCCACCACCGGCCCTTCAGCACCACGCCCTCGGCGGTGATCCGCCGGTCGCCCGTCATGTGCTCGCCGCGCGTGTCGACGTAGTCGAACGCGCCGTCCCGCACCGCCAGCACGGTGGCGTCGCCCAGCGCCCCGACCTTCAGGGTCCCGTACTCCATCCGCTTCAGCGCCACGGCGGCGTTCACCGTGGAGGCGGCGATCACGTCGGTGAGGCTCATGCCGAGGCAGAGCATCTTCGACATGGTGGTGACCTGGTCGAAGGCCGGCCCCTCGATGCAGAGCTGGTGCACGTCCGACGAGATCGTGTCGGGCAGGAAGCCGCCCGCCAGCATGGCCCGCGCCGTCCTGAAGGCGAACGAGCCCTTGCCGTGGCCGATGTCGAAGATCACGCCCCGCGCCCGCGCCTCGCGGAGCGCCGGCTTCACGGCGCCCTGGGCCGTGATGGGCGAGTTCGGGAAGGGCCGGAACGCGTGGGTCAGCACGTCGCCGGGCCGCAGCATGGCCAGCACCTCCTCGTAGCTCGGCGGCGGCTCGTCGATATGGGCCATCAGCGGCAGGCCGGTCTCCTCGGCGACCTGCAGGGCGATGTCGAGCGGCGCGGTGCCCTGGTCGCCCGAGGCGTGGCGCCCGACCCGGACCTTGATGCCGACGATCACGTCCCGGTTGGCGTCGGCGACCTCGACCGCCTCCCGGGGCGCCATGAGCCGCGGGTCCTCGCTCTCGCCGACCATGATGGTCTTCGAGAAGCCGAAGATGCCCGCGAAGGAGACGTGCAGGTATGCGAGGATCCGCGCCTGCGACCGCTCGATCACGTGGCTGCGGAAGCCGGCGAAATTGCCGGGCCCGGCGCTGCCGGTATCGACCGAGGTGGTCACCCCCGAGGTCCGGCAGAAATCGTCGGCGTCGATGCCGAGCGAGGTGCCGCCCCAGTAGACATGGGTGTGCAGGTCGATCAGGCCCGGCGTGACGATCGCGCCTTCCATGTCGCGCACCTGCGTGCCGGGGCCCGCCGGCAGGTCGCGGCCGAAGCCCGAGACGCGGCCGTCCGCGAAGGCGACGTCGCAGATCCCGTCGTGGTTCTGCGACGGGTCGATGACCCGGGCGCCCTTCAGGATGAGGTCGTGCTGCACGAGAGACTCCGGATGTGGTTCGCGGGAATCCGACCCGTCCTCGCGAGCGAAGCGACCCAGGGATCCGCCACGCTCGGGGATCGCGCGCTGCCCTGGGTCGCTTCGCTGCGCTCGCGAGGACGGCGCCGTCAGGCCGCCCGGGCGGGCACGGCCGTGTCGTTGAGGTGGCAGGCGGCGAAGTGGCCGGCGCCGACCGCGTCGAGTCCCGGCACCTCGGTCCGGCAGCGGTCGAAGGCGTGCGGGCAGCGGGTGTGGAAGCGGCAGCCGGAGGGCGGGTTGATCGGGCTCGGCACGTCGCCCTTGAGCACGATGCGGGTGCGCCCGGCCCCGGGCTCGGGGATCGGCACCGCCGAGAGCAGCGCCTGCGTGTAGGGGTGCTTGGGCGCGAGAAAGAGATCGCGGCGCGGCCCGATCTCGACGATCTTGCCGAGATACATCACCGCGACGCGGTGGGTCATGTGCTCGACGATGGCGAGGTCGTGCGAGATGAACAGCATCGCGAGATCGAGCTCGCGCTGCAGGTCGCGCAGCAGGTTGACGATCTGCGCCTTCACCGAGACGTCGAGGGCCGAGACCGCCTCGTCGCAGATGATCAGGTCCGGCTCGGCGGCGAGCGCCCGGGCGATGCCGATGCGCTGGCGCTGCCCGCCGGAGAACTCGTGCGGGAAGCGCCCCAGCGCCTCGCGCGGCAGGCCGACCCGCTCCATCAGGCTGGCCAGCCGGCTCTCCAGGTCGGCGCTGTTCCGGGCGAGGCCGAAATTGCGGATCGGCTCGGCCAGGATCGCCCGCACCCGCATCCGCGGGTTGAGCGACGAGAACGGGTCCTGGAACACCATCTGGATGTGGCGCCGCAGGGGCCGGAGCGCCCCGGCCGAGAGGTCGTCGATGCGGCGCCCGTCGAGCACCACCTGGCCGGCGGTGGGCGCATAGAGGCGCATCAGCGCCTTGGCGACGGTGGACTTGCCGCAGCCGGACTCGCCGACGAGCGAGAGGGTCTCGCCCCGGGCCACCGTGAAGGACAGGCCGTCCACCGCCTTGAGCACGCGCTTGGACTGGCCGAACAGGCCGCCGCCGAGGGCGAAGTGCTTCTTGAGGTCGTTGACCTCCAGCAGGGTGCGGGCGGCGGGTGCGGGCGTGGCGCTCATGCCGCGAGGGCGTCCTTCGGCGCGTAGTGGCAGGCGGCGAGGTGGCCCGGCGCCTTCGGCTCCAGGGCCGGCGCGTAGGCGCGGCACAGGTCGGTGACGTCCGGGCAGCGCCCGGCGAAGACGCAGCCCTCGATCCGGCCCTTCAGGCTCGGGACCATGCCGGGGATCTCGGCGAGCCGCGCGTCGGCGCCGTGCTCGACGGCGCCGAGCTTCGGCACCGCCCCCATCAGGCCGCGGGTGTAGGGGTGGCGCGGCGACCGGAACAGCTCGCGGACCGGCGCCTCCTCGACCTTGCGGCCGGCATACATCACCACCACCCGGTCGGCGACCTCGGCCACCACGCCGAGATCGTGGGTGATCAGCATGATCGCGGCCCCGACCCGGGCCTTCAGGTCGCGCATCAGGTCGAGGATCTGGGCCTGGATGGTCACGTCCAGCGCCGTGGTCGGCTCGTCGGCGATCAGGAGCTTCGGCGAGCAGGCGAGCGCGATGGCGATCATCACCCGCTGGCGCATGCCGCCGGAGAGCTGGTGCGGGTATTCCCGCACCCGGCGCCGCGGCTCGGGGATGCCGACCAGCGTCAGCATCTCCACGGCCCGCTCCTCGGCCTCCCGGCGGCCGAGCCCCTGGTGCAGCCGCAGGGTCTCGCCGATCTGGCAGCCGACCGTCAGCACCGGGTTCAGCGAGGTCATCGGCTCCTGGAAGATCACGCTGATGTCGTTGCCGCGGATCTTGCGCATGGCGCTGTTCGGCAGGTCGAGGAGGTTCTTGCCCTCGAACTTGATGGCGCCGGCGATGCGGGCCGGCGGCTCGGGCAGGAGCCGCAGGATCGACATCGAGGTCACCGACTTGCCGCAGCCGGACTCGCCCACGATCGCCAGGGTCTCGCCCGACTGGATCGCGAACGAGACCCCGTCCACCGCCCGGTTCACCCCGTCGGGGGTGCGGAAATGGACCTGCAGGTTCTCGATCGACAGGAGGGGGGTGCCGCTCATGCTGCCGGTCCTCATCAGACGTCTTTCGCCATGCGGGGGTCGAGGGCGTCGCGCAGGCCGTCGCCGACGAGGTTCACGGCGAGCACCGTCATCGAGAGGAAGATGGCCGGGAACAGGATGATGTAGAACTTCACCTGCCAGAGGGCCCGGCCCTCGGCCATGATGTTGCCCCAGGAGGGCGTCGAGGGCGGCACGCCCGCGCCGATGAACGACAGGATCGCCTCGGTGATCATCGCGGAGGCGCAGATGTAGGTCGCCTGCACGGTCATGGGCGCCAGCGTGTTGGGCAGGATGTGGCGCCAGATGATCGCCGGCATCCGGGTGCCGGTGGTGACCGCCGCCTCGACGTAGGGCTGCTCGCGCAGCGACAGCACCACGCCGCGCACGAGGCGGGCGACGCGCGGGATCTCCGCGATGGTGATCGCGATGATCACGTTCTGGACCGAGCCGCGGGTGAGCGCCATCAGCGCGACCGCGAGCAGGATCGGCGGGATCGACATCATGCCGTCGACGACCCGCATGACGATCCCGTCGAGCCAGCGCACCATGCCGGAGACGAGGCCGACCGCGAGCCCGGCGACCGAGGCGAGGAACGCCACCGAGAAGCCGACCAGCAGCGAGACCCGGGCGCCGTAGACCACCCGCGAGTAGACGTCGCGGCCGAGCATGTCGGTGCCGAACCAGTACTGCGCCGACGGGGCCCGGGTGCGCTTGGCCGGCGCCAGGGCGGTCGGGTCGACGGTGCCGAGATAGGGGGCCAGCACCGCCATCAGGAAGACGATGAGGAGCAGCACGCCGCCGACCACGATGGTCGGGTTGCGGCGCACATAGGTCCAGACCCGGCCCCGGCGCTTGCGGGCCGGGATGACGTCGGGCAGCGGCGCCGCGACGGCGAGGCCCGGCGGCGGGGGCGCCTTGGGGGTGATCCCCTCGGGCGGGGCGCCCGCCTGCGGGGCGCTGCTGGGGAAGGGCGCGACGGTCGCGGTCAATAGCGGATCCTCGGGTCGAGCACGGTGTAGAAGAGGTCGATGGCGAGGTTCACGAGCACGTAGACGAAGCTGAACAGCAGCACGACGCCCTGGATGACCGGGTAGTCGCGCCGCAGGATCGCGTCGACGGTGAGGCGCCCGAGGCCGGGGATCGCGAAGACCGTCTCGGTCACCACCGCACCGCCGATCAGCAACGCGATGCCGATGCCGATCACGGTGACGATCGGCACCGCGGCGTTCTTGAGGGCGTGGACGAACAGGACCGGCCCCTGCGACAGCCCCTTGGCCCGGGCCGTGCGCACGTAATCCTGCTGGAGCACGTCGAGCATGGTCGCGCGGGTCACCCGGGCGATCAGCGCGATGTAGACGAGGCCGAGCGTCACCGCCGGCAGGATCAGGTTGGACAGCCAGGGCCACACGCCCTGCTCGATCGGCGTGTAGCCCTGCACGGGCAGCCAGCCGAGCTCGAGGGCGAAGACGTAGGCCAGGATGTAGCCGACCACGAAGACCGGCACCGAGAAGCCCGTCACGGCGAGCCCCATCACGAGGCGGTCGATCAGGCTGCCGGCCTTCCAGGCGGCGACGACGCCCAGCGGCACCGCCACCACGATGGCGAAGACCAGGGTGACGAGCATCAGCGAGACGGTGGGCTGCACCCGCTGGCCGATCATGGTGGTGACCGGCAGGTTGGTGAAGATCGAGGTGCCGAGATCCCCGTGGAGGATCTGCCAGGACCATTCCCAGAACCGCACCAGGAACGGCCGGTCGAGGCCGAGCGTGGCGCGGATGCGGGCGACGTCGTCGGGGGTCGCCTGGTCGCCCGCGATGATCGCCGCCGGGTCGCCCGGGGCGAAGTAGAGGAGGCTGAAGACGAACAGCCCGACCACCGCCATGACCGGGATGGTGGCGAGGATGCGCCTGCCGATATAGCCGAGCATGGGGCCTCGCTAGGCTGTGGGCGGGAGGGCGCGGCGGGTGCGGCCGCCCCTGCCCCCCTCGCGGGTGCCGACCTTCACGCGTCCGGGTCGGGCGCGAACGCCGGCGGCGGAGCGCGACGCGCCCCCGCTCCCGTGCGGGAGAGGGACAGGAGAGGGGACCCGCGCCCCGTCCCGCGACCGCGTTGCCGAGCGCGGTATCCGAAGCCGGGAGCCCGCCCGAGAGACCGGGCGAGTCGGGCGACCCGATGTGGCGAGAGCGGGCGCCATCACGCCTTCGACACGCCCCAGGTGAAGGGGATCGGCCCCTTCACGATGCCCGAGACGTTCTTGCGCCACGCCTGGTAGCCGAGGAAGAACCCGGTGGGCACGTAGACCACGCCCTCGCAGGCGGCGGCGTTGACCTTGTCGATGGCGGCCTTCTCGGCGGCCGGGTCGGCGGCGTCGAACCACTCGGCGATGGCGGTCTCCACCGGCGGGATGTTCGGCCAGCCGAACCACGCCTTGTCGCCGCTCGCCCGCACCGCCGGGTAGCCCGCCGGATTGATGCAGTCGGCGCCCGCGTGCCAGGTGTGGAACATGTTCCAGCCGCCCTGAGACGGCGGCGCCTTGGAGGCCCGGCGGGTGCCGGTGGTGCCCCAGTCGGTGGCGACGAAGTCGACGTTGAAGCCCATCTTCTTCAGGAGGTCGGCGGTGATGTCGCCCTGCGCCTTGGTGATCCCCTGGTCCTGGGCCACGATGCAGACCACCGGCTCGCCCTTGTAGCCGGCTTCCTTGAGCAGCTTCTGGCCGAGCTTGATGTCGCCCTTGCCGACATTGCCGCCGCCCGCCTCGCTGTAGAGGGGCGTCCCCGGCGTGAAGAAGCCCGGCAGCGTCTTCCACAGGCTGTCGTCGTCGCCGACGATCGAACGCATGTAATCCTCCTGGCTCATCGCGGTCATGACGGCCTGGCGGATCTTCGGGTTGTCGAAGGGCGGGTGCAGGTGGTTCATCCGGAACGACCCGACATTGCCCAGCGGGTCGGCGATATCGACGTTGAGGCTGCTGTTCTTGCGCAGGAGCGGCACGAGGTCGGAGATCGGGTTCTCCCACCAGTCGACCTCGCCGTTCTGCAGGGCCGCCGAGGCGGTGGCGGCGTCCGGCATGATCACCCACTCGACCCGGTCGACCAGCATGCGCTTGCCGCCCGCGAGCCAGGAATTCGGCTCGTCGCGGGGCTTGTAGTCGGTGAAGGTCTCGAACACCGCCCGGGCGCCCGGCACCCACTCGTTGCGGACGAACTTCATCGGGCCCGAGCCGACATACTCGGTGATCTGCGTGAACGGGTCGGTCTTGGCGATCCGCTCCGGCATCATCAGCGCCATCGGCGCGTTGGTCTTGCCGAGCGCGTAGAGCAGCTTCGGGAACGGCTTCTTCAGGCGCCACTGGAAGGTCCTGTCGTCGGTCGCCGCGAGGTCGTCCTGGATGCCGCGGATCATCAGGCCGATCGGGTCACGAGCCATCCAGCGGGTGAGGCTCGCCACCACGTCCTTGGCGAAAACCGGCTCGCCGTCGTGCCACTTCAGGCCGGGACGCAGCCGGAAGGTCCAGGTGAGCTTGTCGCCCGAGACCTCCTCGGACTCGACCATCTGGCGCTGCGGCTTCAGCTGCGCGTCGACGCCGTAGAGCATGTCCCAGACGAGGGTGCCGGCGTTGCGCACCACGTACTGGGTCCCCCAGATCGGGTCGAAATTCGCGAGGTTCGCCTGCGGCACGAAGCGCAGGACCTTGCCGCCCTGCGCGAGGGCCGGCCGCGCGAGCTGCGGCGCAGCCAAACCGAGCGCAGCCGAACCCTTGAGAAAGGTCCTGCGGTCCATCGTCTTCTCCCTGGCGGTGCGGATCTCAAGCATCGGTCGCCGGCCCGCACCTTGCGGGCGAGTTTGAACGGTTCTGATGCGCGGGCGCAATGGCCCGTGGTGACAACGACGTCCGGGCGCGCGTCCGCACCGCCGCCGGCCTCGGGGCGACGGCGGCATGGAGAGGGGCTGTGTCGGTGCGGCTCGAACTCACGGGCCGCGTCTCGCAAGGCCCGCGCCAGCCCGGCCGTCACTGCGTTATGTATTCATGATCGCGGAGCGCGCGGCGTCTCGGTCGACATGTCCCGCACCGTCATCGCGAGCGCAGCGATGACGGCTATGCCGACTTCATCGATCGGAAACGGGATCGCACAGCGTTTCGCAGCTCGGGATCGAGCGTGAGGCCGGAGATCCCCTCGCCCTTCGGCCCGCGCTGTGTGAGTCCGCGAGCCCCCCGCGGAGGAGGGCCAGCCGGGGCGGCGGGCACCGGAATGGACGCCTCAGCCCACCTGCCGCAGGTGGCCGCCCCGCGCGCCCGGAACCGCCTGCATGGCGCGGATGAAGGCCGCGATGCGGGGGGCGATCACCGACCGGTAGCGCGAGCCGTTGAACACCCCGTAATGGCCGACGCCGGCCTGGAGGTGGTAGGCCTTGCGCGCCTCCGGAAGGTTCGGCGTCAGGTCGAGGGCCGCCTTGGTCTGGCCGACGCCGGAGATGTCGTCGTTCTCGCCCTCGACCGCCAGGATCGCGCAACGGCGGATGGCGCCGAGATCGACCGGCGTGCCGCGGTGCGTCATCTGTCCCGTCGGCAGGGCGTGGTCGACGAACACGGTCTGCACGGTCTGGAGGTAGTACTCGGCCGTCAGGTCCATCACCGCGAGGTACTCGTCGTAGAACTCGCGGTGCTTCTCGGCCGAGTCGCCGTCGCCCGTCACCAGATGGTCGAACATGTCCGAATGGGCGGTGACGTGGCGGTCGAGGTTCATCGCCATGAAGCCCGACAGCTGCAGGAAGCCCGGATAGACCCGGCGCCAGGCGCCCGGGTAGATCGGCGGCACGAGGCTGATCGTGTTCTGCTCGAACCACTTCTGGCCACGCTCCTGCGCGAGGCAGTTCACCGCGGTGGGCGAGCGGCGGGTGTCGATCGGGCCGCCCATCAAGGTCATGGAGGTCGGCACCGCCGGCTCGTCGGCCGCCTCCATCAGCGCCACCGCGGCGAAGACCGGCACCGCCGGCTGGCACACCGCCATGACGTGCAGGTCCGGCCCCAGGACCGCGAACATCTCCTGCAGGTAGTCGATGTAGTCGTCGAGATCGAACTGGCCCGCGAAGAGCGGCACCATCCGGGCGTCGGTCCAGTCGGTGATGAACACGCGATGGTTCGGCAGCATCGCCTCGACGGTGCCGCGCAGCAGCGTGGCGTAGTGCCCCGACATCGGCGCGACGATCAGCAGCTTGGGCTGCGGCTCCGCGGGGGCCGCCGGGAACGCGCGGTCGAAGGCGATCAGGCGGCAGAACGGCCGCTCCCAGACCACCCGCTCGGTGACCGGGACCGCCGCGCCGTCCACCACCGTCTCGGTGAAGCCGAAGGCGGGCTTGCCGTACTGGCGGGTGACGCGCTCGAACATCTCGCAGCCGGCGCTGACCGCGCGGGCATAGGGTCCGTAGGCCAGGGGATTGCCCGGCATCTGCAGCCCGTAGCGGGTGAGGTCGGCGGCGACGCGGGCGGGTGCCATCAGGGCGCGCGCGCCCTCGTACAGGGAATAGGCCAGCAGCATCGTCACCTCGCGGTCTCGCTCCGGCCGCGGGCATCGAGCCGCGCGGCCCATACCCCCTGCAACCCGAGTCGGTAGGATAATGCTCCACCCTGAACGCGGGCGGAACATCCCGGAGCTGCGGCGACTTGCCTGTGACCACGTCCGCGGGCGATCGTCCGCCAGCGACGACGTGTCCGGGGCGGTGTGCCGGGATTCCCATCGCCGCGTCATGCGAAGGGAGTCCACGGGACGCCGCGCCGGCGGGTCCGTCCGGCGACGCACCGATACAGCCCGTTACAGCCCATGCCCGATACCGATCTCAGCGGCCTCGGTCGCGACGCGCGACACCTGCGGCTCGACACCTTCGTCCGCCTGCGCTGGCTCGCGATCACGGGCCAGAGCGCGGCGGTCGTCGGGGCGCAGTTCGGCCTCGGCCTGCCGCTGCCGTTCGGCTGGTGCTTCCTGGTGATCGCCACCTCGTCCTGGCTGAACCTCGCCCTGCGGATCCGCTTCCCGGCGAGCTACCGGCTCAGCGACGATTCCGCGGCCCTGCTCCTCGCCTTCGACATCGTGCAGCTCGCGGCCCTGCTGTTCCTCACGGGCGGGCTCCAGAACCCGTTCTCGCTGCTGTTCCTCGCCCCCGTGCTGATCTCCGCCACCGCCCTGCCCCCCGAGCGGACCCTGGCGCTGGGCCTCCTGGCGGTGGGCCTCGCGACGCTGCTCGCCCTGGTGCACCGGCCCCTGCCCTGGTTCGCGGACGGGCGGATCGAGCTGCCGTTCCTGTACGTCTCCGGCGTCTGGACCGCGATCCTCCTCGGCACCGCCTTCACGGGCGTCTACGCGTGGCGGGTCGCCGAGGAGACCCGGCTCCTCGCCCAGGCGCTCGCCGCCACCGAGCTGGTGCTCGCCCGCGAGCAGCACCTGTCGCAGCTCGACGGGCTCGCGGCCGCGGCTGCCCACGAATTGGGCACGCCGCTGGGCACGATCATGGTGGTGACCAAGGAGCTGATCCGCCAGCTCGGCCCCACCGCCTCGCCGGCGGTGGCGGAGGATCTCAACCTGCTGCGCGAGCAGGTCGACCGCTGCCGCGGCATCCTCGGCAAGCTGACCTCCCTCGACGGGGACGGGGCCGGGGCCGGCTTCCTGGAGACGGTGACGTTCAGCCACCTCGTGGAGGAGCTGGTGGCGCCGCAGCGGGCACTCGGCGCTGCCCTCGCCGTCACCAGCGCCGGCGAGGGGCCGGAGCCGGCCTGCCGGCGCAACCCGGGCGTCATGTTCGGGCTCGCCAACATCCTCGACAACGCCGTCGACTTCGCCGAGGCCGGCGTCACCGTCGAGGGGCGCTGGACGCCCGACCGGGTCTGGATCGAGATCCGCGACGACGGCCCGGGCTTCTCCAGCGAGGTGCTGCTGCGGGCGGGCGAGCCCTACGTGACCACCCGCAGCCACGACCGGCCGCAATCCGGTGGGACCGTGGGGGCCGGCCTCGGCCTCGGGCTGTTCATCGCCAAGACCCTGATCGAGCGCTCGGGAGCGCAGCTCGCCCTGATGAACGTCGCGGCGCCGGACGCCCACGGGGCGATCGTGCGCGTCTCCTGGGCCCGGCACATCTTCGAGCGCGGCGCCGCGCCGCGACATTCTCCGGAACTCAGTATCCGCGCCCCCCTGCCACCGGGCGATGCCGTACCTATATGAGGGACAGACCAAGAACCCGACGACGAAAACGCGAAAGGAGTGCCGGATGCTCACGCAGCCCGGGACCTCGGCGGCGACCGACCCCGCCGTGATCAACGATGCCGATCCGCTGGCCGCCTTCTCCGACCGCAGCCTGCTGATCGTCGACGACGACAAGCCCTTCCAGACCCGCCTCGCGCGCGCCATGGAGAGCCGCGGCTACCACGTGCAGGTGGCCGACAGCGTCGCGGACGGCGTCTCCGCCGTCGAGGCGCGCGCGCCCGCCTTCGCGGTGATCGACATGCGCCTCGGCGACGGCAATGGCCTCGACGTGATCGCCCGCCTCAAGGAGCGCCGGCCCGAGGCCCGCGGCGTGATCCTCACCGGCTACGGCAACATCGCCACCGCGGTCACCGCGGTGAAGCTCGGCGCCTTCGACTACCTCGCCAAGCCCGCCGACGCCGACGAGATCCACGGCACGCTGATGGCGCAGCCGGGCGAGCGGGCCGACCCGCCCGAGAACCCGATGTCGGCCGACCGGGTCCGCTGGGAGCACATCCAGCGCGTCTACGAGCTGTGCAGCCGCAACGTCAGCGAGACCGCCCGGCGCCTCAACATGCATCGGCGGACCCTGCAGCGGATCTTGGCCAAGCGCGCGCCGCGCTGAGGCCGGACCGCTCCGGCGCCGTCCGGTCGGTTGCATCGCCCCGCCTCTGTGGGCTAGCTGCGCGGGTCCCGGACGGTTCGTCCGGGGCCCGAAATCTTTTCGAGGGCGGATCTCGTGAACGGGCGCAACGCCATCACCATCATCAGCATGATGGTCCTCGTCGGCACCGAGGTGTTCGCCGTGGCCATCGCGGCGGGCTGGGCCATCGCGGGCATCTTCGATCTCGGCGACCGGGTCGGGCACGTCCTAATGGGGCTGTTCAGCCTGTTCGCGGCCTGGATCATGCTCCAGCTCTGGCGCCGGGCGACCAGCATCGAGCCCCTGCGGGGCCCGGCTCCGGCGGCGCATCGCTGAACGAGCGCGCACGGGCGACTTTTCCGTTCAAGTTGCATCCAGCAGCGGAATGATCCCTATGCGTGCGGCGTGTTCGACAGTGCGCCGGCCTTCCTGTTAGAAGCGACCGGCGACGGTCTGTGTGACGTTGTCGCAGGTCACACCCCCGTCCTGACACGCGTGAGACCCGTAGATCCATGAAAGCCCGTATCATCGTCACCCTGAAGACCGGTGTGCTGGACCCGCAGGGCAAGGCGATCGAGGCCGCCCTCAGGTCCCTCGGCATCGAGGGCGTCGACGGCGTCCGTCAGGGCAAGGTCTTCGACATTGAGGTGTCGGCAGTCGACGGCGCCGCCGCCGAGGCGACGCTGCGCACGGCCTGCGAGAAGCTCTTGGCCAACACCGTCGTCGAGAACTACGCGATCGAGATCCTCTGATGCACGCCGCGGTCGTCGTCTTCCCGGGTTCCAACCGCGAGTCGGACGTCGTCCGGGCCCTGCGGCGCTCCGGCGCGCAGGTGAGCCTCGTCTGGCACGCGGACCACGCGCTCCCCGCCGGCACCGACCTCGCCGTCCTGCCCGGCGGCTTCTCGTACGGCGACTACCTGCGCTGCGGCGCCATCGCCGGCCGGGCCGCGGCCATGGACGCGGTCCGGGCCCACGCGGCCCGCGGCGGCCTCGTGCTCGGTATCTGCAACGGCTTCCAGATCCTGTGCGAATCGGGCCTGCTGCCCGGCGTGCTGATGCGCAACATCGACCGGCGCTTCATCTGCCACCGGCAGACGCTCCGGGTGGAGCGCACCGACACCCGCTTCACCAGCGCCTACACCCAGGGCCAGGTGATCGACGTCTGCGTCGCCCACGGCGAAGGCAACTACTTCGCCGATCCCGAGACCCTGGCGCGGATCGAGGGCGAGGGCCGGGTCGCCTTCCGCTACTGCGACGCGACCGGCGCGATCACCGTCGAGGCGAACCGCAACGGCTCCCTCAACGCCATCGCGGGCGTCCTGTCGGAGACCGGGAACGTCCTCGGGATGATGCCGCACCCGGAGAACTTCGTCGAGGATCTGGTCGGCGGGACCGACGGGCGCGGGCTTTTCGACAGTCTAGCGGCCTGAGATCGACGCGCGAAAACGCACCTTAACTCCGCATTAAGGTTTTCGAGGCATAAACAGGCATCCAGTGATCTGGATGTCGAGTTGGACATGTTGGTCCGCTCTGTTTTGATGCCTCCCTGATGACTCCTCGAGCCGCTCCCTCCGGGGCGGCTTTTTTCTATGCGCCTGCGGAGCGCGACGCGGGTCGGTGCCGAGGGGCGGGTCTCGCCCGAGAACGGCCCGCGCGGACTTGGCCGCCGCACCTTCCGGCTCTTCGGGCAAAGCTGCGCGATCCCGGACGGCGCCGGTCGCGATCGCGGGCCTCTCGCCCCGGCGATGACCCGTCCGTCGCACCGTCGCCCCGGATCCGTAACGCGAAAGCCCAGGCCGGGCGGACCCGACCTGGGCTGAGAGCGATCTCGGCTGACAGCGGCTGGGCGGGGCGAGCCGCCTCAGTACAATCCGCCGGCCTGAGCGGCCCGGTCGGGATCGGGCGCGACCGCCGCCGGGGCGGCCGCCTGGCCGCCACCGCCGCCGGAGGACGGTGCCGAGTAGGAATCCGGCGGCGCGGTGCCCGGCTTGAACGCCTCCAGGATCGTCCCGGCGCCCTCCCCCGAGCCGGCGCGGGTGCCGCTCGCGAGGTTGATGCGGATCAGCTTGATGCCCGGGGGCACGCGGAACGGCGTCGGCGGCTTGTCCTTGAGGGCCGTCTTCAGGAACTCCAGGGCGATCGGCGCCGCCAGGCCGCCGCCGGTGGCGCGGTCGCCGAGCGAGCGGGGCTTGTCGAAGCCGATATAGATGCCGACCGCCAGGTCCGGCGAGAAGCCCACGAACCACGCGTCCTTGGCGTCGTTCGTCGTGCCGGTCTTGCCGGCGAGCGGCTTGCCGATCTGCTTCAGGATCGTGGCGGTGCCGCGCTGGACCACGCCCTCCATGATCGAGACCATCTGGTAGGCGGTCAGCGGGTCGAGCACCTGCTCGGAATCGTCCACCAGCTTCGGCTCGTCCTGGCCCGACCACTTCTCGGCGTCGCAGCCGATGCACTTGCGGTTGTCGTGCCGGTAGATCGTCTCGCCGATGCGGTCCTGGATCCGGTCGATCAGGGTCGGCCGGATGCGCCGGCCGCCGTTGGCCAGCATCGAGTAGGCGGTGACCATGCGCATGACCGTGGTCTCGCCCGCGCCGAGCGACATGGGCAGCACCGGCAGCATGTCGTCGTAGACGCCGAAGCGGCGGGCGTACTCGGCGATGAGCGGCATGCCGACATCCTTGGCGAGCCGGACCGTCATCAGGTTCTTCGAGTGCTCGATGCCGTAGCGCAGGGTGTGCGGGCCGCCCGACTTGCCGTCGTAGTTCGAGGGCGTCCAGGCTTCCTGGCCGGGGCCGGCCTCGATGGTGATCGGGGTGTCCTGGATGATCGAGGCGGGGGTGTAGCCGTTGTCCAGCGCCGCCGAGTAGACGATCGGCTTGAACGAGGAGCCGGGCTGGCGCATCGCCTGGGTGGCGCGGTTGAACTCGGACTCGTCGTACGAGAAGCCGCCGACCATCGCGTGCACGCGGCCCGTGTTCGGGTCCATGGCCACGATGGCGCCCGAGACCTCGGGCTTCTGGCGCAGGCGGAACTGGCCGCGGCCGCCGTCCATCGCCTCGACATAGACCATGTCGCCGGGCTGGAGATTGGCGCGGCCGGCCCAGCGCATGCCCTCGGGGACGATCACGCCGGTCTCGCGGTCTTTGCCGACCTGGCCGGAGGCCTCGCGCCGGGGCTGCAGGCCGATCTGCACGCCGCCGCCGCCGTTGCCCAGCACCACGGCGAGCCGCCAGGGCGCCACGTCGCCGAGCGCCGGAACCTCGGCCGCCGCCATGCCCCAGTCGCGCCCGGTCAGGTCGACCTTGGTGACTGGACCGCGCCAGCCATGGGCCTGGTCGTACCGCACGAGGCCGTCGACCAGCGCCTTGCGGGCCCAGGCCTGCATCTTCGGGTCGAGGGTCGTGCGCACCGAGAGGCCGCCCTCGTAGAGCTTCTTCTCGCCGTAGCGCTCGGAGATCTCGCGGCGGACCTCCTCGGTGAAGTAGTTGGCGTTGGCGGCGTTCGGGAAGGCGACGCGCGGGTTGACGCCGAGCGGCATCTTCTTGGCGGCGTCCGCCTCCTCGCGGGTGATGTAGCCGTTCTCCGCCATCAGGCGGATGATCTCGTTGCGGCGGTCGAGGGCCGCCTGGGTCTTGCGGTAGGGGTGGTAGTTGTTCGGCCCCTTCGGCAGGGCGGCGAGGTAGGCCGCCTCGTTGATGGTCAGCTCGTGGACCGACTTGCCGAAATAGTCGAGCGCGGCCGCCGCGACGCCGTGCAGGTTGCGGCCGGGCACGATCGTGCCGAGGAAGATCTCGTTGAGGTAGAGCTCGAGGATCTTGTCCTTCGAGTAGGCCGCCTCGATCCGGAGCGCCAGCAGCGCCTCCTTGATCTTGCGGTCGTAGGTCTGCTCGGAGGAGAGCAGGAAGTTCTTGGCGACCTGCTGGGTGATGGTCGAGGCGCCCTGCCGCTTGCCCGACTTGGCGTTGGTCAGGAAGGCGCGCACGATCCCCTCGGGGTCGATGCCGCCGTGCTTGTAGAAGTTCTTGTCCTCGGCCGACAGGAAGGCCGCGACGACGATCTTCGGCATCGCCTGGATCGGCAGGTACAGCCGGCGCTCGCGGGCGTACTCGGCCAGCAGCGAGCCGTCCGCCGCGTGGACGCGGGTCATCACCGGCGGCTCGTAATTGGAGAGCGCGGCGTGGTCGGGCAGGTCCTGGCTGTACTTCCAGTAGAAGTAACCGCCCACCGCCGCGCCGACCACGAACAGCACCGCGGCGGCGCTGAACAGGATCCCAAAGAAACGGAGGATCAGACGCATCCGGTGTTCCGCTCGTCGCTGGCCCGGCCGAATGCCGGAATCGGCTCATCCGGCGCGTGCACCCCGCGCGCTGCGCGGCCGGCCCCCGGACGGTCCCGTGAGACCCCCTCGGAATGCCGGTTTCGGCGGCCGTGCGACGGGGCGTCGGACGTCCCGTATCGACACTCTATCTATGGTGAAACTGGGGCGGCGGCGGCCGCGCGGCGCGTCGGGGCCGGCCGGCCGAGCGTGGCGCGGTTGGTGAAGAACTGGTCGATCGCCTTGGCCATGGAGCCGGTGACGTCGGCCCGCCACTCCGGCGATTGCAGCATCTCCAGGTCGCGCTTGCTGGAGAGATAGCCGAGTTCCACGAGCACGCTCGGCACGTCGGGGGAGCGCAGCACCACGAAGCGCGCCTCCCGGTGGGGCTTGGCGCTCATCTTCATCACGGGGGCGAGCTGGCCCATCAGCGAGCGGGCGAAGCCCGACGAGAAGCCCCGAGTCTCGCGCAGGGTCAGCTCCTGCAGGATGTCGGCGATGTCCGGCGGCGCCTCGGCGGCGTCGACGCCCGCGGCGGAATCCGCCCGGTTCTCGCGCTCGGCGAGCTTGGCGGATTCGGCGTCCGTGGCCTTCTCGGAATTGGTGTAGATCGTGGCGCCGCTCACCTGGGGCGCCGCCGAGATCGAGTCCGCGTGGATCGACACGAACAGGTCGGCCCTGGCGTCGCGGGCGAGGCGCACCCGCTCGGCCAGCGGCACGAACACGTCGCGGTCGCGGGTCATGCGGACCCGGTAGCGGCCGCCCGCCTCCAGCCTCGCCACGAGGGCCTGGGCGAAGCCGAACACGATGTCCTTCTCGAACACGCCGCCCACCGCGATGGCGCCGGGATCGGTGCCGCCGTGGCCGGCATCGACCATGATCAGCGGCCGCTGGTCGGCGGGCTCCGGCGGGGCGGCGCGGGCCTGGGCGGGGGCGGGATCGGCGGTGGCGGCGGCCTTGCGGAACGCCTCGCGGTCGGCGCGCTGCAGCGGGATCGTGAGCAGCACCGCGCCGTCGCGCGGCCGCGTCGCGGTCTCGATCTTCCCGACGGTGGCGGGCGCGGTGAGGTCGATCACGATGCGGGACCGCCCGGGCGCGAACAGGCCGTAGCGGAAGCTCTGCACGAGGCCGTCGCGGCGGCTGCCGGTCCCGGAATCGAGCTGGAAGTTGACCTCGGGCAGGTCGATCACCGCCCGGTCGGGCCGCTCCATCACGAAGCCGCGTGCCTCGACGGCCCGGGACAGAGTCAGGGTGAGGCGCGTGGTGCCGGCCTGGCTCGCGACGTCGGCCCCGATGGCGATGGCCGGCTTCTCGCCGTTCTGCGCGGCAGCCGGCATCCCCGTCAGCGCCGGCAGGAGCGCGACGGCGAGGCGGAGCCATGCGGAACGGATCAGGCGCGCGCAGTTCGGCATCGGTCCGGTGTCGTCTCCCTTGCCCTCCGTTAAGGCATGGGACCGGCTTGGTTAACGGGTCGTTGCCGCCGCGGGTTCGATCGGGCCGGCCTTGTGGCCGGGATGCGACAAGTCCCGGCCGCCCGGGCGCCGCGCCTCAGCGGTACGCGACGACCCGGCTCGCCTGCCCGACCACCGTGACCCAGCAGGTCAGGGACGCGTCGGCGGCCCGCTGGACCTCGCCGACCTGCAGACGGATGACGTCGGCCGGCGAGCGGGCACCCGAGAGCGCCCGCAGGTGCGCGACGGCCGCCTCGCCCTCGCCGCGCACGTAGCGGGCGATGATCGAGCCGATCTCGACGACGTCGAGGCGGTCGGGGGTGAAGCTGATTCGGTTCGCGGCCGCGACGAGTCCCGGACCCGCGCCCGGCACCGGCGGGGGGGCGATGTCGATCACCGCCCCGGTTCCGGACTCGGCTTCGGACCGGGCTTCGAACTCGGCTTCGGACGTCGTCGCGGCGGCTGTGGCCACCGGGTCGGACGGGACGTCCACCGCGCCGTCGGGCGCGGTCTCGGCGCCGGTCCGGACGGCCTCGGCGAAGTGGTCAGGCGATTGGTCAGGCGCCGGAGCGGGCGCTTGAGCGGGTTCATCCGCCGCGATCGGGGCGGCTGCGGCCTGGATCTCGGGGGGGCCCGACGCGTCCTGCAACGGCTGGGGCGTCCCGGCGGGACGGCTCCTCGGTCGACGCGGCTTTCCCATCGCGCGATCTCCTCCTGTCGGCGTCGGCCCGTCTCGACGGAGCGGCGGCCGGAGGTCGTGCGCGGCCGGCTCGCCGGCGGTGTCGGCGCCGGGCCCGTGACGCCCGGGCGTCAGAGCGGGGGATCCGGCGGGCCTGGACGGCCCTGCCGGATCCCGGTCTTCGTGCCCCGATCGCGGACCGGGGCGGCCGGCCTCAGCGGGCGGCGGCGTTCTGCGCCAGGGTGCCGTAATCCTTGGCCTGGGCCTGGAGCGCGGCGAACTGGCTGCGGACGAACTCGGACTGGAGCTCGAACGCCTCGCGGAGATCCTTCGTGCGCACCAGCTTCTGGGCGAAGTCGAAGGTCGCGTTGGCGTTGGCCTGCGCGTGATCGAACCCCTTCGCGACCGCGGCGCTGAGGGTCGACTGGAAGGTCTGGCCCGAGGCCTGGACCTGCTCGGCGGCCTTCACGGCGTTCGCCATCATGGTGCCGACGGCGGTCCGGGCCTGGTCGACGCTCTTGTCGGCGAAGTCGCGCATCTCGGTCGGGATCTCGAAGTTCGGGGTCTGCATCGATGTCTCCAGCATCATCCTTGGAGCGGGACGCCGCATGCGTCCGCGTTGACGCCCCTCTATATGTTGCACTGCAACAAGAAGTCAAGTGCAGGTTCGGGGCGCACTCACGGATCTGGAGGCCCGATAAAGTTCCGATCCGATGATGTCACGAAGTCATCGACACGGTGCCACGGCCCGATAGCAGGTTGCGAGCAAGCTACACCATTGACTCAGTCGGCTAAGATTGCTGATCCCGGCGGAAAACCGATTGGCAAAAAACTATCTCCCTGTCCAGAGGGGCGCGAACGGATCGTGAATTCTTCTGGTATACCAAGCGCATCGGAGGAGTCAGGACCGTTGCTCCAGGGCGAGCGCGGGTGGATGCTGCATCGCACCGGCCGCCGATTCGGCCAGGCCGGCGTAGAGCGCGCGGAGCGCCGCCGTGTGCGCCGCCAGACCCATCGGGGCCACCCGGAAGAGGCGGCGCGCCTCGGCCCCGAGGGCGGTCGCCAGGGCGTCGTCCCGGAGCGCCGCGAACGCCTCGGCGAGGGGCGCGATCTCCGGCGCGACCACGAAGCCGGTCCGGCCGTGCCGGACCTTCTCGGCGGCGCCGGAGCGGTCGGAAGCCACGACCGGAATGCCGGCCGCCAGCGCCTCGTAGACCGTGAGCGGCCCGGTCTCGTACCAGCGGGAGGGCGCGGCGAGCGCCCGGGCGCGGGCCCGGAGCGTCGCCCAGACCGCCTCGGGCCGCTGCCAGCCGATCACCTCGACGCCGTCCCGGGCGCGCAGCTCCGCCTCCAGGGGGCCGGCGCCGATGAACAGGGCCGGGAGCCCCGCGGCGCGGGCGGCGTCGGCCACGAGGTCGGCGCCCTTCTCGCGGGTGAGGCGCCCCACATAGGCGATCGCGTCGCCGCGGGCGGGCTCGGCCGCCGGCCCGTCCGGGAGCCGGACGGGATTGTCGATCCTGTGATGCGTCAGTGCGTAGCCGCCGAGGAGGGCGCCGAGCCGCTGGCGGCTGGCGTCGCAGACATGGACGACGTGGAGCGGGCGGCGTCGGCTGGCCCGGCCGACGACCTGACGCAGCGCCGCGGCGCGGGCGACCCGCACGGCCTTGTGCACCCGGCTGCGCGGGTCGCAGGGCGCCGCCAGGCAGGCGGCCGACAGGGGCGCGAGCCCGCAGGGCTCGGCCCGGTCGAAGCGGTAGTAGACGCCGTTCGGGCAGGCCAGGGCGTAGTCGTGCAGCGTGACGACCAGCGGCACCCCGGTCTCCGACAGGACCGGGACGATCGCCGGCGACAGGGTCCGGGTCCACTGGTGCAGGTGGATGCAGTCCGGCGGCGCCGCGAGGCCGGCGAGGACGGCGGCGAGCTGGCGGGCGGCGGCCGCGTGCCAGATCCCGGCGGCCGCGGCCCGCGCGGCGCCGAGCGACCAGATGTCGGGCAGGCCGAGGTCGATCCGGCGGATGCCGGCATGGTCGAGGAGCGGGTCGACGGGACCCGGGATCGCCTGGATGTAGGTGACGCCGAGGCCGGCCTCGGCAAGCCCGCGGGCCGATTCGAGCGCGACCTTCTCGGCGCCGCCGCTGGCGGCCGCGAACTCGGCCAGGATCACGACGTGCACGGTGAACCCTCCCGAGGATCGATCGCTCTCGCGCGCCGGGAGGATGGGGCAGACCGGTTTACGGGCGATCAACCGCGGCCGGATACAGCTGTCGGTCCCGGATCGCAGCGGCGGAAGTCCTGACGTGCACGTCGTCCTCGTCGCAGACCACGCCGCGATCAACGGCGGCCAGGCCAAGGTCGCCATCGAATCCGCCCTGGGGCTCGCCGCCCGGGGGGTCCGCGTCAGCCTGTTCGCCGCGGTCGGCCCGGTGGACCCGCGGCTCGAGCCGGCCGGCGTCCGGGTGGTCTGCCTGGACCAGGACGACGTCACCACGGCGCGCAGCAAGCTCGCCTTCGCGGCCCAGGCGATCTGGAACGGGCCGGCCTGCCGCGCCCTGGCGGCGGAACTCGCCGCCTGCGATCCCAGCGACACGCTGGTCCACGTCCACGCCTTCGCCAAGGCGCTGTCGCCGTCGATCGGCACCGCGCTCCGGGCCTCGGGGCTGCCCTGCCTCTACACGATGCACGAGTTCTTCCTCGTCTGCCCGACCGGCGGCTTCTACGCCTACCCGGAGCAGCGGATCTGCCACCGCACCCCGATGTCGCCCGCCTGCATCGTGGCGAACTGCGACGCGCGCAGCTACCCGCGCAAGGTGGCCCGGATGGTCCGCCACGCCGGCCTCGCCCACGTGGCCCGGCTGCCGGAGCTGTTCGCCCACGTCATCACGATCAGCGACCTGCAGGAGAGCGTCGTGCGGCCGCTCCTGCCCCGCGGCACCGCCTTCCACCGGGTCGACAACCCCATCGCGGTGGCGCCGGCGCCGGTCCACGACGGGCCGCCGGGCGACTTCCTGTTCGTCGGGAGGATCTCCACCGAGAAGGGCGCGCCGATCTTCGCCGAGGCGGCCCGCCGGGCGGGCGTGCGGGCGGCCTTCGTGGGCGACGGCCCCGAGCGGGCCGACCTCGCCGCGCGCTATCCCGAGGCGGTGATGCTCGGCTGGCGCGACGCCGCGGCCGTGCAGGTGCTGATGCGGCGGGCCCGGGCGCTGGTCTTCCCGAGCGTCTGGTACGAGGGCCAGCCGCTCACCGTCTACGAGGCGCTGGCCTGCGGCGCGCCGGTGATCGTGAGCGACGCCTGCGCGGGCCGCGAGGCCGTGGCCGACGGCGAGACCGGATTCTGGTTCCGCTCGGGCGACCCGGACGACCTCGCCGCGCACCTGCGCCGCCTGACCGACGACGGCCTCGCCGCCCGGATGGGCCGGGCCGCGCACGAGCGCTACTGGGCCGCGCCCCTGACCCTGGACACCCATCTCGACCGTCTCGAGGCCGTCTACGGGACGGTCCTGCGCGAGGCCGCGGCCCGCGTGCCGGCCCGCGGCCCGCTCGGGCGGCCGTTCGCGACCGCCTGAGGACGATTCCGCTGCGCACGTCCTCGCGAGCGCGGCGGAGCAATCCAGGGCAGCGGGTCGCCTCGGCACGCGGCGCGGTTCTGCGTCGCTTCGCTGCGCGCGCGATGACGGCACGCGCCGATCAGGCCCGAAAGATCGGAAACACCCGCCCTCCCTCGCGTTGATGCCCACCGGCACCCTTGCGTGCCTCCGTCACGGACGAGCGAGCGACATGGCCGAGACCCACAAGCCGAACGAGACCAAGCCGGGCTTCCAGCAGGGCAGCGCCAAGCCGGGCGACGCCAAGAACCCCGACAACAAGCAGGAGAAGCTGAACGAGCGCCTGGACGACGCCCTGGAGGAGACCTTCCCGTCGAGCGACCCGGTCTCGGTGAAGGTCACCAAGTAGGTCCCGCGCGGGCCGGGCGGATCAGGCCGCCCGGTCGTCCGGGACCGCCTCCCGCGCGCGCTCGATCAGGCGGCGGGCCTCGGGGCCCGGGACCGCGCGGCTGAACAGGAAGCCCTGCACCTCGTCGTAGCCCTCGGCGCGGAGCATCGCGAGCTGCTCGGCGGTCTCGACGCCCTCGGCGGTGGTGGCGATGCCGAGGCTGGTGCCCAGGCTCGCCACCGCGCGCACGATCGCCGTGCAGTGGGTGTTCTCGCCGACCTGGCTCACGAAGGAGCGGTCGAGCTTGATCTTGTCGAACGGGAAGCTTCGCAGGTAGCCGAGGCTGGAATAGCCGGTGCCGAAATCGTCCATCGCGATCCGGATGCCCATGGCCCGCAGCGCGTGCAGCGTCGCGAGGTTGGCGGCGCTGTCGGCGAGCAGGACCGATTCGGTGATCTCCAGCTCGAGGCGGCGCGGGTCAAGCCCCGCGGCGGAGAGCGCCCCACGCACGGTCTCGACCAGGTCGCGGTTGCGGAACTGGATCGGGGAGAGGTTCACGGCGAGCCGGATCGCCTCCGGCCAGGTCGCCGCCTCGGCGAAGGCGGTCTGCATCACCCAGGCGCCGATCGGCACGATCAGGCCGGTCTCCTCGGCGAGCGGCACGAACTCGGCCGGAGAGACCGGGCCGTGCTCCGGGTGGTGCCAGCGCAGCAGCGCCTCGAAGGCGAGGATCCGACCGGCGCGGGCATCCATCAGCGGCTGGTAGACCAGCGAGAACTGGCCGCGGGCGAAAGCCTCGCGCAGCTCGTTCTCGCGCCGCCGCCGCGCCTGCACCCAGGCATCCATCTCCGGCTCGAAGCACCGGAAGGTGCCGCCGCCCTCAGCCTTCGCCCGGTAGAGGGCGAGGTCGGCGTTCTTCATCAGCGTCTCGGGATCGGTGCCGTCCCGGGGCAGGCAGGCGACGCCGATGCTGGTGCCGATGTGGCAATCCTGGCCGTCCAGCCGGAAGGGGCGGCCGAGCTCGGCGATCACCCGCGCGACCAGCCCGTCGGCCAGCGCCGGGAGGTCCGGCCCGCGCACCAGGATGGCGAACTCGTCGCCGCCGAGCCGGGCCACGAGGTCGTCCTCGCGCAGGCAGCCGGCGATCCGCTCGGCCGCCTCGCGCAGCAGCGCGTCGCCGACCGGGTGGCCCAGCGTGTCGTTGACGATCTTGAACTTGTCGAGGTCGAGGCAGAGCAGCACCGCCGCCTCGCCGTCCCGGGCGTGGCGGGCGATCGCCTCGGCGAGGCGGTCCCGGAACAGCACGCGGTTCGGCAGCCCGGTGAGCGCGTCGTGATGGGCCATGTGGGCGATGCGGGCCTCGGCCCGGCGCCGCTCGGTCATGTCGATGGCGGCCTCGAGCACGGCCTGCCGCCCCTCGAACGGCATCGCCCGCTGGAATAGGGACACCTCGATCGCCGAGCCGTCGGCGCGACGGTGGAGGGTGCCGGTGGGCGGCAGGCCGGGTGCTGGCGCCGCGTCGGCGGCCA
Organism: Methylobacterium sp. yr668; assembly: GCF_900116245.1. Classification (NCBI taxonomy): domain Bacteria; kingdom Pseudomonadati; phylum Pseudomonadota; class Alphaproteobacteria; order Hyphomicrobiales; family Methylobacteriaceae; genus Methylobacterium; species Methylobacterium sp. yr668. Next base: position 118,463 of record NZ_FOZY01000011.1, on the reverse strand, counting down.
TGGCGAGATCGGCCGGCGCCCGCTCCAGGAACTGCTCGCGGCTGTAGCCGTAATGGGCGACGGCCGCGTCGTTGACCGCCAGGAACCGGTCGCGCGCGTCGGCCACGACCCACATCGGCACCGGGTTGTTCTCGAACAGGAGCCGGAACGAGGCCTCCCGGGCCTTGATGTCGCCGACATCCGTCATCGTGACCGAGACGAGATCGCCGACGCAGCCCGCCTCGACCTTGAGGTAGAGCGTGCCGCCGTCGGAGCGGGGACGGCTCAGCTCGAAGGCCGCGCGCCCGCCCCGCTCGACCATGGCGGCGAGCGTCGCGATCGTCCGCGCGGTGACGGCCCCCGGGAAGAGCTGGCCCACGCGCTGCCACTGCAGGGCGGCGGCGGGGCGTTCCAGCAGGCGCTCGGCCCCGCGGTTGAGGGCGACGATCTTGAAATCGACCGGCCGGCCGGCCGCGTCCCGGACCGTGCTGAGGGCCAGGATGCCCTGGTCGGTGGCGGTGAACATCGCCTGGACCAGCTCGGTCCGGACGCTCGCCCCGTCGAACCCGACCAGCACGAACGGCTCGCCCCAGCGGTTGCCCAGGGGCACGCCGACGAGGCGGGTCGACGTCACCACCCCGGCAGCGAGGCGATCGCACCGGGCGTAGGCGGGCTGGCCGGACGTGAGGGCGGCCGCGACCATCTCGTCGACGGGCTCGCGCAGCTCGATCGGGAGCGCATCGACTGGGAGGGTCTCCGTCGGGATGATCTCGGCCGGGACGATCCCGGACAACGAGCCCTCCGCGCCTTCGGCACCCTGCGCGAGCCAGGCGCCGAAGACCTGGCCCGCCCAGAGGATCCGGGCGGCCCGCCCGTCGCGGGTCGTCACCAGGGCGGCCCGGTCGGCGAGGCGGCCGAGGCTCCCGAGCACGACGGCCTCGTAGGACGGGATCGGCGCCCCCGGCGTCCGGCAATCCTGCCAGTGCCGGAGGAGGTTCTTGCCCGTCTGTCCGTCGTCGTGCTGCGCGCTCACCGAGCCGCCCCAGTTGTTCACCGGGCGCCAGGAAGCAGGGACTTCGTTTAAGCCGGGTTCATATGCCGACTTATAATCCCATGATACGTACTATTCCCCAGCTCTAAACGGGATTTCAGGCAGACTCGAGCAGCCGGCGGGCGATCACCTGCGCCTGGATCTCCGCAGCGCCCTCGAAGATCGAGAGGATGCGCGCGTCGCACAGGATCCGGCTCACCGGGTACTCGAGCGCGAAGCCGTTGCCGCCGTGGATCTGGAGGGCGTTGTCGGCCGCCGCCCAGGCGACGCGGGCGCCGAGCAGCTTCGCCATCCCGGCCTCTAGGTCGCAGCGCTTGCCCTCGTCTTTCTCGCGGGCCGAGAAGTAGGTGAGCTGGCGGGCGATGTTGATCTCCACCGCCATCATGGCGAGCTTGTCGGCCACCCGCGGGAAGTTCACAAGCGCCTTACCGAACTGGACCCGCTCCTCGGCGTAGCGCAGGCCGACGTCGAGGGCCGACTGGGCGACGCCGATGGCGCGGGCCGCGGTCTGGATGCGGGCCGACTCGAAGGTCTGCATCAGCTGGGCGAAGCCCTTGCCCTCGACCTCGCCGAGCAGGTTGCCGCCCGGCACCTCGAAGCCCTCGAAGGCGAGCTCGTACTCCTTCATGCCGCGGTAGCCGAGCACCTCGATCTCGCCGCCCGACAGGCCCTGGACCGGGAAGGGATCCTCATCCGTGCCGCGGGGCTTCTCGGCGATCAGCATGGAGAGGCCCTTGTGGCCCTTCTCCTCGGGCTTGGTGCGCACCAGCACCGTCATGATGTCGGCGCGGACCGGGTGGGTGATCCAGGTCTTGTTGCCGGTGATCTTCCAGACGTCGCCCTCCTTCACCGCGCGGGTGCGCAGGCTCGCGAGGTCGGAACCGGTATTCGGCTCGGTGAAGACAGCGGTGGGCAGGATGTCGCCGGAGGCGATCTTCGGCAGGAAGCGCTGCTTCTGCTCCTCGGTGCCGCCGCACAGGATCAGCTCCGCGGCGATCTCCGAGCGGGTGCCCAGCGAGCCGACGCCGATATAGGCGCGGGACAGCTCCTCCGAGACCACGCACATGGCGGTCTTCGGCAGGCCCATGCCGCCGTACTCCTCGGGGATCGTCAAGCCGAAGACGCCGAGTTCGGCCATCTTCTGCACGATCTCCATCGGGATGTAGGCGTTCTTCAGGTGCCACTCGTGCGCCTGATCGACCACCTCGGCCTTGCCGAAGCGGCGCATCTCGGAGCGGATCGCCTCCATGTCCTCGTCGAGGCCCGAGGCGCCGACGGTCGCCGAGCCGCCGCCGTCGCGCATCAGCGCCACCAGGGCGGCGCGGTTCTCGGGGGTGTTGCCATCGGCGATCAGCGTCTCGACCGCGTCCGTGCGGTACGGGGCCACCTCCTTGGCGGAGAGGCCGAGCGACCCGGTGACGCGGACCATCTCGCCCTGGCTCATCGGGATGCCGGAGAACAGCTGGTCGAGATACTCGCCGGCGCCGATCCGGACGAGGAGCGCCTCGGTCTCGCCGAACCGGCCCTCGGCCTGCAGGCGGTCGGCGTAGCCGCCGAGCTCGTTCACCGCCTCCGCGTAGGTCGCGAGCCACGCGAGCCCGTGGGCGGCGTGCTGCTGGCCCTCGAGCTTGGCCGCGTCGATCCGCCCGTCCGTCCCGAGAATCCGCGTGCGGACCCGGCGCGTGGCCTCGGCGGCCAGCGCCTTGGCGCTCTCACCGGCGGCCTTGGTGAGGGCCACGAGATCCTGCGGCTCGGTCTGAATGGCGGGGGATGCGGACATGGTTCTCTGCTCGCGTGGCGTCTTCTTGGATCGGGTCTTTTAACCTGCCGCGGTCCGGAGCCGAAGCAGATTTCGTTTGTCTCGCCTTGAACTCAAGTTGAATGCCGGGCTTGGCGGACCGGCGCGCAGCCCTGCGAAGTCAAGGCCCGACCGGCGCGGCGACACGCACCCGTCCGGACACTGATGATCGTGCCTCCGGGCCGCCGAAAGCTGTTCGGCGGACGGCGTCGGCTCAGCGCCTCTGCTCGCACCGGGTCTTCAGGTAGGCCCCGTCCTCGCCCCTGAAGCCGGCATTGGCCGCCAGGACCGGCCCCTGGACGAGGCATTCCTGGAGCGTGTGGGCCGGGCCGGTGACCACGTCGATGGCGGTCTCGCGCGAGCAGTCCGGGGCCTGGACGGAAGCGGCGCAGATGAGGGCGACGACGATGATCTGGTTCATGGGGCCTCCCGTGCGGGCCCGGCTCACGAGACGGCGGGCGGCGTCTACCGAAAGATGGACCGCCCGACCTTGTTCCCTCGGTCCGGCCGCCCCGACGTGGCGCCGATGTCGCGCCGTCACACCAGCGCGGCGAGATCCGCACCGGCCTCGATCCGGTCAGGGGCGGGCACGCGGCCCTCGCCCAGCAGGTGGAGGAACGCCGTGAAGGCGGGGTTGCGGCCGATGCTGCAGGCGGCCACCGCGCGGTTGTCGCGGACATAGTAGGCGATGAAGTCGAGCGCCGCCGGGTCGCCCTGCAGGATGATCCGCTCGAAATCCGGCGCGTAGCCGCCGTAATCCAGGCGCTTGTCGCCCTGGTTGCTCCAGAAGAACGGCGCCCCCGCGAAGGCGCCGGTGGCGCCGAGCATCGCCCGGGCGACATGCGTGCCGTGCTGCTGCGCCAGCCGCCAGTGCTCGATCCGCGCCGTGACGCCGCTGCCGCGCTCCGGGAAGGCCGCGATGTCGCCCGCGGCCCAGACGTTGTCGGCGAGCTTCAGGTCGGCGCCGACCGGGAGGCCGCCGGACTCGTCCGGCTCCACCCCGGCGACGATCCCGGTCTCCGGCGCGGCGCCGGCGCCGATCAGCACGAGGTCGGCCGGAAGCCGCGCGCCGTCCTCGGTCTCGACGGCCTCGACGGGGCCGGTGCCGGCGATCCGCGCGACCGTGCCGGTCACGAAGGTCACGCCGTTGCCGGCGTGGTAGCGCTTCAGCGCCGCGCCCACGGCCTCGCCGAAGCGCTTGGCGAAGGGGACCTCCTCCCGGGACAGGACCGTCACCGACAGGCCGCGCTTGGTCAGGAAGGCCGCGGCCTCCAGGCCGATGAAGCCCGCGCCGATCACCACCACGCGCATCGCCCGCTCCGCCGCGGCGCTGAGGCGCACCGCGTCGTCGAGGCTGCGCAGGGTCATGACGCCGTCGAGATCCCTTCCCTCGAAGTCCGGCACCACCGCGCGGCTGCCGGTGGCGATCAGCAGCGCGTCGGCGGACAGGACCCGCCCGTCCGCCAGCGCGACGCTGCGGCCGGCCGGGTCGATCCGCGTCGCCTCGGCCTCGACCCGCTCGACCCGGTGGGCGGCGGCGAAGTCCGGCTCCAGCAGGGTCTTCTCCGCCGGGGTGGGCTTGGCCAGGAACTGCTTGGACAGCTTGGTCCGGTCGTAGGGCGGGTGGCCCTCGCGGCCGACCAGGGTGATCGCCCCCGCGAAGCCCTCGCGCCGGAGCGTGGTGACGCAGGCGGCGGCGGCCGCACCGGTGCCGACGATCAGGACCGTTCCGACAGGGGCCTCGGCCCGCCGCGCCGGGACCGGCTCGGGGGTCAGCGTCGCCACCGCCTCGCCGCCCTCGATCCGGACGGGATAGCGGGTCAGCGCCTCCAGCGCCGGCGGCTCCTCCAGGCTGCCGTCGACGACCGCGAAGGCCGCCTTGTGCCAGGGGCAGTAGAGCCGGCCACCGCAGATCTCGCCCTTGGCCAGCGGCGCGCCGAGATGCGGGCACTTCGCTTGGAAGGCGCGCACCCCGTCGGCGTCGCGCACGAACAGCACCGCGTCGTCGCCCGCGGCCCCCTCGCCCTTGCCCTCGGCCTTGCCGCCGAGAGGGATCGCGTCGAGGGCGAGGCGGATCTCGCGGGGCTTGTCCTGGTTCATCCTCGCCTCGCGCGCTGCCGGCCCGGGCCGATCCGGCCCGCGCGCATCAAACCGCGAGGGCGCGAAGGGTTTCCGCGCCTTCCGTCGCAGGGGTCGCGGCCTCGGCGGCGACCGCCCGCGGCCATCTCAGCCGCGGCTCGCTACCGCCACGCCGAGGGCGGCGAGCGCCATGCCGGCGCCCTGCACGGGGGTCAGCACCTCGCCGAACAGCAGGTAGCCGAGGACGGCCGCGACCGGCGGCACGAGGAAGAACAGGGCGGCGACGCCCGCCACCGCGCCCCTCCGGATCAGCACCAGCAGCAGCAGGATCCCGGCGACCGAGTTGACCAGGACCGCCCAGCCGAGGCCGAGCCACAGGGCGGGCGCCGGATCGAACGCGCCGCCGCCGAAGGCGAGCGCCAGCGGGATGGCGCAGGCCATGCCGCCGACGAACTGGAGGGTCGCGCCGGCCAGGAGATCGACCTGGCCGCCGGTGCGCTTCTGCCAGAGCGTGCCGAGGGTCAGCGCCAGCACCCCCAGGAGGCTGACGACCAGCGCCGCCGGCGGGATCCCGGACGGGTCCGTGGCGCCGAGCTTCGGGGCGAGCACGAGGCCGGTGCCGACGAAGCCCATGAGGATCCCGAGCGCCCGCCGGCCGCTGACGCGCTCGCCCAGCAGCGGCTGCGCCAGGAGCGCGGTGAGCAGCGGCTGGAGGCTGCCGACGAGCGCCGCGATGCCGGCCGGCAGCCCGTGGCTCACCGCCCAGAAGACGCCCGACAGGTAGACGCCCTGCATCAGGAAGCCCGCGACGACCGGGTCGCGCCACCCCGCCCGGTCCGCCGGCCAGCGCACCCGGGCGGCCGCGGCGATCAGGGCCAACACCAGGGCGACGGCCGTGAAGCGGATTGCGGTGAAGGCCAGCGGATCGACGTGCGGCACGACCGCCCGGGCCGAGATGAAGCCCGTGGCCCAGATCGGGATGAACAGCGCCGGGAGAGCGCCGGACGCGAGCGTCGACGGGCGGGAGAGCGTAGGCATGGCCGCCGGACGGAGCATGCCGGCGCGCCCGGCGCAACGGTGATCTTGCCCACGGGGCGCGACCGGCACCGGCGTGGCGCGGACGCGTCACCGGCCGCCGATCGGGACCGGAGCGCGCCGGCGGCGTTGACGCGCGGGTGCCGGCGCCGTTCATCGGCGGACCTCTCCCGGAGAGGGCCGCCCCGAGGATCGCGCGATCGAGGATCGTTGGACACCCGTGAAACCCCTCCGCAGCGGATTACAGGTCATGGGCGTCGCCGCGCAGCGCTTCGTCTCCCATGACGGCTGGGCGATCGCGAGCCACATCGCCCTCTCGAGCCTGACCTCGCTGTTCCCGTTCCTGATCCTGCTGGCAGCGCTCGCCGGCCTGTTCGGCACCCAGTCGCTGGCCGACGAGGCCGGGGTGCTGATCTTCGACGCGTGGCCGCGGGAGATCGCCAAGCCGATCGTCGGCGAGGTGCACCGGGTGCTCACCGAGCAGCGCAGCGGCGTGCTGACGCTCGGCGCGCTGTTCGCCCTGTACTTCTCCTCCTCGGGCGTCGAGAGCCTTCGGGTCGGGCTGAACCGGGCCTACGGCCTGCGCGAGAGCCGGCCCTGGTGGCTGACCCGCCTCGAATCGATCGGCTACGTGATCTGCGGCGCCTTCGCGATGCTGGCCTTCGCGCTGCTCGTGGTGCTGGGGCCGCTGATCTGGCGCAACGTCGTCCTGGTGGCGCCGGGCCTGGAGCCCCTGAGCCTCACGGTGGCGATCGGGCGGATCGGCGTCACGGCCCTGCTGCTCGCCGTCGTGCTGGTCATCGCCCACAAGTTCGTCGCGGCCGGGCGGCGCTCGATCCTGTCGGTGCTGCCGGGGATCGGGGTGACGCTGCTCCTGTGGTTCTTCGCCGGCCTCGGCTTCGGCTACTACCTCGACCGATTCTCCAACGCCTACGCGTCGACCTACGGGGGGCTGGCCACCGCGATGGTGTTCCTGGTCTTCCTCTACTGGCTCGCCGCCATGTTCCTGTTCGGCGGCGAGATCAACGGCACGGTGATCGCCGCCCGCCGCGCCCGCCTGCAGGCGAAGATGCTGGCGCGCCGGGCCGAGATGGAGGGCCGCAGGTCCGGGACGGGCGCCTGATCCCGGAGCGTCCCGGTCGCACCCCACCGTCTCCCGCGCGGGAGAGGGGTTCGCGCCCGGACCCGACGACGCGGTGCGCCCGGCGGCGCCTCACGCCGCCAGCGCCAGCCCCTCGTCTTCCTCCGCCTGGGCCGCCATGAACTGCGCCCGGGCGAGCTCGGCGAACCTGCCGTCCTGCGCGACCAGGTCGTCGAAGGTGCCGGCCTCGACGATCCGGCCCTCGTGGAACACCAGGATGCGGTCGGCGTCGCGGATCGTCGCGAGGCGGTGGGCGATGACGAAGGTGGTCCGCCCCTCCATCACGGTCTCCAGGGCGCCCTGGAGCTTGCGCTCGGTGGCGGCGTCCAGCGCCGAGGTCGCCTCGTCGAGGATCAGGATCGGCGGGTTCTTCAGGAGGGCCCGGGCGATCGACAGCCGCTGGCGCTCGCCGCCCGAGAGCGACCGGCCGCGCTCGCCGATCACCGTGTCGAGCCCGTCGGCCTGGCGCGCCATGAAGGCGCTGGCCTGGGCGCGCTCCAGCGCGTCGAGCATCTCGGCGTCGGTGGCGTCGGGGCAGCCGACCTGCAGATTCTCGCGGATCGAGCGGGCGAACAGCATCGGCTCCTGGAACACCACGCCGATGTTGTGGCGCAGCGAGGCGAGGCCGACGTCGCGGATGTCCATGCCGTCGATCCGGATCGCGCCGGAGGCCGGGTCGAAGCTGCGGTGCAGGAGGCCGAGCGTCGTCGACTTGCCCGAGCCGGTGGTCCCGACCAGCGCGATCGTCTCGCCGGGCTTGGCGGTGAACGAGACCCCGTCGAGCGCCTGGCGCCTTCCGTCGTACGAGAAGGCGACGTCCTCGAAGGTGACCGCGCCCTCGAAGCGGGCGACCTGCCGGGCGTGCGGCCGGTCGGCCACCGCCGGGACGGTGTCGTAGATCTCGAAGAACTCGGCGATCTTCGGCGCCTGCTGGAACAGGCCGTTGACGAAGCCGACCACGTGGTCGAGCCGGGCCACGAAGGCGGTGGCGAGGCTCATGAAGGCCACGACCTCGCCCACCGTGGTGGTGCCGGCCTGGTAGAGCCAGATGCCGGTGACGAAGATCGCCGTCATGGTGATGGTCGCGGAGGCGCGGGTCGCCACGTTGGCGAGCGCCCACCAGGACAGGACCGGGATCTGCGCGGCGAGCAGGTTGGTGATGATGCCGCGCATCGCCTCCTTCTCGGCCTTGGCGCGGGTGAAGGACTGGATCACCGCGACGTTGCCGAGGGCGTCCGAGGCGTGGGCGGCCAGCCCCGAGTTGAATTCCTCGACCTGGCCCTGGAGCGCCTCGGTCCGGCGCATCACGAAGGTGGTGAGCGCCGTGAAGGCCAGCACTAGCACCACCAGGATCGCGCCGAGCTGCCAGTTGATGAACAGGGTCATCGGCAGGAGCACGCCGAGCGAGACCAGGGCGACGAGGTGATCGCGGAAGAAGCCGAGCCACAGCCACGCCATGCCGTTCGTGCCCTCCAGCATCGCCTTCAGGACGCGGCCGGAATGGTTGGCCGAGTGGAAGGCGAGCGGCAGGTCGAGGACGTGCTCGAAGTAGCTCGCCATCGACGACAGGCGGTTGCGGTGCGCCAGCCGGTCGGCGTGGAGCGCGATGAACACGCCCGCCGCGATGGTGAAGAAGCCGAACGCCACCCAGGCGGCGAGCAGGGGCAGCATCGTGCCCATGGCGTCACCGCCGCGCTTGAGATGGGTCAGCTGGTCGATGATCCGGCCCATCAGCAGGGGCTCGGCGAAGGCCGCGATCGCCAGGACCACGTTGGTGACGGCCAAGCCTATCGCCAGCCGCCGCTCCGCCTTCAGAAATCCCAGGACCCGCCCGTACAGACGAACCATCGTACCGCTCCGCCACCCCTGGCGCGGCCCGTGTGACCCGGGTCTCACGCCTTCACCGAGGAGGTCCGCGCGGCCGGCATGCGTGCCGGATCCGAGTCAAACCCCTCGTACGAAACGGGTATGCCAGCGCCTGCCTGAACGGGCGATGACGGGCCGATACAGGTTCGAAACAGTCGCCTTTACGGTTGCTTCAGCAAAGTTTCCCGAAGCTTAGCCCGGACCCGCCGCGTCCCGGACGCGCGGGCGGTGCCCGACGGCTCGGCGGCGTCGAGGCGGCGTTCGCGCCGTTCATGACCGACGGCGGCCTGCTGTCCGGACGACCGATTCGCCTCCCGCCGGCGAGGCCCCCTCCATGCCGGCCGACCGGCGGGGTGCCGCTACTTCGCGGTGAGGAGCGCCCAGTAGACCTTGTACTTCGAGCCCGGGGCGTAGGCGGTGGCGATCCCCATCCGGGTCGCCCCGGGCGCCAGCATGGTGGCGTCGTGGGGCGGGCTCTCGCGCCAGCCCGAGAAGGCCTCGGCCAGGGTGTGGTAGCCCGCCGAGAGGTTGGCGTTGACGCTCGCGTAGCCGAGCCGCTCGACGGCGGCCTTGACGGTCTGGGCCCGGCTCGGCCGGTCGGCGAGCGCCATGGCGGCCGCCTCGGCCTCGGCGAGGCGCTGCAGTTCGGGATCGACCGTCAGCGGCGGCGCGCCGCGGTTGCGGCGGTAGGACGAGATCATGTCGCGGGCCGCCTCGACGTCGATATGCGCGCTGTTGCTGGCGAGCGGCAGGTAGATGCTCGGCAGCCCGGCGCTGCTTGGCGGCTGGGCGGCGCAGCCGCCGAGAAGCGCCACCGCCAGCGCGGCCGGACCGACCATCCGGGCTCCGGTCCTGATCCGGGCGCGCCCGCGCCCCGCATGTCGACCGTCCCGATCGCGTCTCGTCACGTTTCACCCATCCCTGCGACGGCCCCACTGCCCAGCCGCCATATAGGGGCTGCCGCTCGGCCGCGCATCGGACGGTTAGGGCTTCCTCAAAGGCCCTCCGTCTAAAATTGCACACCGATGACGACCGCGCGTTCCCTGACCCCGGTGGATCCACCCCGCGACCGACCCGTCGGCGGGTGCGCGGACCCGTCGGCAGCGTCTGAGGCGGCGTCGGAGGCCGCGGCCGCGCGCGCCCTCCAGCGGGCGATCCTCCGCCAGCAGGCCAGCCTGCTGGCGCGGCAGGAGCGTGCCCTGGCGGCCGCCGGGATGGGCCTCTGGTCCTGCCGCCTGCGCGACGGCGCCCTCGACTGGTCCGGGGGGGTCCACGACCTGTTCGGCGTCCCCCGGGGCGCAGCGCTGCACCGGCCCCGGATCTTGGACCTCTACGAGCCGACCTCGCGGCGCCTGCTGGAGGCGCTCCGGCACCGGGCGATCGCCGGGAGCGGCGCCTTCGTGCTCGACGCCGAGATCCAGGCCGGGGGCCGGCGGCGCTGGATCCGGATCCGCGCCGCGGTCGAGGCCGAGGACGGGCGCCCCGCCCGCCTGTTCGGAACCAAGCAGGACGTCACCGAGGAGATCGCCCGGCTGGCCGAGCTGAGCCGGCGCGCCGAGCGCGACCCGCTCACCGGGCTGGCGAACCGCCGCGGATTCGAGGCGCGGTTCGAGGCCGGGACGGACGGCGCCGGTCCGGATCCCCTCGCCGCCCTGCTGCTGATCGACCTCGACGGGTTCAAGCCGGTCAACGACGTCCACGGCCACGCGGCCGGCGACCTGTGCCTCCGGCGCTCGGCCGCGCGGCTCGCCGCCGTCTGCCGGGACGCGGCCCTCGTGGCCCGCATCGGCGGCGACGAGTTCGCCGTGCTTCTGCGGGCGCCCGTCGACCCGCTCGCGCTGGTGGAGCGCGGCCGGCGCGTCGTCGCCGCCCTGAGCCGGCCGATCCCGTATCGCGGCCGGGAGTTGCGGATCGGCGCCTCCGTGGGGATCGCGGTGGGAGACGCCGCGGGGATGTCCAGCGGGCGCGGGGGCCGCGCCCGGCTGTTCGACCGGGCGGACGCGGCGCTCTACGCCGCCAAGGACGCGGGCGGGAACGCCGTCCGGATCGTCCTCGGCGGCGGCCGGTCAGGCACCGGCGCTGCGCAGCCCGCGGTCGCGCTGGGGCCGGGCTGATTCGCCGCCCTCGGGAACCGCGGCCGGCTGGATGAAGCGGCTGGCGATCTCGCCCATGGCGCTCTGCATCGTGTCGAGGCCCTGCACGGTGACGATGCTGGAGCCGGGCCCGAGCGGCGGGATGAAGCCCGCCTCCGAGAGGGTCGCGAACACCGAGAAGTTCAGGTCGGTCACCACCTTCTGGCCGAGGCTCACGTCCACGATCCAGACGAGCAGCTCGAATTCCAGGAACGGGTCGCCGATCTTCTTGAACACCACCCGGGGCGGGGGCTCCTTCAGGACGTCGGAATGGCCCTGCGCGCGGGCCGTGATCATCTCGGCGGCGCGCACCGGGTCCTGGTTGCGCAGGACGCTGACCGTGATGCTGACGCGCCCGGTCCGGTCGCCCCGCACCCGGTTCTTCACCACCCCGGAGATCAGGTTCGAGTTCGGCACGATCACGGCCGAGCGGTCGAAGGTCTGGATCTCGGTGGAGCGCACCGAGATCCGCTTCACGATGCCCTCGGAATCGCCGATCACCACTTGGTCGCCGACCCGGATCGGGCGCTCCCACAGGAGCAGCAGGCCGGAGACGAAGTTGTTGACGATCGACTGGAGGCCGAAACCGATACCGACCGACAGGGCGCCGGCCACGATGGTGAGCTTCTCCAGGCTCAGGCCGAGATACGAGAAGGCCAGCGCCAGCGCGATCAGGAAGCCGCAATAGCCCGCCACCGTGGTGATCGAGTTGCGCAGGCCCGCGTCGAGGTCGGTGGCCGGCAGGTAGGTGTTCTCCAGCCAGCGCTGCACCCCGCGGGTGATGAACACGCCGACCACCAGGATGCCGATCCCGAAGGCGATGCTGGAGAGCGAGATCGTGACGTCGCCGACCTTGAAGCCGAAGAAGGCCTGCCGGACCGACGAGACGATGTCGGTGGAATCGAGCCCCCAGGGCGCCAGCACGAGGACCGCCGCCGCCAGGAACAGGATGAGCCGGGTCGCGCCGGTCGTCAGGACCGAGATCTGGTTGAGCGAGCGCTTGCGCAGGCCGGTATTGGCCTGGAGCGTGGTGGCGAGCCGCGTCTCGTCGCTGAGGGCGCGGCCGACGAAGATATCGACGCTCTGGACCAGCAGGTAGAGCAGCACGAGGACGGCCGCGTCCCAGATCAGCTGGTCGATCAGGAAGGCCGCGAAGGCCACGTAGCCCACCAGCGCGCCGAGCCCGATCAGCGCCACCGCGGCCCAGCCCAGGAGCCGCGCCGGCCCGCCGATGCCCGTCGTGGTCTTGGTCGGCACGTAGGGGCCGAAGCAGGCCTCCTCCTCCTGCTCGGTGTCGGCGAAGCGGTGGAGGCCGACCGCGAGGATCAGCGCGGTGGCGACCGCCCCGATGCCCCGCGTGGCGATGGAGATCGGCAGGGCCGCCGAGATCCCGGAATTCAGGGCCTCGACGGACTTCACCACGGTGATCACCGTGGCGATGCCGACGGCGAGCCGGGTCAGGCGCGTGGCCGCCGCGTCGCTCACCGGGGCGGGCCGCCACGCCGGCTTCTCGGGGCTGAGCAGCCCGTCGCAGAGGGCCTCCACGAAGGCGATGAAGGCCAGCCCTCCGAGGATCGCGGCGGCGACCGGCAGGAGCCGGGACGGCAGCAGGTTGGTGGAATCGAGGGCGTAGTAGACCGCGTAGGATCCGGCCACCGCCGGCACCGTGCCGAGCAGGATCACCCGCCAGGCGGCGAGCATCACGGCGCGCCGCGACGGGTCGGTCTTGGTGGCATCCCGGCGGGCGCCCTTGGGGGCGATGTTGCGCCGGCCGAAATACAGCGCCACCGAGATCCCGAAGGCGAGCCCCAGGAACAGCAGGTTGGCGAGGTTGCCGTTGCGGGAAAACAGCAGCCCGATATCCGACACGGCGCTCTGCAGGGCGCGCGTGTCCCGGGGGACGTCGCCCATCACCTTGGTCCAGAGACCGGGGCCGACCAGCGGCTGGGAGCGCTGGAGCAGGTCGCGGGTGAACGATTCGCGGCGGCGATTCGAGACGCGGTCGACGATCTGGTCACCCTGCACCACCAGGGAGCGGGCGAGGCGCTGGGTCTCGTCGATGCGAGTGACGGCGGCCTCGCGCTCGGCGCGCTCGGCGGCGACGTCGGCGCTCTCCTGGGTATCCTTGGGTTTCGGCCCGAGCTGGGCCAGGCGCTCGCGCGCGGCCTCCAGCGGCGCGTCGAGCCGGGTGACCAGGGTGCGGATCTCGTCGGTGACCGTCACGGCGCTGTCGCGGATGGCGGTGAGGTCGGCCACCGTCAGCTCCGTGTGGCCGAGCTGCTTCTCGCGGGCGTCGAGCTCGGTCTTGGCGGCGTCGAGCTTGGCTCGGACCTTCTTGAACTGCTCGGGAACCTCGGCCTTGGCGGCCGGCGGGGGCGCGGGCTTCGCTTCGGCGGGTTTCGCGTCGGGCGCCTTCGCGTCGGGCGCCTTGCCGTCCGCGGGCTTGGCGTCGGGCGCGGCCTTGGTGTCGGCGGACTTGTGATCGGCGGGCTTCTGATCGGAAGACTTGGCGGCGGGCGCCGGATCCTGGGCGAAGGCCGGCAGTGTCAGGGCCGCCGGGGTTGCGAACACCAGCGCGGCGAGCAGGGCGAGTGCGCGGGACGGGCGCGGCGCGCCCTCCGGCTTCCGGGTCCGCGCTGGGATACGATGCATGAGCAACCTCTCGTCGGGCGCGCGGCGGCCGGCCGGAGTCCGGCATCGGCGAATCGGCGGCGATCGGGGACCGGGCGGGCCTCCTGGCGGCCGGGCGCTCTGGGCGAGCAATAGGGCGAAACCGTGCCGCTGCCCACCCCGGGGGGATCCCGCGCCGGGTCTCGCCCCGCGAGCCCGCTGTGGGTGCGTCCCCGGGGCTCATCCGGAAAAGCTTCACAAGGGTGTCACGCTGGGATTAGATGAACACCTGATGGACAGGGCCTTTTCGTTGCTACGCGAAAGGGCGCGGCCGGTGGCGATACCGGCCCGGCCCGGCCGCGTTCCGGATGCTACCGCATCGACCGGCGCCCCCGCGCGCCGGCCCGCCGCCCTGTTGTTCCCTCCGTCTCTCCCGTCAAGCCGTCGCTCCGCGCGCCGGCCCGTCCCGTATCGGCCCCGGGCCGGTTCGGACGGGCCGGCAGGGCGGCGGCATGGTCCCGCGCGTCCCACGCGCCAGAGCTAGTCCGAAGAGTCGCGCCGATGATGGATCTCCAAACCCTCGTCCTCAACGCGGATTATCGGCCGCTCTCGTACAATCCGCTCTCCCTCTGGTCGTGGAAGGACGCCTTCACGGCCCTGTTCCTCGACCGCGTCACCCTGGTGGCGAGCTACGACGTCGAGGCGCGCTCGCCCTCGCGCGCCCTGCGGGTGCCGAGCGTCGTGGCGCTGAAGAACTACGTGGCGCTGGCCCGCAGCCCGGCCTTCACCCGCTACAACATCTACCTGCGCGACGGTTTCAGCTGCCAGTATTGCGGCCTGCGGCTGCCCTCGGGCGGCCTGACCTTCGACCACGTGGTGCCGCGCTCCCGGGGCGGCCTGTCGAGCTGGGAGAACGTCGTGGCGGCCTGCTCGCCCTGCAACCTGCGCAAGGCCAACCGCACGCCGGACGAGGCGGACATGCCGCTGATGACCGAGCCGCGGCGGCCGACGCGCTACGAGCTGCACCACCGGCAGCCCGAGTTCGACCACCGCCAGTACCATCACACCTGGCTCGACTACCTGTACTGGGACAGCGAGCTGGAGAGCTGACAGCTGAGCGGAGGCCTCACCAGGCCGGCTCGCGGCGGGGCGGCTCGTTGTACATCGGGACGTTGTGGTTGCGCGGCAGGTAGCCCCAGAAATGAGGTCCCCGGATCGGCGGTCCGATCACCGGCACCCGCTCGACGATGCGGTGCCGCGGTGGGTGGCGGCGGTGCACAGGATGGCCGTGCACGAACCCGGGATTCCCAGGCGACAGGGCCGGGTCGAAGGGCGGTCCGGCCCGGTCGGCGGCCAGGGCCGGTCCTAGGCTGAGCGCGAGCGCGGCACCGGCCGCGAGGACGATCCCGCGGCGCGGGCGAGACGTCATGGTTCGGTTGTTCCTCAGCATGGCGTCGGGCCTGTCGGGCAACGGGGGAGCACGGTTGAAGCTGCGCCGCGTTCCGGGCAGACTCAGAGCTTGGCCTTGACGCCCAGGGAGAGCAGCAACGTCTCCATCGAAGCGCCGACCATAGGCTTTGGAAGGGCCGTGGCGAGGACTCCGCCCGCGTAGATTTTCTCGCTACCGGCCGCCTCGAGGTAGTTTTGGTACTCGGCGCGCCCGACAACGGAGAGCACCGGCGTCACCCGGTATTCCAGCGCGGCGTCGAATCCGACCATGCCGGTGGGGCTCATTGAATCCTTGTAGACGAGGTAGCGTAGGGCATGATGGTCCTTCGCGTTTCCGATCGACACCGGGCTGCCGATCAACTCGCCCGAGGCCGTCCAGTCACCGAACGCTATCTTGCCGCCGATTCCGAGATAGGGCGTCTGCCATTCCTGCTGGTAGGCGATGCCGAGCTGGCCTCCTGGGAACATGCCCATCTCATTTCGGAATCCGGATGGCGACGAGTAGATGTATGCCCCACCCCGGGCATTCGATTTAAAGGTGAAGTATCGGTAGCCGCCGATCGCGTATAACGCTGTGTCCTCGTCGCTGTAGAACGTCACGGCCGCACTGGCATCAGCCTGCCACATGGTGGCGGGCTTGGCGTTGGGGCTCTGGGAGTAATGGGTCCAGCTGCTTGCGCCTTTGTAACCGTTAAGCCAGTCGTAATCCTCCATCGTCCCACCCGAGAATACGGAGGTCCATCCGCGACCGCGGATGGTAACGCCGTCGAAGGGGCTGAAGGCGACTCGGCCGCCGATGGCGAGGGAGTTAGTGTCCCAGTTCAGCTGGCTGAGCCGGCCTTGGCCACCGACAACGTTGACGTATTCATGGGCCCGACCGGCCACGTAACCCATGAAGAGTTCTGCGGAGACCGACTCCGTCTGCACGACTGGGGCCGTTTCGTACTCGGCGCCGCGGAGGTAATCGTAATCGAGATCCGCGGCGCGCGCGGTGTTCACGCCGCAGAGACCGAGAACCGCCAGCAGCGGGAAAGTGACGGTACGCATCGGGATCGTCCTGGGACGGAAAAAGACGGACGGCGGATCGAGCCTCGACACGGTGATAGACCAGTAACCTTAATTCTCCGTTGCTCGACTGCGACAGGTCAGTCCCGATCCGGGGAGACCGGTCCCGGCGCGTCGTGACGGGCGCCGAAACGCGAAACGGCGCGGAGAGCCTCCGCGCCGTCGTCGTCCGTCCGGGGAATCGCGGTCGAGGCGCGATCAGTACTTGCGCACCAGCGGGCCGGGGATGGGCTCCGGCATCAGCGGCGGCAGCGGGGCCGCCACGAAGCCGCCGAGGTAGTAGCGCAGGCCGATCTTCACGTCGTGCGCCTCGATGTCCTTGATCTTGATCGCCTGCAGGCTGCCGGTGCAGCACGGGACGAAGCCCGGGCCGGTCTCGGCCTTGCCGAGGTTCAGGTAGCGGTAGGCCACTTCGATCTTCAGCGCGTCGGTCACGTTGTAGGCGAGACCGGCGTGGAGCGCCCAGGCGAAGCTGCCGCTGGTCTTGTCCTTGTAGAACTTGCTGCCGCTGTTGGTGTTGTAGACCGGATTGCCGTTCGGGTCGTAGACCGGGGCGTACGGGATGCAGCCGCAGCCGGCATTGGTGTAATCGTACGCGTAGGTCGGGCTGGTGAACTGCTGGTTGGTCGAGTAGCTCGAGACGTGGTTGAACGCGTAGCCGACGCCGCCGCCGATGAACGGCGTGATGCCGTACCACGTGCCGAGGTCGAAATAGGCGTTGGCCAGCACCACCGCGGAGTCGAAGTTGCCGCTCGACTTGTTCACGCCGTACGAGCCGAGCCCGTTGTCGAAATCCGGGCCCTTGTAGTACTCGCTGCCGCGCAGGCCGGTGGAGTAGCGGTACTCACCGGTGATGTCGCCGCGCAGGAACGGGGTGAACTGGTAGCCGACGCCGACGCCCGCGAAACCGCCGCCGCCGACCGCGTTGCCGAAGGCGCGGTTGGACTCGGCGTAGCCGGTGTAGTCGTAAGCGTCGCTGTAGCGCGGACGGGTGTAGATGCTCGCGCCCACGTCGCCACGCAGGTACCAGCCGCCGCCGACCTCGATCGGCGGGGGCGGCGGGGGCGGGGGCGGCGGGAGCATCAGATCCGCGGCCGCGGCGAGGCAGGGCGCACCGACGCTCGCCGCGAGCGTCAGGCTACGCACCAAAGCGTTCAGCTTGGAGCGGGCCATGAGGATTCCTTCACTGGACTCGTGAGCCGGACGCGCGGCGCGCGGTCCCGGGGTACGAGGGCAGGATGGAAGGAACGTCTTAAATCCGGCTTAACGTTAAATGTTAGGCTTGCGCATTCGTTGCCGAACTGTCGAAGCGGATATCCGGGCGAGACTTGCTTGTTTCCGCCGCGTCGCGCCGCCGGGGTCGGCGCAGTTCTTCTGTCGAGGCAGGGCCGCATGGGCGACCCGATCATGGTCGCCCGGGCGCCCGGGCGGCGCGGGGAGTGAAGCCGCATGGGACCCGACGACGTGCGCCTCCTGGCGCTGATGCTGCCTGAGGCGGTGGCGGGCGCCCACAGCGGCAATCCGGATTTCCGGGTCGGCGGCCGGGTCTTCGCGACTCTCTGGGTTGAGGAGGCGCGGGTCGTGCTGCGCCTCGCGCCCGCCGATCAGGCCGCCCTGTGCGAGGCCGAGCCGGACCTGTTCGCGCCGCTCGACGGCGCCTGGGGGCGGCGGGGCTGGACTAATCTCGACCTCGACCTCTGCGCGGAGGAGACCCTGCGGGCGGCGCTGCTGGGCGCGTGGCGGATGACCGCGCCCGCGGAGCTGCGCGCCGCCTACGCCGACCTGGGCTGACCTGGGCTGACCCCGCGCCTGGCGCGGCTCCGAGGCTGTGGCCTCAGGCCGCCGCGCGGGTGACGGCGTCGACCACCTCGTCGACCACCGCGTTGACGAGGCCGCGGTCGTCGCCCTCGGCCATGACGCGGATCACCGGCTCGGTGCCCGACGGGCGGATCACGAGGCGGCCGGCATTGCCGAGCCGCTCGCGGGCGTGCTCGATGGCGCTGACCACGCTGTCCTCGCGCAGGGGCTCGCCGCTCCGGTAGCGGACATTCTTGAGGATCTGCGGCAGCGGGTCGAAGCAGTGGCAGACCTCGCTCACGGGCCGGTTCTGCCGCTGCACCACGCTCAGCAGTTGCAGGGCGGCCACGAGGCCGTCGCCGGTGGTCGTGTAGTCCGACATGATGATGTGGCCGGACTGCTCGCCGCCGAGGTTGTAGCCGTGCGCCCGCATGTGCTCGAGGACGTAGCGGTCCCCCACCGCCGTGCGGGCCAGGGTCAGGCCGAGACCGCCGAGGAAGCGCTCCAGGCCGAGATTCGACATGATCGTCGCCACCACGCCCGGCTGCGTCAGGCGCTCGTCCTCCTTCCAGGAGCGCGCCACGACGGCCATGAGCTGGTCGCCGTCGACCACTTGGCCCTTCTCGTCCACGATCAGCACCCGGTCGGCGTCGCCGTCCAGCGCGATGCCGATATCGGCCCGGCGCTCGCGCACCATGTCGATCAGGGCCGCGGGCGCGGTCGAGCCGACATCCCGGTTGATGTTGAACCCGTCCGGCTCGGTGCCGATGGCGATCACCTCGGCGCCGAGCTCCCACAGGGTCTCGGGGGCGACCCGGTAGGCCGCGCCGTTGGCGCAGTCGACCACGACCCGCAGCCCGTCCAGCGTCACCTGCCGCGGGAGGGTGCGCTTGGCGAACTCGATGTAGCGGGCGTGCACGCTCTCGATGCGCTTGGCCCGGCCGAGGTCGTTCGAGCCGGAGAGGCGCTTGTGCATGTCGGCGTCGATCAGCCCCTCGATCTCGTGCTCGATCGCGTCGTTGAGCTTGAAGCCGTCGGGCCCGAACAGCTTGATGCCGTTGTCCTCGAACGGGTTGTGCGAGGCCGAGATCATCACGCCGAGATCGGCTCGCATCGAGCGGGTCAGCATCGCCACGGCCGGCGTCGGCACCGGCCCGAGCAGGAGCACGTCCATGCCCACCGAGGTGAAGCCGGCGACGAGCGCGGTCTCGATCATGTAGCCCGAGAGGCGGGTGTCCTTGCCGATCACCACCCGGTGGCGGTGGTCGCCGCGCTGGAACACGAGGCCGGCGGCCTGACCGACCTTGAGGGCGAGTTCCGGCGTGATCACGCCGTTGGCCCGGCCCCGGATACCGTCGGTTCCGAAATACTTGCGCACCATCACGTCTCCGGCGCCCGGTCTCGCGGACCCGGCACAGCTTAGCAGATTATCGCGCCCGCCGGCGGCTCACCGGCCGGCAGAGTCAACGGGGTGCTCCCCGACAAAGGCGGTCGAAATGGGGCGCCCGGCGCGCTGCAGGAGCCGCGGCGCCGAGGCCGAGACCAGCGCGAGGCCCGAGACGGTCAGCAGGCCGAGCACGAGCCGGCGGAAGGCGACCTCGCTGAGGCCGAGATAGATCCGGGTGCCGAGCAGCGTCGGGACCAGCATCGCCGGCAGGACCACCGCCAGGATCGGCAGCGTCGCCCGGGTGACGAGCCCCGCGGCGAGGTAGGTCGCCAGGGTGACGCTGAGCATCGCGAGGTTGAAGTTCTGGATCACCGAGCGCTGCACGTCGCGCTCGTAGCGGCGCAGGGTGCACCAGAGGGTCGGCAGCACGCCCGTGAAGCCGCCGAGCCCGCCCATCATCCCGCCGCCGAGGCCCACCGCGGCGTCGGCGAGCCGGCCGCCGGCCGCGATCCGCGGCAGGTTCCGGGCGAACAGCATGGCCGGGCACCAGACGATCAGCAGCAGGCCGAGGAGCGTCTTGAACCAGTCGGCGTCGAGCCGCGGCAGCAGCAGGACGCCGAGGGGGATGCCGGCGAGGCCGCCGAGGATGAAGGGCGCGAGGCGCCTGGTCTCGAACCCGCGCCGGACCGAGACCGCCGCGATGACTTGGCCCGTGAAGGCGCCGGAGACGGCCAGCACGGCGGCGAGCTGCGGGTCGATCACCCAGGCCCAGAACGACAGGGCCGTGAGGCCGAAGCCGAAGCCCGACAGGCCCTGGACGAAGCCGGCGACGACGGCGCCGAGGGCGACGACGAGATAGGTCGAGACCGGCATCGGGGGTTTCGCGGCGGCCTGTGGAAGGGACCTGTGTTTCCGATTCGGCGGAGTCCGCCGAGCCTCCGGCCAAGCTGACGCGCGCGATCCGCCGACAGGAGGTCCGGTTTGTCACGGGAGACGTGGCGACGACCACGCGCCGCCGGCGAACGCCGCCGCTGATGAGGGAGCGCGACGCTGCCCCGCGCGGTCCTGACGGCGTCCTGAAAGCGAACCGTCGACGGAAGCGCCGAATCCGCACGCGCGTCGGAGGAGGCCGCACGGAACGAAAAAGGGCGCCTCGCGGCGCCCCCTTCGCTCGTCCGATTCCGCGACCTCAGGCCTGCGGCTGCGGCTCCAGGCCGCCGTCGCTCTCCTTCGGCCGGCCGCGGCCGGCCGAGGGGACCGAGGAGCCCCGGGCCGGGGTCGGCGGCACGTCGCCGCCGTCGCGGATCGGGGGCTGGCCCTTGAGCAGGTTGCGGATCTCCTCGCCCGAGAGGGTCTCGTACTCGAGGAGCCCCTGGGCCAGGGCCTCCAGGTCGTCCTTGTGCTCGGCCAGGATGCGGCGCGCCTCCTCCAGGCCGGTCTCCACGAGGCGGCGGACCTCGGCGTCGATCTTCTGGGCGGTCGACTCGGAGACAGATTGCTGCCGGCCCATCGACATGCCGAGGAAGACCTCGTCGTTGTTGTCGCCGTACGCGACGGTGCCGAGCTCGGGGCTGAAGCCCCAGCGGGTCACCATCATCTTGGCGAGCCGCGTCGCCTGCTCGATGTCCGACTGCGCGCCCGAGGTCACCTTCTCGCGCCCGAAGATCATCTCCTCGGCGATGCGGCCGCCCATCATGATCGCCAGCCGCGAGGTCATCTGCTCGAAGCTCATGGAGAGCTTGTCGCGCTCGGGCAGCTGCATGACCATGCCCAGCGCCCGACCGCGCGGGATGATGGTCGCCTTGTGCACCGGGTCGGTGGCCGGGACGTTCAGCGCCACGATGGCGTGGCCGCCCTCGTGGTAGGCGGTGAGCCGCTTCTCGTCCTCGGTCATCACGAGGGTGCGTCGCTCGGCGCCCATCATGACCTTGTCCTTGGCGTCCTCGAACTCGTGCATCGTCACGATGCGTTTTCCGCGTCGAGCGGCGAGGAGCGCCGATTCGTTGACGAGGTTCATCAGGTCGGCGCCCGAGAAGCCCGGGGTGCCGCGCGCGATGGTCTTGAGGTCGACGTCGGGGGCCAGCGGCACCTTGCGGACGTGGACACGCAGGATGCGCTCGCGGCCGGTGACGTCCGGGTTCGGCACCATGATCTGGCGGTCGAAGCGGCCGGGACGCAGCAGCGCCGGGTCGAGCACGTCGGGGCGGTTGGTCGCCGCGATGATGATGACGCCCTCGTTGGCCTCGAACCCGTCCATCTCCACGAGGAGCTGGTTGAGGGTCTGCTCGCGCTCGTCGTTGCCGCCGCCGAGGCCGGCGCCGCGGTGGCGGCCGACCGCGTCGATCTCGTCGATGAAGATGATGCAGGGCGCGTTCTTCTTGGCCTGCTCGAACATGTCGCGCACGCGGCTGGCGCCGACGCCCACGAACATCTCGACGAAGTCGGAACCCGAGATGGTGAAGAACGGCACGTTGGCCTCGCCCGCGACCGCCCGGGCGATCAGGGTCTTACCGGTGCCGGGCGGGCCGACGAGCAGCACGCCGCGCGGGATCCGGCCGCCGAGCCGCTGGAACTTCTGCGGGTCGCGCAGGAACTCGACGATCTCCTGGAGATCCTCCTTGGCCTCCTCGACGCCGGCGACGTCGTCGAACGACACGCGGCCGTGGGCCTCGTTCAGGAGCTTGGCCTTCGACTTGCCGAAGCCCATGGCGCGGCCGGCGCCGGACTGCATCTGGCGCGAGAGGAAGATCCAGGCGCCGATGAAGACGAGGATCGGCAGCCAGCTCACGAGGAGCTGGATGAACCAGGGGGTGTTGTCGGACGGCGGGCGGGCGGTGATCGTCACGCCCTTGCCCTGGAGCTTGGAGACCAGGCTCGGGTCGTTGGGCGCGTAGCTCGTGAAGTTGCCGCCGCCCACGTAGGTGCCGGACACGTCCTGCCCGGAGATCACCACCGACTGGATCTTGCCGGCATCGGCGTCGTTCAGGAGCTGGCTGTAGGCGATCTCGCTGCCGCCGCCCCGGTGACCCGGGTTCTGGAACAGGGTGACGAGGGCCAGCACCAGCAGGAAGATGACGACCCACAAGGCAAAGTTGCGAAAATTCGGGTTCATCGATCAATCCCTGGCGCGTGCGACACCCAGGACGGACCCGCCACGCGGCTATTCCGATCCATCCGTGCACACTCCGCCAATGTAGGCGGGGGGCTCTCCCTTGCCAAGTAAGTCGGGAGACCCTGCGGCGAGGGCAGCACCTGCGGGTCCGTGCCGGCGCGGCGGCGCCGGGGCGAGGCTCACGCCCCCGCCCGCGTCGGCGGCGACGAGGATCCCCGCGAGGGTGCGGCGGACCGGCTCCCGGCGGCGCAGGGCCGGCAGGAGAGATTCGAGGACGAGGGCCTCGAGGCGCTCGAGGCGGCGCGGCGCCGCGCCGGCCCGGGCCAGGGCGAGATCCAGGCAGCGCAGGGCCACGGCGTCCGGCAGGGCCGCCAGGGCGCGCCCGTCGAGGCGCAGGCCCGCGCCCGTCTCCGACCCGGGCCGGAGCGCCCCATCGAGGGCCTGCTCGGCCGTGCCCCGGAGCGCGGCCTCGTCGCGGGCGGCGCGCTCGGCGAGCCGGGCGAGGCGCGCCCGGGTCAGGCCCTCGCGCTCCAGGGCCGGCCAGGCCGCGCGCAGGCGGCCGCGGGCGAAGCGCGGATCGCCGTTGGCGGGATCGCGCAGATACCCGATGCCGCGCGCCGCGCACCACGCCTCCAGGCTCGCCTTCGGCAGGTGCAGGAACGGGCGCCCGAGGGTGAGGCCGGGACCGAGGTCCCGCTCGGCGCGCATGCCGGCGAGCCCCGCGGGGCCGCTGCCGGCCGCGAGCCGGATCAGCACCGTCTCGGCCTGGTCATCCCGCGTGTGGCCCGTCAGCACGAGCCCGGCGCCGACCGCCCCGGCATGGGCGGCGAGGAGTGCGTAGCGGGCGGTGCGGGCCGCGTCCTGCAGGCCGGTGCCGGGCTTCGCGCCCGTCCAGGTCAGGGTCGCGTGGGGCAGGTCCAGCGCCCGGGCGGCGCGGCCGACGCCCTCGGCCTCCGTGCCGGATTCCGGCCGCAGGCCGTGATCGACGGTCGCCACGCGCAGGGACGCGCCGGTCGCGTCGCGCAGGCGCGCGGCGGCGTGCATCAGGGCGCTCGAATCGGGACCGCCCGAGACGGCGAGGAGCACGCCCCGCCCGCCGCGCGCGGCCCGGTCGAGCCAGGGGCGGAGGGCGTCGAGGACCGGGTCGCCCGAGTCGCCCGAGTCGCCCAGAGCGCCCGAGACGCTCAGGCGCCGCAGCGGGCGCGCTTCTGCTCGCGGGCGACGCCCTGGCGGACGCCGGTGCCGGCATTCGGGAACTTCCGGTCCAGCTCGGCCAGGGTCGCGCAGGCCTGCTCGCGGGCGCCGAGCGCGTTGAGCGTGACGCCGAGCTTCAGCATGGCGTCGGGGGCCTGGGCGGAGCGGGCGTAGTCGGTCGAGACCTTCAGGAACTGCTCGGCGGCCTCGCGGTTGCGGCCGCGGGCGAGGTAGCTCTCGCCGAGCCAGTAGGTCGCGCCGGCGACGCGGTTGTCGCGGGGGTGCGACTGGATGAACTGGCGCAGGCCCATCTCGGCCTGCTCGTACTGCTTGGCGCGGTACAGCTCGACCGCGGCGTCGAAATCGGCGGCCGGATCGCCGGTCCGGGTCGCCGCCACGCTCTCGGAGGGCCGCGCCGGGATCGCCCCGGTCCGGGCCGGCGGCCGCAGGTCCACGGGCTCGTCGTAGCCGGAGGTCCCGGCCTCCGCGTCGTCCTCGCCGGACTCATTGAGCGCGCCCTGGGGCAGGCGCTGGGGCCGGGGCGCCGCCTCGGCGGCCTCCTCAGCCTCGCGGGGCGGCAGCGGCGCCGAGGGCCGCGTGCTGCCGAGCTGCACCGGGGCGCCCGGGGCGCCGGGGGCCTGCGACGGGTCGAAGGCGTCGCCGCGCTTCCCGGGGCGGCCGGCGCCCGGGTTGCCGCCGTTGACGGGCCCCGACGGCGCGGGCGCGGCCGCGGGCTTGCCGCCCTTGCTCTCGTTCAGGCGGTACTCGACGTCCTCCTGGAACTTGCGCAGCTGCTCCTTGAGCTGGCGGTTCTCGTACTGGAGGGTCTCGATCTGTCCCGCCATCATCCGGGACTGGTTCTCGATGCGGCCGAGGCGCACCACCAGTTCCGAGGCGTCCTGCGCGGCGGCCGGGTGGCCGAGGAGCGCGGCACCGAGGGCGGTGGCGAGGGCGAGGCGGGTGCGAAGGTGGGCGGGCATGGTTCGGCTGCGGTCCGGTGTCGGCGCGAGGCCCTAACAGATGCGCCGCACCGCGGCAAAACTGCGGCGCGGAGGCGGCCGCATGCCGCCTCCGGACTCGTTCGCGCGGCGGCCTACGCGCCGGCGCCGCGGTCGAGGACGATCACCGCGCGGCGGTTCTGCGACCAGCAGGAGATGTCGTTGCACACCGCCACCGGCCGCTCCTTGCCGTACGACACGGTCCGCATCCGGCTCGCCGCGATGCCGCGGGTGGCGAGGTAGTCGTTCACCGCCTGGGCCCGGCGGGCGCCGAGGGAGAAGTTGTACTCGCGAGTGCCGCGCTCGTCGGCGTGGCCCTCGATGATGAAGGTGTAGCGCGGGTAGCGCTGCAGCCACGCGGCCTGCTTGTCGAGGGTCGCGGTCGCGGTCGGCGTCAGGTCGGTGGAGTCCGACTCGAAGAAGACCCGGTCGCCGATATTGACGACGAAGTCCTGCGCGCTGCCCGGGGTGGCGGCGCCCGCCCCGAAGGCGGAGGCGTCGGCGAGGTCCTTGTCGTTGCTGCAGGCGCCCAGGCCGAGGGCGGCGACGAGCGCGAGGCCGAGGGCGGCGGCGCGGAAACGCTGGGGCATGGTCTGAAAAACTCCTCGAGCGGTGCCGAAGGCCGGCTGCTGGTCTTCGAGGCGGGTCCGCGTAATCCTGGCGCCGTTGGTAGGCGGGGTTGGTTAAGCGACGGTTCCGCCGGGCGGCGCGGGGGCGTGGTGACGGTCCGCACCGATCGACGGCGTGCGCTGACGCACCCGGACGCGCCCGGAATGCGGCGGCGGCGGGGCGGCGGGCCGCGACGCGCCATTTCGGCCGCCCCGGTTGCGGCGCTGCAACAGGCGCCGGGCCGCCGCCGGTAACGGTCGCGGGCCGGGCTTTAAGAGATCCTCAACCCTATCGGTCCCTTATCGGCGGGCCGAAGACCGGACCTCCCGCATGCGCCCCGCCCAGAGCGTCCTCATCGTCGAGGACAGCTACCTGCTCCTCGAGATCGTCGCGAGCCTGTGCGAGACGCACGGCATCCGGGTGATCGAAGCCTCGACGGGCGAGGCCGCGCTGACCGTCCTGCGCGACCGGGGCGCGGCGATCGACTGGCTGTTCACCGACATCCACCTGCCCGGACTGATCGACGGCTGGACGGTGGCCCACGCCTTCCGGGCGATCCATCCGGACCGGCCGGTGGTCTACACCTCGACCGACACGCACGGCCGCAGCGGCGTGCCGGGCAGCCTGTTCCTGCGCAAGCCCTTCCAGATGCAGGAGGTCAACCGCCTGGTCCGGATGATGGTCGAGGGTCTGGGCGAGGCTGGCTCCGACAGCCGGCTCTGCGCGGCGGGCTGAGGTACGGACCCTTCCGGGCGGGACCGTCGTCGCGCGCGCCGCGAAGCGACCCGGGACGCCGCGGCGCCCGGAGGCGGCCTCAGCCGCCCCGGAACAGCGCGACGATCTCCGGCGCGGCGATCCACGCCTCGACCCGCGGGCAGGCGAGATCCCCGGGGGGCATCGCGTCGTAGAGGGCGAAGCTCGCCGCGACGAAGCCCGGCAGGTCGTAGAGCACCGGGAAGTCGTCGCCCCGCGGCTTGGTCTTGAACAGGTACGAGCCGGTCAGGCCGAAATGCTCGGCGATGGGCGGGTATATCGGCCAGACCACGTCCTGGGCCAGCTCGTCGCCGAGGTAATCCTCGATCTCCACGGGCTCGGGCGTGAGCCCGTTCTCCTGCAGCAGCCGCCTCGCGATGTCGCCGAGGACGTGGACCTTGGGATGGTTCATCAGGTGCATGAAGGCGCCGCGGCGCGCCCAGCGGGTCACCTCGCGCTCCAGCCCGAAACCCAGGGCGTCGGCCGCGCCGACGAGCTCGCGCACCGCCGGGTCCCAGTGGTCGAGGTAGCCCAGGCGGGCGAACACGTCCTCGCGGAACAGGGCGGCCGTGCGGCCGGCATCGAGGCCGAGCCGGTGGGCGGTGACGACGATCGCCGAGTGGTACTGGCCCAGCGGCGACGGCGTCAGCTTCAGCGCGGCGAGGTCCGAGGCCTGCCCGACATAGACCATGTCCGGGTGGAAGGCCGAGAACACGATCGACGGGAACAGCTTGAGCCGCGGGTCGGCCGCGCGCACAGTGGCAGCGTCGCCGCCGGGGATCAGCCCGGCCGGGAAGGCCTGCGAGAAGACGTGGTCGTGGGCGCGCAGGGTCCGGATCAAGCCGTCGACATGGCCGTGGTCTCGCTTCAGCGAGCCCATGGGCAGGTAACGGACCGGGCTCTTCGGCGCGAGCAGGCGCATGGCCCGGGCGATGCCCCGGGCCTGGCAATTGCCCAGCACCGCGATGCTCGGCCCGTCACGGGTCGTGGCGGTGCGGGCGCGGTTCCGCCATGGTGTCGCCCAGGTGGGGGCCCAACGGGTAGGCGTCCAATCGGGCGCCGAGCGGGTGAACGCGCTGCGGGCGCGCCGGGGCAGGTCGTTCAGGGCCACGTCGCGTGCCGGTGTCAGCGGACGGAACAGCGCCCCCGAGGGCCTGCCGCCGTCGTGAAGAAGAGGGTTCGAAGATGGCGTTGAATCCGTATACGGGTCTACCGGCCGAGCGATTCTGGCGCAAGGTCGTCACCAACGTGCCGCCCTTCGCGGTCAATCCGCATCCGAAGGACACGTTCGTGATCGGGCCGACCGACAAGGTCGCCACCGGCGGCTCGTGCTTCGCGCAGCGGGTGGCCGAGGCGGTGCGCGGCGCCGGGTTCAACTACTACCTGACCGAGCCGCCGACCCCCGGCATGAGCGCCGAGGAGGCCAATGCCCGCCAGTTCGGCACGTTCTCGGCGCGCTACGGCAACCTCTACTACACGCGCCAGTTCGTGCAGCTGTTCGACCGGGCCTACGGCACGTTCGAGCCGGAACTGAAGGCGTGGCTGCGCGACGACGGTCGCTACGTCGACCCGTTCCGCCCGACCGTCGAGCCGGCGGGCTTCGCCAGCGAGGCCGAGGTGGTCGCGGCGCGCGACGCGCACCTCGCCGAGGTGCGCCGCCTGTTCGAGACGCTCGACGTGTTCGTGCTGACGCTCGGCCTCACCGAGGGCTGGCGCTGGCGGGCCGACGGCGCGGCGCTGCCGCTCGCCCCCGGCGTCGCGGGCGGCACGTTCGACCCCGCGCTCTACGAGTGCGTGAATGCCGGCGCGGGCGAGGTGCTCGGTGACCTCAACGGCTTCCTCGACCGGCTCTGGAGCGTGAATCCGAAGGCGCGGGTGATCTTCACGGTCTCGCCGGTGCCGATGATCGCCACCTACATGGACCGGCACGTGATGGAGTCGAACAGCTACTCCAAGTCGGTGCTGCGGGTGGCGGCCGGCGAGGTGGTCGGCCGCGGCGACCCGCGGGCGGTCTACTTCCCCGCCTACGACATCGTCACGAGCAACGTGAATGCCGGGCGCTACTACAACGAGGACCAGCGCACCATCAACGACGCGGGCGTGCGCCACGTCATGCGCCTGTTCCTGGCGACCTTCGCCCGCGACCGGGTCTCGCCGGCGCCGACCCACGCCCCCGTCGACCTCGCGGCCGAGTTCGAGGGCAATGCCGGCGTGATCTGCGACGAGGAGGAGATCGAGCGCAGCGTGGCGTGACGGGGGGCCGAGATCGTCACCGGAGCGGCCGCGGCCATCGGGCGGCCTGCATCGTCTTCACGAGCGTAGCGAAGTGACCCAGGGCGACGCGACATCGACAGTCGTGGCGCTGCCTGGATTGCTTCGCTCCGCTCGCAAAGACGGCAGCGCTCCGAAGATCCCGCCGGGCAACCGCTCGAGCCCTTCGCGACCGTCACGGCGGCCGGGGCGATCCCGCGTTTGCCTCCAGCCCGGCCTTTCGGGCAAGCTCGGCCGCCCGGGCGCTCGCGCCTATCGGAGACGAATCCCTTGAGCCTGCCCCCGCCCCGCCGCGCCGACCACGACATCGATCCGGTCTTCGTGAAGCGGCACTCGCCCCGCGCCTTCACGGGCGAGGCCGTGCCCGAATCCGAGCTGATGCGGATGATCGAGGCGGCGCGCTGGTCGCCCTCCGCCTACAACTCGCAGCCCTGGCGCTTCCTCTACGCGCTCCGGGGCGACGCCCACTGGGACACGTTCTTCGACCTGCTGGTGCCCGGCAATCAGAAATGGGTGTCCGGCACCGGCGCGATCCTGTTCCTCGTCTCGAACGGGCTCATGAAGGTCGGCGACGAGCTGAAGCCCTCCTACAGCCACTCCTTCGACGCCGGCACCGCCTCGCTGGCCTTCCAGCTCCAGGCGATCCACCAGGGCTGGCACGCCCACGGCATGGTCGGGTTCGACCACGTCCGCGCGCCCGCGGTGCTGCGTCTGCCCGAGAACCACCGGATCGAGGCCGCCTTCGCGGTCGGCCGCAAGACGCCCGAGGCGGACCTCACCGAGGAGCAGCGGCCCCGCGAGACCCCGAACGGCCGCCGGCCGATCACCGACTTCACCATCGCGGGACCGTTCCCGCAGGCCGCCGGCTGAGACGGGCCGGAACCCGCTCGGACGGCCGGGGATTGGCTCCGCATCGCGACGCCGTCGCAGGTCCGTGGGCGCAGGCCCACGGGCTCGACCCGGGCCGGCAGGGGGCCGCCGCCGCGCGCCTCCTGTCCGCCCTCCGACGCTTCGGGAGCTGGCTCATGGATCCGTCCGACACCGCCGCGTCCGACCCGTTCCGGGACGACGGGCCGTTCGACCCCGTCCCCGGGCTGCAGACCGTCGCCGACCGCCACGGGGTCAGCCCGGACGCGGTGCGCCACCTGGTCCGGGCCCTCGAGCGTGGCCACGGCACGATGGCGCAGTTCGACCATCCCGATCTCGGCGGGATGGGGCAGTGGTTTTCCGGCGGGATGGTGATGGTCGGCCGGATGTTCGACGACGCGCTGAAGGCGCGGGTCGACGCGCTCTGCACCGAGCTGGCCGGGGCGCTCCCCGCGGGGGGCTTCTCGGAGGCCGCGCCCGCGGCGCGGCGCGGCGGCGGCGAGTGGTGGCCGGCCGGCCTCGGAGATCCGGCGAGCACCGGCGCGCAGGACGGGCTGCGCTACGCCTATTTCCCGGACAGCCGGCGGCTCGCCGTCGACGCGGGGTCCGGGGTCGCGCTGTACGATACCGGCGAGCACCGCATCACCGGCGTTTCCCAGGCGAACGGCAGCCTCGGCTTCACGAGACCGTCCGGGGCCGTCGCCCTCGACCGCCTCCGCCGGATCGAGGCGGAGGTCGCGGCGCCGCGCCAAGCGGCTCCGGGCAAAGCGGACACAGGCAAAGCGGATGCGGACGGGATCCCGGCGAAGGCCGCTTCGCCCGCCCCGTCGCCCGTCCCGTCATCGACGCCCGCGGTCGCGCCGGACCGGACATCGCCCAACGACGTTCTCGCGACCATCGAGCGGCTGGCCGAGCTGCACGCGCGCGGCGTGATCACCGACGCGGAGTTCGCGACCAAGAAGACGGAGCTGCTGGCCCGGCTGTGAGGGGCGCCCGGTCGCCGTACCCGCCGGCCCGTCCCGAAGCGCGGAGGCCTCGCGGGATGCGGGCGCGGATCGGACCCTGCCGGGTCCGGACGGCCTCAGGCGATGCCGACGCGCAGCAGGTCGTGGACGTGCACGATGCCGACCGGCCGGCCGTCGGTGACGGCGAAGACCGCCGTGATCAGCCGGCGGTTCATCAGTTCCAGCGCGGCCTGGGCCAGCTTGTGCGGCTCCACGGTCACCGGGTCGCGGGTCATGACGGTCGAGACCGGCGTGTCGAGGAGCGCCGGACCCATGTGGCGGCGCAGGTCGCCGTCCGTGACGATGCCGACGAGGCGGCCGGCCGCGTCCGTGACGCCGACGCAGCCGTAGCGCCGCGCCGCGATCTCGATCATCACCTCGGACATGAGGGCGGACTCGTGCACCAGCGGCATGTCCTGGGGGCCGTGCATCACCTGCTGCACGGTCCTGAGGCGGGCCGCGAGGGTGCCGCCCGGATGCAGGGTGTGGAAGCGCGCCGAGGTGAAGCCGCGCCGCTCCAGGAGCGCCACCGCCAGGGCGTCGCCCAGCGCCAGCTGGATCAGGCTGGAGGAGGTCGGCGCGAGGTCGTGCGGGCAGGATTCCCGCACGCGGGGCAGTTCCAGCAGCACGTCGGCGGCCTTGCCCAGGGTGCTCTCGCCGTTGCGGGTGATCGCCACCAGAGGGATCGAGAACCGGCGGCTGAAGCCGACCAGGTCGGACAGTTCCGCGGTCTCCCCCGACCACGACAGCGCGATGATGACGTCGTCCCGGGCGATCATCCCGAGGTCGCCGTGGCTCGCCTCGGTCGGGTGGACGAAGAAGGCGTGCGTGCCGGTGGAGGCCAGCGTCGCGGCGATCTTGCGCCCGACATGCCCGCTCTTGCCGATGCCGCTGACGATGACGCGGCCCTTGCTCTGCAGGATGGTCTGCACCGCCTCCTCGAAGGCCGCGCCGAGCCGGCCCTGGAAGGCCGCGCTCGCCTCCTGCAGGGCCGCGATGCCGAGCTGGAGGCTGCGGATCCCGAGATCGCGGGTGGTGGCGAGATGCGCCGACGGCGCGTCGTAGCGGTCGTCGCGCAGGGCGCTGGAGGCGGGAGCGTTCATCGTGTCCGTTCTTGACCCGTCGACCGGATCCGGCACCGGGGGCCAGAATCGGGGAGCGGCGCAGCGAGGCGTCTCCGGCGACGCTAGGCAGCCGTCGTGGTTGAAATGTGACGCGGGGACGACGCAGCGCCGCACGCCGGTTGAAGGCGCGGCCGCCGGGGTCCATGCTCCCGGCACGCCATCCCGCGCGCCGTCCCGCGCCGCGGGCCCTAGGAGGGCAAGAGCCCCATGACCATCCGCTTCCCCAACCCCGATCCCGCGATCCTCGCCCGCCGCGAGACGATCCTGGCCGGCCTCGCGCCCCTGGTCGCGCCGGAGGCGCTGGTGGTCAGCGAGGACGAGCGCCGGGCCTTCGAGACCGACGGGCTCACCGCCTACCGGCAGATGCCGCTCGCCGTGGTGCTGCCCTCCACCACCGCGGAGGTCGCCGCCGTGATGGCCTACTGCCACGCCAACGGCGTGCGGGTCGTGCCCCGGGGCGCCGGCACCTCGCTCGCGGGCGGCGCCATCGCGCAGGCCGACGCGATCATCCTCGGCGTCGGCAAGATGACCCAGGTCCTCGACATGGACTTCGCCAACCGCACCGCCCGGGTGCAGAGCGGCATCACCAACCTGGCGATCTCCGGGGCGGTCAGCCACGAGGGCTTCTTCTACGCTCCCGACCCGTCGAGCCAGCTCGCCTGCACGATCGCCGGCAACATCGCGATGAATTCGGGCGGCGCGCACTGCCTCAAATACGGCGTGACCACCAACAACCTGCTCGGCGTCACCCTGGTGCTCAACGACGGCACCGTCGTGGAGATCGGCGGCCAGCACCTCGACAGCGGCGGCTACGACCTGCTTGGCCTCGTCTGCGGCTCGGAGGGGCAGCTCGGCATCGTCACCGAGGCGACCGTGCGGATCCTGCGCGCCGCCGAGGGCGCGCGCCCGGTGCTGGTCGGCTTCTCGAAGGTCGAGGATGCGGGCGACTGCGTCGCGGCGATCATCGCGGCCGGGATCATCCCGGTGGCGATCGAGTACATGGACCGCGAGGCGATCCTCATCACCGAGGACTTCGCCCAGGCCGGCTACCCGCGCGACGCCGAGGCGATGCTGATCATCGAGGTCGAGGGCTCGGACGCCGAGTGCGACGCGATGCTGGCGCGGATCGAGATGATCGCCCGGGATTTTCGACCGACCAGCCTGCGCGTCTCGCGCTCGGAGGCGGAATCGGCCGCGATCTGGAAGGGCCGCAAGTCGGCCTTCGGCGCCACCGGCCGGATCTCCGACTACATCTGCATGGACGGGACGATCCCCACCGGCCAGCTCGGGCCGGTGCTGGAGCGGATCGGCGCCATCTGCGCCGAGAAGGGCCTGCGCGTCGCCAACGTGTTCCACGCGGGCGACGGCAACCTGCACCCGCTGATCCTGTTCGACATCAACACGCCCGGCGAATTGCAGAAGGCCGAGGCCGCGGGCGACGAGATCCTGAAGCTCTGCGTCGAGGTCGGCGGCTGCCTCACCGGCGAGCACGGGGTCGGCATCGAGAAGCGCGAGTTGATGCGCTTCCAGTACGACCAGGTCGATCTCGAGCAGCAGATGCGGGTCAAGGCGGTGTTCGATCCGGACTGGATGCTGAACCCCGCCAAGGTGTTCCCGCTGGACGGGCGCCTCGCGGCCTGAGCCGCGCCGCGCGCGGGGTCCGGCCGAGAGCTTGGCCGAGAGCCCGGCCAACAGGTCTGGCGAACAAGTCCGGACCGGTGCGGGCGCGATCGTCTCCGATCGCCCGCCCCCGTCCGGGCCTCGCGGCCGCGCTCAGGCGGCCTCGACCTTGCGGCTCGCCCGGGTCTTGGTCGCGGCGGTCTTGCGGCGACCGGAGGCAGGGGCGGAGGCGGGGGCGGCAGCCTCCTCCTCGGCGGCGGCCTTGTCGGACGCCGGGGACCGGCCCGGCTGGCCGAGGCCGAGGCTCTTGGCGAGCGCCGAGCGCTGCGCCGAGTAGTTCGCCGAAGTGGTCGGGTAATCGGCCGGCAGGCCGTAGCGCTCGCGGTAGGTCTGCGGATCGAGACCGTGCTTGGTCAGGTGACGCTTCAGCGTCTTGTACGACTTCCCGTCGATGAAGCTGACCAGCCCGTCGGGACGGATCGACTTGCGGATCTGGGCGGGCGTCGGCCGCTCGACGCTCTCGGTCGCCGGAGCGACGGGGCCGGCCCCGATCGTGTTCAGCGCCTCGTGGATGCTCGCGATCAGGGCCGGCAATTCGGCCGAGGGCAGCGAGTTGTTGGAAACGTAGGCCGCGACGACGTCCACGGTCCGCTCGATGAAATCCAATTGCGATGTCGGCGCAGCTTCTGACATTCTCTCGTTCCTCGGCACAAATGCCTGATGGGATCCCCACTTTTCGCGAGTTAAGTCAGCGTCCGAAAAATGCAAGCCGCGCCATACAATTATCTGTGATGAGACCGAAGTCTAACTCTGCATCACGCGGCGAGGCTTACAGGGTATGGTTGCATTGGCGCCACTTAATGGACACTTCTGAGAGGCTTTATCGGTGTCCGCCCGGCGAATGCTAGTCGCTTCCTCGAAGCGGGTTTTCGCAGCCGGCAGAGACCTTTACCCCCGGGTCAGGGGCCGGCTCTAGACGGTCGTATACGATTGCCGCCCGGTCGTGCGGGCACAATGCGCAATCTTCGTACAGTTGTGCGAGCGCGGGGCGAGGCCCTGCGTCATTTTCGCAACCCGCGCGGCCTCAGGCGAAAGTCTTGCGCGGATCGAAGGCGTCCCGCACGGCCTCGCCGGCGAAGACGAGCAGGCTCAACATCACGGCGATGACCAGGAAACCGGTCAATCCGAGCCACGGCGCGGTCAGATTGTCCTTGCCCTGCGCGAGAAGCTCTCCGAGGGACGGCGAGCCCGGCGGCAGGCCGAAGCCGAGGAAGTCGAGCGAGGTCAGGGTGGTGATCGAGCCGTTCAGGATGAACGGCAGGAAGGTCAGCGTCGCCACCATGGCGTTCGGCAGCAGGTGGACTGTCATGATCCGGATATTCGACAGGCCCAGCGCCCGGGCGGCCCGGACATACTCGAAGTTCCGCGCCCGCAGGAACTCGGCGCGCACCACGCTCACCAGCGCGACCCAGGAGAACAGCAGCATGATCCCGAGCAGGACGAAGAAGCCCGGGGCGATGAAGGCCGAGATGATGATGATCAGGTAGAGGGTTGGGATGCCGCCCCAGACCTCGATGAAGCGCTGGAAGGCGAGATCGACCCAGCCGCCGAAATAGCCCTGCACGGCCCCCGCGATGACCCCGATCACCGACGAGACCGCGGCCAGGATCAGACCGAACAGGACCGAGATGCGGAAGCCGTAGATCACCCGCGCCAGCACGTCCCGCGTGGTGTTGTCGGTGCCGAGCCAGTGCCAGGGAATGTCCGCGCAGGTCGAGCCGCCGAGCTTCTCGGCGACGGGCTTGCACTGCGCGTCCGTGAGCATCCAGGTCGGCGGCGACGGCGAGGGCGTCGGCAGGTCCTCGTTGATCGTGTTGTACGCGTACGGGATCGGCGGCCACAACGCCCAGCCGTTCGCCGCGATCTCCCGGCGGATCTCGGGGGAGCGGTAGTCGGTCGTGGCGAGGAAGCCGCCGAACTTCTCCTCCGGATAGTCGACCAAGACCGGGACCAGCCACTCGCCCTTGTAGGACATCACGATCGGGCGGTCGTTGGCGATGAACTCCGCGAACAGGCTGAGCACGAACAGGACCGTGAAGATCACGAACGATCCGTAGCCGAGCCGGTTGCGGCGGAAATTGTCGAGGCGGCGCCGGTTGAGCGGCGACAGCCGAGCGCGCCGGCCGACGGCCCCGGGCAGGACCGGCGGCGGCGCGCCCTCGTCCGGCCGCAGGACCAGCGGCTGGGCGCCGGGCATCGGCGCGGGCACGACCTCGCTGTCGCCGGGACGCGTGACCTCGTTCATCCGTGCTGCCTCCCGAGCCGCGTCGCGCGCGCGCCGGCCGCCCCGATATCCGGGCGGCCCCGCGACCGGTCGGCCGCGGGACGGAGGCCGGGAACGCTCAGCCGTCGAGCCGGGTCACGGTGCCGTCGATCTCGGTGGGACGCAGGTTGCCGCTGCGCTCCAGCCAGCGGCGCAGCAGCCGGACGTTGCGGCGGTTGGCCTTGAAGGCGGCGTCGAACAGGTCGCCCGCCACCGGCACGGCGCCGATCAGCCCGTCGAAGGCCACGTTCAGGCCCATCCTGGCCACCAGCCAGCGCGGCGCCCCGAGGCGCTTCGCCTCGTAGACGATGAAGGACGAGATCACCATGCCGGCCAGGTCGCCGATCACCGGCACGAGGCCGATCAGCGCGTCGAACCCGACCCGCCGGTTGATGCCCGGGATGACGAAGGCGGTGTCCATCAGGTGGGCCAGCGTCTCCAGCCGGGCGAGGCTCGCCTCCCGTCCGAGATCCGCCGACAGATAGGGGGGCCGGGTACCGGCGCGGGTCTCGCCTCCGGGGAAGGTCTCGGCACGGGCGAAACGCCCGGCCCGGGCAGCCTGGGTGAAGTCCATGGTCGGGATCCGTCGGGAAGCCATCGTCCCCAACGATGTGGCCCCCCACCGGGATCCCCGCAAGGACGGCGCCCGCTCGGCGCGCGCGGTCCCTCGTGCTGCCCGTCATGCCGTCCCTCGAGCCGACCCTCATGCCCCGGCCCCCGGGAGCCCGCGCATGCGGTCGAGCGCCGCATCCAGGGTCGCGTCGTCCTTGGCGAAGCAGAGCCGGACGAGGCCGCGCACGGAGGCGTCCGGGTAGAAGGCGCTCACGGGGATCGCCGCGACGCCGTGACGGGTGACCAGGGCCTCGCAGAAGGCCACGTCGTCGGCGTGGCCGCGGGCGGCGATGTCGATGTTGAGAAACCACGTGGCCCGGGCCGGCAGCACGGTGAAGCCGAGGCCGCGCAGGCCGTCCGCGAGCCGGTCGCGGGACCGGGCGTAGCCGGCCCGCATCGCCTCGAACCACGGGGCCGGCTTGCCCAGCCCGTAGGCCACCGCCTCCTGGAGGTTCGGGGGCGTCGTGAAGGTCAGGAACTGGTGCGCCTTGGCGAGCCCGCGCATCAGCCGGGCATCGGCCATCACGAAGCCGACCTTCCAGCCGGTGAGGGAGAAGATCTTGCCGGCCGAGCCGATCTTGACGGTCCGCTCCCGCATCCCGGGCAGCGCCATCAGCGGCCGGTGGCGCGCGCCGTCGAACACCACGTGCTCCCAGACCTCGTCGCAGAGGGCGGTCACGTCGAAGCGCTGGCAGTAGCGGGCGAGCAGGTCGAGGTCCTCGGGCGCGAACAGGGTGGCGCTCGGGTTGAGGGGGTTGTTCAGCACCACGACCCGGGTCCGCGCCCCGAAAGCCTCCGCGAGCGCGGCCTCGTCGAGGCGGAAGGCCGGGGGCCGAAGCGCCACGATCCGCGGTACGCCGCCCGCCCGCCGGACCAGGGGCAGGTAGGCGTCGTACATGGGCGCGAACAGCACGACCTCGTCGCCGGGCTCGATCAGCGCCAGGAGCGCACCGGCCAGGGCCTCGGTCGCCCCGGAGGTGACCATCACCTCGGTCTCCGGGTCGAGGACGAGGCCCTGGTGCTGCGCGTAATGGGCGGCGACCGCCTCGCGCAGGGCCGGCAGGCCCATCATCGGCGGGTACTGGTTCCAGCCGTCCAGGAGCGCCCGCGCGCCCCGCTCGCGGACATCCGCCGGCCCGGCATCGTCCGGGAATCCCTGGCCGAGATTGATCGCACTGTGGACCCGCGCGAGACGCGACATGGTCTCGAACACGGTCGTGGGCAGCGCGTCGAAGACGGGGTTGATGACGGCGGACCTCATGCGGCGCGGCACGGAGTACGGCACGCAGCGCCGGGCATCGAGAAAGTCGGCATGGCGGGTCTCGGCATCGCCGGCCTGTAACATGGCCGTCGCGCGTTGCGGAATGTGCGCGGTCGCACAGACCCGGTCTCCGGCGCGCCGGGGCCTGCTGACGAATGTTGACATTCATCACCCGTCTCTTAGGTTCGGATCACGGCCGGAGCGGCGCACACGCCGACGGAGCTTCGCCCCCTCGCTCCGTCAGCGGGGCGCCGCTCCGGTCCCCAGAAGGGCCATCGACTTGCGGGTCGGTGGCCCTTTCGGCATGTCCGGACGCGGCCGCACCCGCTCACGCCCCGCTCGCTGGGTCGGCCACCGGATACGACGATGCGGCCTTCCTCACGCGCGTTCCTCGGCTGCCTGGTGCTGGCGCTGCTGATCGGCGGCCTCGGACTCGGCCTGCGCCGCGCCGTGGCCGTCACCCCGGTCGATCCCGCGTTCCGGGCGGTGCTGCGCGCTTATGCGGTACCGGACGCGTCCGGCGGGCCCCAGCAACACGAGTGAAACGTCGCCGCCCTAGTGACGGCGCATTGACCGGGCACCGGTGGAGGGCGCCGCGAGGTGCGCGAGCGGCGCGGCCGCGGGTGTCCATGACGCCGCGGTAAGGAGCCGTTCGGGGCCCGGACAGCTTTATGGGCTTACGCTCCCGTACACGGGATCGGAGCCGTCGGGTCCCGCGGGACCGGGCGGCTTCAGGACGGGCTTCCGGGACGCGGCGTTCCGGGGGCGGCATGGGGGCTTGGACAGCGAGGGATAGGGTGCCGCCGGTCGCGCAGACGACCGTCCTGTGCTCTAGTCAGGCATGAACGAGAGTTCACCGATCCGGACCGACACGGCCCGCGCCTACCAGCCCGGCGAGGCGCCCGCGCGCGAGGTCCGGACGCGGCGCTTCCGCCCGATCCGCTGGCTCGTGTTCCTAGTGCTGCTCGCCGGCGCCGGGGCGATCGGCCACCGCTGGTACGAGGCGCGCACCGGCAAGGGCGCCGAGCCGGCGACGGCGCATCACACCGGCGGCCACGGCGGCCGGCGCGGCGGGGCCGACATGCCGCAGGCGGTGGGCATCGCCAGCGCCACGACCGGCGACATGCCGGTGGTGCTGCAGGGCCTCGGCACCGTGACGCCGCTCGCCACCGTGACGGTGAAGTCGCAGATCAGCGGCTACCTCACGCAGGTGCAGTTCCGGGAGGGCCAGAACGTGAAGGCGGGCGACGAGCTCGCCCGGATCGATTCCCGCCCCTACGAGGCGCTGCTCGCGCAGTACCAGGGCCAGCTCGCCCGCGACCAGGCGCTGCTCCAGAACTCGAAGCTCGACCTGCAGCGCTACCAGACGCTGAACCGGCAGGACTCGATCTCGAAGCAGAACGTCGACACGCAGGCCGCCCTGGTGAAGCAGAACGAGGGCACGGTCGCGGCCGACCAGGCGCTCGTCGACCAGCAGAAACTCAACATCGCCTATACGCACATCGTCTCGCCGGTGGACGGCCGCGTCGGCCTGCGCCAGGTCGACCAGGGCAACTACATCTCGGCCGCCTCCACGGCGATCGTGGTGGTGACCCAGCTCCACCCGATCTCGGTGGTGTTCACCCTGCCGGAGGACGACGTGTCGCGGGTGATGCGGCAGGTGCGGGCGGGCGCGAAGCTCACCGTGCGGGCCTACGACCGCGGCGACGCCCACGAGATCGCCACCGGCCGCCTCGACACGGTCGACAACCAGATCGACACGACCACCGGCACGGTGAAGCTGCGCGCGCTGTTCGACAATTCCGACGAGGAGCTGTTCCCGAACCAGTTCGTCAACGCCAAGCTGACCGTCGACACGGTGCGGGGCGCGACGCTGGTGCCGAATTCCAGCCTGCTCCAGGGTACGCCCGGCACCTACGTCTACCTGATGGACGGGGACAGCAAGGTCACGGTCCGGCCGATCAAGACCGGCGAGACTGACGGGACCCACACGGTGGTGGTCTCCGGGCTGAACCCGGGTGACCGCGTCGTCACGGACGGCACCGACCGGCTGAAGGACGGCGCGCCGGTGCGCATCACCGAGGGCGCGCCGGCGGCGGCCGGCGACGGCAAGGCCGCGGCGGCGAAGCCGGACGGCAAAGCTGACGGCAAGGGGGAGGTGAAGCCCGCCGCGCCGGCCGACGCGGCGGCGGATTCCCAAGGGACAGCGGAGGGCGGTCGTCGGCACCGGCGCCGTCAGGCGCAGTGAGGACAACTCTGGCGCGACGCTCCCTCTCCCCCCTCCGCGGGGGAAGGGATAACGGGAGCGCGTCATGAACCCGTCCCGCCTGTTCATCCTGCGACCGGTGGCCACGACGCTGCTGATGCTGGCGATCCTGATCGTCGGCGGCGTGTCGTACCTGAACCTGCCCGTCTCGGCGCTGCCGGCGGTCGATTACCCGACGATCCAGGTCCAGACCTTCTATCCCGGCGCCAGCCCCGAGGTGATGACCTCCTCGGTGACGGCGCCGCTGGAGCGGCAGTTCGGCCAGCTCGCCAACCTCAACCAGATGACCTCGCAATCCTCCGCGGGCGCCTCGGTCATCACCCTGCAGTTCAGCCTGGACCTGCCGCTGGACATCGCCGAGCAGCAGGTCCAGGCGGCGATCAACGCCGCCGGCAACCTCCTGCCCTCCGACCTGCCGGCGCCGCCGATCTACGCCAAGGTCAACCCGGCCGACGCGCCGGTCCTGACGCTGGCGCTCACCTCCAAGACCCTGCCGCTCACCCAGGTGCGCGACCTCGCCGAGTCGCGCCTCGCGCAGAAGATCAGCCAGGTGGCGGGCGTCGGCCTCGTGAGCATCTCGGGCGGCCAGCGCCCGGCCGTGCGGGTGCGGTTCAACGCGCGGGCGCTCGCCGCCTACGGGCTCAACATCGACGACCTGCGCACCACCATCACCAACCTCAACGTCAACACGCCGAAGGGCACGATCGACGGGCCGAAGCAGTCCTACGCGATCAACGCCAACGACCAGATCCGCGACCCGAAGGCCTACGACGCGGCGATCATCGCCTACCGCAACGGCGCCCCGGTGATGCTCTCGGAGGTGGCCGACGTGGTCGAGGGGCCGGAGAACACCAAGCTCGGCGCCTGGGCGGACGCGACGCCGGCGGTCATCCTGAACATCCAGCGCCAGCCCGGCGCCAACGTCATCGCGACCGTCGACAAGATCAAGTCGCTGCTGCCGCAGCTCCAGGCGAGCCTGCCGGCCGCCGTCGCGGTGGCGCCGCTCACCGACCGGACCACCACGATCCGCGCCTCCGTGGAGGACGTGCAGTTCGAGCTCGGCCTCGCCATCGCGCTGGTCGTCTTGGTGATCTTCCTGTTCCTGCGCAGCCTGTCGGCGACCCTGATCCCGAGCCTGTCGGTGCCGCTATCGCTGGTCGGCGCCCTGTCGGTCATGGACCTGTACGGCTTCTCCCTCGACAACCTGTCGCTGATGGCGCTCACCATCGCCACCGGCTTCGTGGTCGACGACGCCATCGTGGTGATCGAGAACATCGCCCGGCACGTGGAGGCGGGCGACTCGCCCCTGGAGGCGGCGCTCAAGGGCTCCCGCGAGATCGGCTTCACCATCATCTCGCTGACCGTCTCGCTGATCGCCGTGCTGATCCCGCTCCTGTTCATGGGCGACGTGGTCGGGCGGCTGTTCCACGAATTCGCCATCACGCTGGCGGCCACGATCATCATCTCGGCGGTGGTCTCGCTGACGCTGGTGCCGATGCTGTGCGCGCGGCTCCTGAAGCACGTCCCGGAAGCCGGTCACCGCCGCCGCGAGGGCGTCCTCTCCCGCCTCGGCCGGCGCGCCATCGACGGCACGATCGAGTCCTACGGCCGCTCCCTGCGGGTCGTCCTGAACCACCAGGGCCTGACCCTGCTGGTGGCGCTCGGCACGCTCGGGCTCACGATCTACCTGTTCGCGGTGATCCCGAAGGGCTTCTTCCCCGTGCAGGACACGGGCGTCATCCAGGGCATCACCCAGGCCGACCAGTCGGTCTCCTACGCCGCCATGGCCGAGCGCCAGCAGCGGATGGCCGAGATCGTCCTCAAGGACCCGGACGTGGCGAGCCTGTCGTCGTTCATCGGGGTCGACGGCCAGAATGTCACGCTCAATTCCGGCCGGATGCTGATCAACCTGAAGCCCCGGGACGCGCGCACCGCGACGGCGAGCGCGATCATCCGGCGAATCTCGGCGGCCACCGCGAACCAGCCCGGCATGCGGCTCTACATGCAGCCGGTCCAGGACCTGACCATCGACACGGCGGTCTCGGCGACCCAGTACCAGGTGATCCTGGAGAGCCCGAACATCGACGATTTCGAGACCTGGGTGCCGCGTTTCACCGAGGCGCTGGCGAAGTCGCCCGTGGTCACCGACGTGGCGAGCGACCACCAGGGCCAGGGGCTCGCCGCCTACGTGACCATCGACCGACCGACCGCCGGCCGCTACGGCATCACCCCGGCGACGATCGACAACGCCCTCTACGACGCCTTCGGCCAGCGGATCATCTCGACGATCTTCACCCAGTCCAACCAGTACCGGGTGATCCTGGAGGCCGACCCGAAGCTGCACACGACGCTCCGCAGCCTCGACGCGATCTACCTGCCCTCCTCCACGGCGACCAACGGGCAGGTGCCGCTCTCGGCGGTCGCGCGGATCAGCGAGCGGCGGGCGCCGCTGCTGATCTCCCATCTCGGCCAGTTCCCGGCCACCACCGTGTCGTTCAACCTCGCCCCCGGCGCGGCGCTGGGGCAGGCGGTCGAGGCGATCGACAAGGTCAAGGCCGAGATCGGGCTGCCGCCCTCGTTCCGGGTGGTGCCGCAGGGCTCGGTCTTCGCCTTCCAGTCGGCGCTCGGCAACGAGCTGTTCCTGGTCCTGGCGGCGATCGTCACGGTCTACATCGTGCTGGGCGTGCTCTACGAGAGCTTCATCCACCCGATCACGATCCTCTCGACCCTGCCGTCGGCGGGGATCGGGGCGCTGCTCGGCCTGATGCTGTTCGGCCTGTCGCTCGATATCATCGCGGTGATCGGCATCGTGCTGCTGATCGGCATCGTGAAGAAGAACGCCATCATGATGATCGACTTCGCGCTCCAGGCGGAGCGCGAGGACGGGCTCGAGCCCCGCGAGGCGATCTTCCAGGCCTGCCTGCTGCGCTTCCGGCCGATCCTGATGACGACGCTGGCGGCGCTCTTCGCCGCGGTGCCGCTGATCCTCGGCACCGGCGTCGGCTCCGAGTTGCGCCAGCCGCTCGGCATCTGCATCGCGGGCGGCCTGATCGTCAGCCAGGTGCTGACGCTGTTCACCACGCCGGTGATCTACCTGGCCTTCGACCGGCTGGAGCGGCGGATCTCGGGGCGGCGGGGGCCGGATCTCGCGCCCGGCGAGGCGCTCCCGTGAACATCTCCGAGCCGTTCATCCGGCGGCCGGTGGCGACCACGCTGCTCACGATCGGCGTGCTGCTCGCCGGGCTGTTCGCCTTCCTGAAGCTGCCGGTGGCGCCGCTGCCGCAGATCGACTTCCCGGTGATCCTCGTCCAGGCCCAGATGGCCGGCGCCTCGCCCGACACTATGGCCACCACCGTGGCGGCGCCCCTGGAGCGGCGGCTCGGCGCCATCGCGGACGTCAACGAGATGACGTCCACGAACTCCCTCGGCTCGACCCGGATCGTGCTGCTGTTCGGCCTCAACCGCGACATCGACGGCGCGGCCCGCGACGTCCAGGCCGCCATCAACGCGGCGCGCGCCGACCTGCCCGCGTCGCTCCGGCAGAACCCGACCTACCGGAAGTTCAACCCCGCCGACACGCCGATCATCATCCTCGGCATGACCTCGGAGACGCTGACCCGCGGCCAGGTCTACGATTCCGCCGCCACCGTGGTGCAGCAGAAGCTGTCGCAGCTGCCGGGCGTCGGCAACGTCGATATCGGCGGCTCGTCCCTGCCGGCGGTGCGGGTCGAGCTCGATCCCACGGCCCTGTTCAACTACGGCATCGGCCTCGAGGGCATCCGGGCCGCGCTCGCCTCCGCGAACGCGAACTCGCCCAAGGGCGAGATCGACGCGGGCGACCGCCGCTACCAGCTCTACGCCAACGACCAGGGCCGCAAGGCCGCCGATTACCGCGACATCATCGTGGCCTACCGCAACGGCGCCGCGGTGAAGCTCACCGATGTCGGGCAGGTGCTCGACGGGGTCGAGGACAAGCGCAACCTCGGCATCGTCAACGGCAAGCCGGGCGTGCTGCTGTTCGTCTACAAGCAGCCCGGCGCCAACGTGGTCGAGACCATCAACGCCGTGAAGGAGGCGCTGCCGCAGATCACCGCCTCCCTGCCCGGCGGCATCGACATCAAGCTCACCGGCGATCGCAGCGCCACGATCCGCGCCTCCCTCGCGGCCACCGAGGAGACGCTGCTGGTGGCGGTCGGCCTCGTCATCCTGGTGGTGTACGGCTTCCTGCGCTCCTGGCGGGCCACGCTGATCCCGGCGGTCGCCGTGCCGATCTCGATCGTCGGCACCTTCTCGGCGATGTATCTGCTCGGCTACTCGCTCAACATCCTGTCGCTGACCGCGCTGATCATCGGCACCGGCTTCGTGGTCGACGACGCCATCGTGGTGCTGGAGAACGTCCAGCGGCACATCGAGGAGGGCAAGCCCCGGCTCCAGGCGGCGCTGATCGGCGCGCGGGAGGTCGGGTTCACGGTGATCTCGATGAGCCTGTCACTCATCGCGGTGTTCCTGCCGATCCTGCTGATGGGCGGCCTCGTCGGCCGCATCTTCCAGGAATTTTCGGTGACCCTGTCGCTGTCGATCCTGATTTCCTTGGTGCTCTCGCTCACGACCACGCCGATGATGTGTGCCCGGCTGCTCCGGGCCGAGGGGCATGGCCCCAATGGCGAACCGCCGGCCGGCCGCCGGCCGAACCTGCTGATCCGGATTCTGGAGGGCGGCTTCGCCCGGCTGCTCGGGGCCTACGCGCGGACGCTGGAGGTGGCGCTCGCCCATCCGCGCCTCGTCCTGCTGAGCCTGCTCGCCACGGTCGGGCTCAACGTCTACCTCTACATCATCGTCCCGAAGGGCTTCTTCCCCGAGCAGGATACCGGGCAGATGATGGGCGGCATCCAGGCCGACCAGCGCATCTCGTTCCAGTCGATGGAGAAGAAGCTCACGCAGGCGACCGCGATCGTCGGGGCGGATCCGGCGGTCGAGAGCGTCGTCGGCTTCACGGGCGGCCGCGGCACCAACTCGGCCAACGTCTTCGTCGGCCTGAAGCCGCTCAACGAGCGGGCGCCGATCTCGGCCGTGATGGCGCGGCTGCGGCCGAAGCTCGCGCAGGTCGCGGGCGCGCGCCTCTACGTCTTCCCCCGC
The DNA here is from genome assembly GCF_900116245.1 of Methylobacterium sp. yr668. Classification (NCBI taxonomy): domain Bacteria; kingdom Pseudomonadati; phylum Pseudomonadota; class Alphaproteobacteria; order Hyphomicrobiales; family Methylobacteriaceae; genus Methylobacterium; species Methylobacterium sp. yr668. The sequence goes on along the minus strand of NZ_FOZY01000011.1, from coordinate 73,924 downwards.
CAGGACCTGCAGATGGGCGGCCGCCAGAGCTTCGCCCAGTACCAGTACACCCTCCAGGGCGACACGGCCGAGGAGCTGTTCGCCGCCGCCCCGAAGCTGGTGGCGGCCCTGCAGAAGGACCCGACCTTCGCGGACGTGACCTCAGACCAGCAGGAGGGCGGGTTGGAGAGCCGGGTCGTGATCGACCGGGCGACCGCGTTCCGCTACGGCATCACGCCGAACAAGATCGACAACACCCTCTACGACGCCTTCGGCCAGCGCCAGGTCTCGACGATCTACAACCCGCTGAACCAGTACCACGTCGTGATGGAGATCGCGCCGCGCTACCTGGAGACGCCGGAGACGCTCAAGCAGATCTACGTCTCGACCTCGGGCGGCAACGCGCCGGGCTCGGCCACCACCAACGCGGTCGCCGGCACGGTGGCGGCGGGTGGGACCGTCAACACCAACGCGGCGACCGGCACCAGCAGCCCGGGCAGCGGGTCGTCGGCGAGCGCCGCGACCGGCGTCGCCACGGGCTCCGGCGCCGTCGGCGGCTCGGGCACCGCGGGCGCCGTCGCGGCGGCGGCCGCCGCCGCTTCCGCCAGCACGGCCGACACCGCCTCGAACGCCGCCGCCATCGCGTCCGACTCGGCCCGCAACGCCTCCGCCAACGCCATCGCGGCGAGCAAGGGCGGCGCCTCGTCGAGCGCGCCGGTCTCGGCCGCCAAGGAGACGATGGTGCCGCTCTCGGCCTTCGCGCGGATCGAGCCCGGCAGCGCCCCCGTGCAGGTGAGCCACCAGGGCCTGTTCGTGGCGACCACGATCTCGTTCAACCTCGCCCCGGGCAAGAGCCTGTCGGACGCCACCGACGCCATCGACCGGGCCATGGCCTCCCTGCAGCTGCCCGCCACGATCCACGGCGAGTATGCCGGCGCGGCCAAGAACTACGTCGCCTCCGCGTCGCGGCAGCCGCTGCTGATCCTGGCGGCGATCCTGGCGGTCTACGCGGTGCTGGGGATCCTCTACGAGAGCTTCGTGCACCCGCTGACGATCCTCTCGACCCTGCCCTCGGCCGGCGTCGGCGCGGTGCTGGCCCTGCTGGTGACGGGCACCGACTTCACCATCATCGCGCTGATCGCGGTGTTCCTGCTCATCGGCATCGTGAAGAAGAACGCGATCATGATGATCGACGTGGCGATCGACGCGGAGCGGACCCGGGCCGCGAATCCCGTGGACGCGATCCGCGAGGCCTGTCTCCTGCGCTTCCGGCCGATCATGATGACGACGCTGGCCGCCATGCTCGGCGCCGTGCCGCTGATCCTGGCCAACGGCGAGGGCGCGGAGCTGCGCCGCCCGCTGGGCATCGCCATCGTCGGCGGGCTGATTGTGAGCCAGATCCTGACCCTCTACACCACCCCCGTCGTCTACCTCACCCTCGATCGCCTCCGGCACAGGGTGCTCAACCGGCGCAGGCGCGGCGGGCGGAGCGGAGAAGCGGCGCTGCCGGCCGGAGAGTGATGGTTAAGGTTTCACGTGAAACAGCGGCGGCCGCGATCGCGCGCGGGGGTTCCTCCAACCCACCTCCTCATCCTGAGGTGCCGCGCAGCAGCCTCGAAGGAGGACTCCAGCCAGGCGCGCGATTCCTGGAGGGCTCCTTCGAGGCCTCCGCTACGCTCCGGCACCTCAGGATGAGGTTCAGGGTGGGCGGTGCGCTTTTTACCCATCAACGGCTCCGCACCCTCGCATCCCTCCTCCTCGCCGCCCCGCTCCTCGCCGGCTGCGTGGTCGGCCCGGACTACACCCGACCCTCCGTGGAGACGCCGCTGGCCTACAAGCAGGGCGGTGTCCGGGAGGACAGCCCGGCCTACGTCGCGGCGCGGAAGAAGGGCTGGCGCGAGGCCCGGCCGAGCGACGCGGTCGAGCGCGGCGACTGGTGGCGGGTGTTCAAGGACCCGACCCTCGACCGGCTGATCCGCCTCGTCGACGTCGACAACCAGTCCCTCCGGCAGGCGGTGGCGAATTATCGGCAGGCGCGGGCGCTCGTCGCCTCCGCGCAGGCGGCCCTGTACCCGACGGTGATCGGCGCGCCGAGCATCACCCGGACCGGCAGCGGCACCGCCACGCGCACCAACGTGGCGCTGCTGGGCCAAGCGAGCTGGGAGCTCGACCTGTTCGGCGGCACGCGCCGCACCATCGAGAGCGAGGCGGCCCTGGCGCAGTCCGACGCCGCCACGATCGCGCTGACCCGCCTGAGCATCCAGGCGGAGATCGCGGCCGACTACCTGACGGTGCGCTACGCCGATTCCCTCCAGAAGGTGCTCGATGAGAACGTCGAGAACTTCAAGAGGACCCTGGCGATCACCGAGAACCAGTACGCCGCCGGGGTCGCGGCGCGCTCCGACGTGATCACCGCGCAGACCCAGGTCCAGACCATCCAGGCCCAGGCCATCGCGGTGCGCCTGACCCGGGTGCAGTTCGTCAACGCCATCGCCACCCTGATCGGTCGCCCGCCCTCCGAGGTGTCGATCCCGGTATCCGGCATCGGGCGCAGCCCGCCGGGCGTGCCGGTGGGCATCCCCGGCGACCTGCTGGAGCGGCGGCCCGACGTGGCCCAGGCCGAGCGCCTCGTCCAGGCGCAGAGCGAGCGCATCGGCGTGGCGGTGGCGGCCTTCTTCCCGACCGTGACGATCTCGGCCCAGGGCGGCATCTCGGGGGCGACCCGCAACGGCCTGCTCTCGGCGGCCAACCAGGTCTGGTCGGTGGCGGCCTCCGGCAGCGAGGTGCTGTTCGACGGCGGCGCCCGCACCGCGGCGCTGCGCTCGGCCGAGGCCGGCTACGACGCGGCGGTGGCCAATTACCGGCAGGTGGTGCTGGCCGCCTTCGCGGAGGTCGAGAACCAGATGGCGGCTTTGCGCATCCTCGGCCAGCAGCAGGGGGCGCAGGACACCGCCGTGGACCTGTCGCGCAAGGCCGTGGAGATCACCCTCAACGAGTACCGGGCCGGCACCCAGAACTTCACCACGGTGGTGACCGCGCAGAACCTGCTCGTGAACAACGAGGTCAACGCCCTTCAGGTGCGACTGAACCGCTTCACCGCGGCGGTCACGCTGATCCGGGCGCTCGGCGGCGGCTGGGACGTGCGCGCCCTGCCAAGCGATTCCGAGCTGAAGGGCCCGAGCCTGCCGATCGACCGGGGCGGCCAGGCGGTCCGCCCCGACGAGTAGCGGCCGCCGGGCCGAGCGCCCGCGCGGGACCTTCAGGCCGCCGCCGCGTGCCCCCCGCAGGGCTGGACCTCGACGGTGACGTGGCTCAGGCCCTTCACACCGGCGAGGCGCGCCTTGTAGTGGGCGGGCGGCTGCGGATCGTCGCTGACGAGGGCGATCACGGCGGCCCGGTGGCCCGGCCCGACCCGCCAGAGATGCAGGTCGCTGACCCGGTCGCCACCGATCTCCAGGCGCTCCCGGATTTCCCGGGTGGCCGCCGGCGAGGGCCGCGCGTCGAGGAGCACGAGGGCGGCCGTCCGCAGCAGGCTCCACGACCACGCCAGGATCACCGCGGTGCCGACGAGGCCCATGGCCGGGTCGAGCCAGGCGAGGCCGAGATAGCGCCCGCCGAGCAGCGCCGCGATGGCCAGGACCGACGTCAGCGTGTCGGCCAGGACGTGGACGTAGGCGGCCCGGAAGTTCGTGTCGTGGCCGCCGTGGCCGCCATGCGCGTGGCCCGCGTGCGCGTGACCTCCGTGCGCGTGGCCTCCGTGATGGTGAGCGTGGTCGTCGTGGCCGTGGTCGTCGTGGTCGTCGTGCAGCAGCCAGACGCTCGCGAGGTTCACGGCGAGCCCCAGCACGGCGATCGGGATCGCCTGACCGAAGCCGATCGCCACCGGATGCAGCAGCCGGTCGAGGCTCTCGGCGCCGATCAGCAGGGCGATCAGGCCGAGCAGCAGCGCGCTGGCGAAGGCCGCGAGGTCGCCGAACTTGCCGGTGCCGAAGCTGAAGCGGGGGTCGTCCGCGTGGCGCCGGGCGAAGTGGTAGGCGAGCGCCGCGACGCCCAGGGCCGCCGCGTGGGTCGACATGTGCCAGCCGTCGGCGACCAGCGCCATCGAGCCGAGCCACGTGCCGCCGGCGATCTCCGCCACCATCGTGACGGCCGTGAGCGCGACCACCGCCCAGGTCCGGCGGGCGTGCCGATCGTGCCGGTCGCCCAGGAAGACGTGGCTGTGGGCCCAGGGCTCGAGGGAATGGGTATGCATGCGGGGTTCCTTGATCCTAGCCTCGGCGCAGCATAGCCCAGCGGGTACCGGAACGGGCCTCGCCGCGGCGGGTTGTCAGGCCGGTTTGGTGCAGTGCAGCCACACGGGAGTCAGGGATGGCCGAGCCGACGACAGCCCTCAAGGACACGGCAGCCTGCGGCACGCAGCCGGCGCCGCCCTGCACGCTGGTGATCTTCGGGGCCGGCGGCGACCTCACCAAGCGCCTGCTGATGCCCTCGCTCTACAACCTCGCCGGCGCCGGCCTGCTGTCCGAGGGCTTCTCGATCCTCGGCATCGATCACAATGACGGGACGGACGAATCGCTCCGCGAGAATCTCACCCAGACCCTGGAGGCGTTCAGCAAGGACCCGACCTCGGAGTTCCACGCCGACCACATCGACCCGAAGAGCTGGAGCTTCATCCGGGACCGGCTCCACTACCTCAAGGGCGATTTCGAGAAGCCCGAGACCTACGCGGCCGTGAAGCAGCGGGTCACCGGCAGCGCGGTGTTCTACTGCGCGGTGGCGGCGCGCTTCTTCGGGACGATCGTGGACGGGCTCGGCCAGGCCGGCCTGCTCAAGCAGGAGGGCGACACCTTCCGCCGCGTGGTCATCGAGAAGCCGTTCGGCTCCGATCTCGCCTCGGCCCGGGAGTTGAACGCCCGCATCCTCCGCCAGGGCGACGAGAGCCAGTTCTACCGGATCGACCACTTCCTGGGTAAGGAGACCGTGCAGTCGATCATGGCGTTCCGCTTCGCCAACGGCCTGCTGGAGCCGGTCTGGCGGCGGGAATACATCGACAGCATCCAGATCACGGCGGCCGAGACCGTGGGCGTCGAGGAGCGGGGCGGCTTCTACGAGCCGACCGGGGCGCTGCGCGACATGGTGCCGAACCACATGTTCCAGCTGCTCTGCATGGTCGCCATGGAGCCGCCGAACTCCTTCGACGCGGAGGCCGTGCGCACCGAGAAGGCCAAGCTCGCCGAGGCCGTGAAGCCGATCCCGCTCGAGGACGCGGTGCGCGGCCAGTACACGGCCGGCACATCGGAGGGGCGCGCCGTGCCCGCCTACCGGGACGAGCCGCACGTGGCGAAGGACTCGGTCACCGAGACCTACATCGCCCTGAAGCTCAACATCGAGAACTGGCGCTGGGCCGGCGTGCCGTTCTACGTCCGCACCGGCAAGCGCATGACCGGGCGGCGCACCGAGATCGCGGTGCTGTTCAAGCCGGCGCCGTTCAAGATGTTCGAGGACACCCCCACGGCCGACCTCGCGCCCACCGTGATGCGGATCCAGATCGATCCCGATCACGGGGTCAGCACGGAGTTCAACGTCAAGGTGCCGGGGCCGCAGATGAAGATCGGCCGGGTGCGCTCCGGCTTCCGCTACAAGGACTTCTTCGCCGACCGGCCGAATGTCGGCTACGAGACGCTGCTCTACGATTGCATGACCGGCGACGCGACGCTGTTCCAGCGCGCCGACAACATCGAGGCCGGCTGGGCCGCGGTCGATCCCCTGCTCAAGGGCTGGCCGCAGGCGGAGGTGAACTTCTACCCCGCGGGCAGCGCCGGCCCGACGGAGGCCGACGCGCTGCTCGCCCGCGACGGCCGCCACTGGCTGGGTCTGGACGGCGAGACCGACTGAGCGGCCCGACGATTCGTTCGAACGCGAGGGTCGGCGGTTTCGCGCCTCCCCTTCCCGAAGCGGTGCGGCCGCCTGCCGCCCCCTGCGCCCCAGCCGTCAGTGCGCGTGCAGAGAAGCGATCCAGGGTAGCGCCACGGCGACGAGCGTCGCGCCACCTTGGGTCACGTCGCTGCGCTCCCGGTGACGGGGTTCGGCCCTGTCAAACCGGTCGTGGCGGATGGATCGACCCGGTTGTCCAGCGGGTCGCCGGCTCATCCGCGTCTCAGCCCGCCCGGCCGTAATCGCGGGCGTCCCGCGCCTGGCGGTGAAAGGTGAGCCGGCGATCGAATTCCCGCGGGTCCTTCGGCTTTACCAGGGCGCCCGGGGGCACGTTCAGCCAGTCGACCAGCCGGGTGAGCATGAAGCGGAGCGCGGCGCCCCGGCACAGGATCGGCAGGGCCGCGACCTCGGCGGCCTCCAGGGGCCGCACGGCCTCGTAGCCGGCGATCAGCGCGGCGGCCATGTCGCGGTGGAAGGTGCCGTCGGGGTCGAAGCACCACGCGTTCAGGCAGACCGCGAGGTCGTACGCGAAGGCGTCCGTGCATGCGAAGTAGAAGTCGATCAGGCCCGACAGCGCGTCGCCGATGAAGAAGACGTTGTCGGTGAACAGGTCCGCGTGGATCACGCCGCCCGGCAGGTCCCGGGGCCAGTGCGCCTCCAGGACGGCGAGGTCCGACCGGGTGCGCGCCGCGAGGCCGGGCTCGACCGAATCGGCCTGGGCCTCGGCCTGCGCGAAGAGCGGGCGCCACGCGGACACCGAGAGATTGTTGTCCCGCACCATCGGGAAGTCCCGGCCGGCGGCGTGCAGCTCCGCGAGGGCCCGGCCGAGTTCCCGGCAATGCTCGACGCCCGGCGCCTTGACCGAGACCCCCTCCAGGAAGCTCACGATGGCGGCGGGCCGGCCGCAGAGCTGGCCGAGGGCCTGGCCGGCCCGGTCGCGCACGGGCTGCGGGCAGGCGAGGCCGCGGGCCGAGAGGTGCTCCATCAGCCCGATGAAGAACGGCAGGTCCTGTTCCCGGACGCGCTTCTCGTAGAGCGTCAGGATGTAGGCGCCCTCAGTCGTGTGCAGGAAGAAGTTCGAGTTCTCGACGCCCTCCGCGATGCCCTTGAAGGAGAGCAGGCTGCCGATCGCGTAGGCGGACAGGAACTCGGCGAGCGCCGCGTCGGATACCTCGGTGTAGACGGCCACGTGTCTGCGCTCTGATGTCGGAAGTTCGATACGGCAAGGGGCGCCGAAGCGCCCCCGCATAAAGCCTGCCGCGCGCCCCGAGCCCGGGGCGTCGGCGCTGTCGGACCGGACCGCCTACTCGGCGGCCTCACTGCGCAGCTCCCGCGGCAGCGGGAAGACCATGTCCTCGATCACGGTCGAGACCGTGTCGACCATCACGTCGTAGCGGGCCGCGAAGGCGTCGATGATCTCCTCGACCAGGACCTCGGGGGCCGAGGCGCCGGCCGTGAGGCCGAGCTTGCGGATGCCCTCGAAGGCCGGCCAGTCGATCTCCTCGGCGCGGAGCACGAGGCGGGTGATCGGGCAGCCGACGCGCTCGGCGACCTCGCGCAGGCGCTGCGAGTTCGACGAGTTCGAGGAGCCGACCACGATCAGGGCGTCGACCAGCGGCGCCACCTGCTTCACCGCCTCCTGGCGGTTGGTGGTGGCGTAGCAGATGTCGTCCTTGTGCGGCCCGGTGATGTTCGGGAACTTCTTCTTCAGGGCGTCGACGATGTGCCGGGTGTCGTCCACCGACAGGGTCGTCTGGGTGACCCAGGCGAGGTTGTCGGGATTGTCCGGGGTCAGGGCCGCGATCTGCTCGAGATCCTCCACGAGGGTGATCGAGCCCTTGGGCAGCTGGCCCATCGTGCCCACCACCTCGGGATGGCCGGAATGGCCGACCAGCAGGACGTGGCGGCCGCGCTTGTGGTGGATCTCGGCCTCGCGGTGGACCTTGGTCACCAGCGGGCAGGTGGCGTCGATCGTGGTCAGCCCGCGCGAATCAGCGTTGGCCGGCACGGTCTTGGCCACGCCGTGGGCGGAGAAGATCACCGGGGCGCCGCCGTCCGGCACCTCGTCGAGCTCGCGGACGAACACGGCGCCCTTCCGCTTCAGGCTCTCCACGACGTACTTGTTGTGCACGATCTCGTGGCGGACGTAGACGGGCGGCCCGTAGATGGCGAGCGCCCGCTCCACGACGTCGATGGCCCGCACCACGCCGGCGCAGAAGCCGCGCGGGGCGCAGAGCAGGATCTCCAGCGGCGGCTTGCCGGCGGTGCCCGGGACGGGCTCGGGGGTCGCGATATCGGCGGTCATGCGGGGGATGTGGCGAGGGCGGGGCTGTCCTGTCAACAGGACTGGCCCAGGAACCGGGCGGGAAGAGGGAAGCGGAGCCGCTCCGTGGCCCCTCTGTAGCACGATTGCCGCGGGAATGGGACCCGCGCCGGCTCCCTCAGAGCCGCCGGATCCCCGTCACGGCGCCGAAGCTGTGTGCCGCGATGCGGGCGACCGCCCCGGCGAGCGGCTCCGCGGCGACCGCCATGTGGTGGCCGTTGGCGTGGATCAGCGTCTCGGGATCGACCATCAGCCCGACATGGCCGCGCCAGAAGACGAAGTCGCCCTGGCGCAGGCCCGCGACCTCCGGGCGCGCGGGGTCGAACGTCAGCGCCTGCCCGAGGGCCCGCTCCTGCATGTCGGCGTCGCGCGGGCAGGGCAGCCCCGCCGCGTCGAGGCAGAGCTGCACGAGGCCGGAGCAGTCGAGCCCGAGGCTGGTGCGGCCGCCCCAGAGATAGGGGGTCCCGGCGAGCCGCGCGGCCGTCGCGGCGTAGTCCGGCTCGCGCGCGTCGACGGGCGCGCAGTGGCGGGCGAACACGTAGCCGCCCGGCGTCTCCAGGTAGGTGCCCGCCTCCCCCGTCGCGGCGAGGCGTGCGCCGAGGCTGAGATGGCCGAGGACCGGCCGCTTCAGGTCCGGCTCGGGATACAGGAAGGTACGCAGGGCGGTGACGCGGTGCGTCGGCTCCGGATCGGCCGGACCGAGGCTTTCGGCCGGCAGGTAGCCGACGTAGCCGTCGCGGGCGAGCTGCACGAAGGCGAAGCCGTCCGCCGTGTCGTAGAGGTCGACCGCGTCGCCCAGCAGCGCCTCGGTGTCGAGCCCCGCGTCGGCGGCGGGCGCGCGGCGCAGCGGCGCCGACGGCGATGTCACCCGCCGCGGCGTGCCGGCAACGTAGCGCGCCGCCGCGATGCGGTCCCGCAAGCGGAGATCGGCGACGTGCGGCCGGGCCGGGGTCAGCCGGGGATCGAGGCTCTCGGTCATCCGCGGACCCTACCATGCCGGGCTGAAGCGCGGGTAAGCGCGAGCTCGCCGGACTGCGCCACTATGACGCATCGGGGCGCGTTTCCGAAGCTGGGCGGACGGCACTGGCCCGCGGAACGCTCGAAACTTCGGCAGGTCGGGCACCGGATGCCCGAAGCGGTCCGAGCCTGCCCAAGCGCGCGGCAGCCGGCCTTACAGCCGCGCCACTGCGCGTCAGCTCCGCGTCTCCCCCGCGCTATCCGCCGGCGAGACATGTGCGGGAGGCGCCCATCACACGTTTTTGATGCACTGCACAACCTGCCCGGAAGGCGCTATGTCTGGTCCATGAAGACCGCGAGTCGCCCCGTGAAGAAGACGCAGAAGAGCTTCGCCGACCTGCCACCGATCCGCGTCCGCCGCGAGCCGCCCACCGTGAGCGAGGCGGTCGCCGCCGCGCAGGACCTCGCGGACGACGTGGAGCAGCAGGTCGAGATCGCCGCCGGCCTGATGGGCCTGCCGGCCGACGAGGTCCGCCCCCACGTCCTGGCGGCCAAGAAGGCCAAGCCGGAGCGCACCCCCGAGCGGATCCTGACCCAGGCGAGCCCGAGCCGGGCCCCGCGCACCGTGGTGGTGGAGCGCCGCACGCGCCCGACCGTGGTGATCGAGCGCCGCAGCCGGCCCCTCGACCCGCGTCGCTGACGCCCCGGGTCACCGCCGGAGGGCGGCCCTCCGGATCGCCGCCCCGCCCGCGCGCCGCGCTCAGTCGGCGGTCTGCACCGACCACGTGGCGTGGCGGATGCCGGGCATCCGGGCCAGCTCGTTGGTCACGGCGTCGAGTTCCTCCGCCTTGACGGCGCTGGCTGTGAGCGTCGCCACCACGTCGACCGCGCTCTCGCCGCGCTCCTCGATCTCGACGCTGCCGACCGGGTAGTTCGCCGCCTCCAGGCGCTCCACCAGCAGGTCCTGCGCCGGCCCGGCCTCGCCGGGCGCCGTGGTGACCTGGACCTCGTAGGTCGCCTCGGTGGCGGATTCGCGGATCGGCGCGCGGTTGATGGCGTTCACCAGCGGCCGGAGCGCGGTGTTGCAGGCGAGCACCGTCACCATCACGAACACCGCCTCCAGGGGCAGGTCGGCGCCGCAGAAGGCCCCGACCGCGGCCGAGCACCACAGGGTCGCGGCCGTGTTGAGGCCGCGGACGTTCATCCCCTCCTTCATGATCACGCCGGCGCCGAGGAAGCCGATGCCGGAGATCACGTAGGCCACGGTCCGGACGCCCCCGTCCGGACCGGTCAGACGCATGCCGAGATCCACGAAGGCGCTCGCCCCGACCGCGACCAGCACCGCCGTGCGCAGGCCCGCGGTGCGCTGCCGGTACTGCCGCTCGGCCCCGATGATCGTGCCCAGCACGAAGGCCACGAGCAGGCCGATCGCGGATTTCAGTTCTTCGGGGAGGGCGGCGTAGCTGGTCATCCGGCGTCTCATGGGAGCGGAGAGGTGACGGAACCGTGACACCATGGCCCGGGCGGGATCGGAAAGCGTGTCCGAAGCGGGATTGACGGCCGCACCGGGCAGCGGGCACACCGGCAAGAGCCTGAGGATCCCTTAAGAATCCGGGACCCGGCCGAGGAGACGTGCAGGATGCAGCACACGGCCCAGGACAAGGCCCGGAACATGGCCCGGAACATGGCCCGACGGGCGGATCCGCTCCGCACCGGATCGTTCTCCGCATGAGCGGCGCCACGAGCGGCGCCCTCGCCGAACGCAGGCCCGACACCGCACCCGACAAAGGGTCCAGCAGCACGCCCGACGCCGCCCTGCACGGCCGCGTCATGGCGCTGCGTGAGGGGCTGGAGCGCGGCCTGATCGGCAGCGCCGGCCTCGTGGAGCGCCTGCTGATCGGGCTCCTCACCGGAGGGCACCTGCTGATCGAGGGCGCGCCGGGGCTCGCCAAGACCCGCGCGGTCAAGCGCCTCGCCGACGGCCTCGACGGCTCCTTCGCGCGCATCCAGTGCACCCCGGACCTGATGCCGGCCGACCTCACCGGCACCACCGTCTGGCGTCAGGACAGCGGCACCTTCGAGTTCCTGCCCGGGCCGCTGTTCCACGCCCTCGTGCTGGTGGACGAGGTCAACCGCGCCCCCCCGAAGGTGCAGTCGGCGCTCCTCGAATCCATGGCCGAAGGGCAGGTGACGGTCTCGGGGACGACGCACCGCCTGTCCGACCCGTTCATGGTCGTGGCGACCCAGAACCCGATCGAGCATGCCGGCACCTTCCCGCTGCCGGAGGCGCAGCTCGACCGCTTCCTCCTCCACGTCGTGGTCGACATGCCCGACGAGACCACCGAGCGGGCGATCCTCGACCTCGTGGAGGGCGAGATCACCCACCACGTCGACGCGATGACCGTGCGGCTGTCGCTGGCGGACGTGCGCGCCGCCCGGGAGGCGGCGCTCGCCACCTACGTGTCGCCGGCCCTCAAGGACTACCTCGTCCGGCTGGTGGCGGCGACCCGCACCGACGCGGCCGCCCCAGACCTGCGCGCCATGATCGAGCACCCGGCCTCCCCCCGCGGCACCCTGGCGCTGATGATGGCCGGCAAGGCCCGGGCCTGGCTGCGGGGGCGCGACCACGTCACGCCCGAGGACGTCGCGGAGCTGGCCCGCGACGCCCTCTCCCACCGGATCGGCCTGACCTGGCGGGCGGCCGCCGAGGGCCGGACGGCGCGCGGCCTCGTCGGCGAGCTGGTGCAGCGGGTGCGGGCGCTCTGACGGTGTTCGGGTTCGGGCAGGCGCGGCGCAGATCCCCTCCCCCCGCCGCGGGGGCGGTCGGCCCGACCGCCGGGGGCCCCTTCCCCGCCCGGGAGGCGGGGCGAGACCGCGCCGAGCACGGCATCCACCTCTCGGGCGAGGCCCTGATGGGCCTGCGCCACCTCGCCCGGCGGGGCTCCGCGCCCGCCACCCGGACGCTCGCGGGCCTGCCGGGCGGCATCGTCACCCGGCGCCGCGGGCGCGGGTCGGAGCCGGAGGACGTCCGCCTCTGGTCCGAGGGCGACGACCGCCGCTTCATCGACCGCAACGCCACGGCCCGCACCGGGCAGCTGCACGTCCGCACCCACCACGACGAGCGCGACCGCGCCGTGGTGCTGCTCGCCGATTTCCGGCCCGGGATGCTGTTCGGCACCCGCCGGGCCCTGCGCTCGGTGGCGGCCGCCGAGGCTCTGGCGCTGCTCGGCTGGCGGGTCGCCGCCGACGGCGGCCGGGTCGGCCTCGCGGTCGCCGCGGCCGGCGCGCCGACCGTGCTGCGGCCGGCGGGCGGCGAGCGCGCCATGATCGCGGTCACCGGCGCCCTCGCCCAGGCCCACACCGACGCCTTGAAGGTCGAATCCGGCGCGCCGGCCCGCGCAGAGCCGCCGCTGGAGGCGACGCTCGCCCTCGCCCGCAGCCTGCTGCCGGCCGGCGGCCACCTCGTCATCGCCAGCGCCCTGGACGATCCCGGCCCGGGCTTCGACGAGCTCCTGACCCTGCTCGCCGAGCGGATCGCCATCCGGCTGATCCTGGTGAGCGACGCCTTCGAGCGCGCCCGGCCGCCGGGCTACTACCCCTTCGCCCTCGCGGACGGCCGCCGCGGGACCGCGCTGCCGACCGCGGGAGGACAGGCGGACGCGTCCGCCGAGGCCCGGCTCGCCGACTACGCCCGCCGCGGCATCGCGGGCGTGCGCCTCGACGTCGAGACCGGCCCGGAGGCCTACGCGCCGCTCATGGAGCGCCTCGATGCCGTGCTGTGAGGCCGGACCCGGCGGTGCGATCCCCGGCGACCTGATCCGCGGCGCGACCCGATGAACCCCGTCGCGCCCGCCGAGATCCCCCTGTCCCTCGACCAGCTCCGGGGCCTGCACCTGCCCGGAGGCGCCGCCGGCGCCGTGCAGGGCGAGGTCGTGGCCGCGGCCGCCCTGGGCTTCCTCGCCGCCCTGCTGGTGGGGCTCGTGCGCTACGGGCGCGGCCGGGCGCGGGCCACCCTGCGCCGGGCGGCGCTCGCCGAGCTCGCCCGGAGCCGAGGCCTCGACCCGGAGGCGCGCCTCGTCGCCCAGGCCCGGCTGCTGCGCAGACTCGACCGGTCTCTCGACCGGTCCGGCGAGGCCGAGGCAGGGACCGGGACCCGGGCGACGGGCCCGGACTGGGCGGCCCGGCTGGACGGGCTGTTCCGGACCGACTTCTTCACCCGGGGCGCCGGCCGGGTGCTCGCCGACGGGCTGTACCGGCGGCAGGATCCCGACCTCGACGCCCTGGACGCCGAGCTCGCCCGCCTGATCGGGCGGCTGCGGGCATGAGCGGATTCTTGCCCGCATGGCTCAGCGCGCTCCTGTCGGCCTTCGACCTCGCCGCGCCCTGGGCGCTGCTGGCGCTGCCCCTGCCGCTGCTGGCCGCGCGCCTGATCCCGGCGGAGCCGGAGGGGGGCAGCGGCGCCCTGCGCGTGCCCGCGACCCTGGTGGCCGGCGCGCGCGCCGGCGCCGACCGCGCGGCCCGCGGGCGCCGGCGGGCCCTGCTCACCTGGACGCTGTGGATCGCCCTGGTGGCGGCGCTGTCGGGCCCGCGCCTCGTCATGCCGGCGGCCGCGCTCCCGGCCTCGGGCCGCGAGATCATGATCGCCATGGACCTGTCGGGCTCGATGGAGCGGCGCGACTTCGCCCTCGACGGCGAGACCGTGAACCGGCTCACCGCGGTCAAGCGCGTCGGCACCGACTTCATCCGGCGCCGGGCCGGGGACCGGATCGGCCTCGTGATCTTCGCCGACCAGGCCTACGTGGCGGCGGCGCCGAGCTTCGACACCGCCGCGGTCGCCCGGGCGCTGGACGAGGCCACGATCGGCATCAGCGGCCGCTCCACCGGCATCGGCGACGGCCTCGGGCTCGCCCTGCGCCGGCTGGACCCGCGGGACGCCGGGGGGGACGCCGCCGGGGCCAGGCCGGGCGAGAAGGCCGCGAAGGCCGTGATCCTGCTGTCGGACGGCGCCAACAATGCCGGCCAGACCGCCCCCAAGGACGTGGCCGAGCTCGCCAAGGAACTCGGCATCAAGGTCTACACGATCGCCCTGGGGCCCCGCGACATGGCCGACGCCGACGGCGAGCAGGACGTGGTCGACACCGAGACCCTGCGCGACATGGCGCGGGCGAGCGGCGGCGAGGCGTTCCGGGTGCGCACCACCGAGGATCTGGTCCGGGTCGCCGACGCCATCGACCGGCTGGAGGGCGGCCGCGCCCTCGCCCCGCCCCTGCCGCTCCGCCGGGACCTCTGGCCCTGGCCGGCCGCCCTGGCTTTCCTCAGCGCCGCGCTCCTGCTGGCCAGCCGGAGGGGCGCGTGATGGTACGATACCCCGCGCCCCCGACCCTCCCCCGCGTCCCGCGGTGCCGGGGCGCGGCGCCGGCCTCGGGGGCGGGAATGCGGGTCGGAGGGTCCGCCCGATGAGCGCCCTCGACGCCGTCGCCCTCCTGCGCCCCTGGTGGTTCCTGGCGATCCCGGTCGTGGTCCTGCTGGCCCTTCGCGCCGCGTGGCGCTCGGCGCCGCTGGGCGACTGGGCCCGGGCCGTCGACCCGGCGCTGATGGCCCATCTCGCCCGGGCCGGCGCGGTCCTCGGCGGCCGGCGGCAGGCGAACCTCGCCGCCGCGCTGGCGGCCGGGCTGATCGCCCTGGCGCTGACCGGCCCCGCGGTGGAGCGGGCGGACGGGCGGACCTTCCGCAACCTCGACGAGACCGTGCTCGTCGTCGACCTGTCGCGGTCGGTCACCGAGGGCGGCAACCTCCAGGGCGTCCGGCAGGCCGCCGCCGCCGTGGCGGAGGCCGCCGGCACCCGGGCGGTCGCCCTCGTGGTCTACGCGGGCGACGCCTACCTCGCCGCCTCCCCGACCACGGACCGCGACAGCCTCGGCACCACCCTGTTCGCCCTCGACGCCGACACGGTGCCGGACCGCGGCTCGCACCCCGAGCGCGGGCTGGCGCTGGCCCGCCGCACCCTCGCGGAGGCCAGCGTGGTGGCGGCCGACGTGGTGCTGATCAGCGACGGCGACGGCATCGGCGAGGCCGCCACCCGCGAGGCCCGCGCCATCGCCGAGCACGGCTGGCGGCTCCAGGCCCTCTACGTCCCGGCCGACAAGCCGCTGCCGCCCGGCGCGCCGAAGCCCGACCGGACCGCCCTCGACGCCCTCGCCCGGGCCGGCGGCGGCACGGCCGCCGACATCGCGACCCCGGGCCCGGTGCTCGACGCGGTCGGGGCCGGCCTCGCCCAGCACCTCGCGGCGGGCGGCTACGGCGTCCTGGCCTACGCGGATCTCGGGCGCTGGCTGCTGCTGCTGGCGGCGCTGCCGGCGCTGCTGCTGTTCCGCAGGAGCGCGTGATGCGGCTGACCCTTCCCGAGACCGGCCTCGCCGCCCCGCTCCGGGCCGGCCTGCCGCCGCGCTGGCGGCGGCTCGCCCGGATCGCCGGCCTCGCCCTCGCCGGGATCGGCCTCCTGGCGCTGCTCGCGGTCTCGCAGCCCCGCACCGGCTTCGGGCGGCTGCTGATGGGTCTCGGCCTGCCGGGCCTCGCCGCGGACGTGTTCGTCGATCCGGCCTGGCGCGCCGCCGCGCTCTACGAGGCCGGCCGCTACGAGGAGGCGGTCGCGCTGTTCCGTGCCGGCGGGCGGCGGGCGAGCTACAATCTCGGCAACGCTCTGGCCAGGGCCGGCGACCTCGACGGGGCGCTCGCGGCCTACGACGAGGCCCTGCGCTTCAACCCCCGCGACGCCGACGCCCAGGCCAACCGCTCGCTGATCGCCCGGATGCGAGCCGAGGTGATCGACCGCGGGCCCGGCGGCGGCATCGCCAACGGCACCGCCCAGTACGGCGCCCGCTACAACAACACCGCCAACCAGGACCAGAACAACGACATCAACGCCGCCTCCAGCGGCGAGGGTCTCGCCGGCAACAAGGAATCGAACGCCAGCGCGTCGCTGCCCGGCAACAGCAAGGTCGCCCGCCGCGGCAAGGCCGAGCAGCAGTCGATCGACGCCGGCAAGGGCCAGGCCCGGGGCTCGGCCGGCGACGCCGCCGGCCGCGGCCGGACCGGCGGCGGCTCAGCCATGGTGGCCGAGGCGCCCGAGCGCGAGGTCCGCCGGGTGACCAAGAGCTTCGAGGCCCACGAGATCCGCCCGGACCGGCTCTGGCTCCAGACCCTGCTGGACGATCCCGGCCGCTATCTCAAGCTGCGCCTGCGCGCCGAGCAGACCCGCCGGGTCGAGGCCGGCACCGCGATCCCCGCCGGGAGCAACCCGTGGTAAGTGTTTTCGGCGTTTCCGAGCGGCGCGCCCTGACCCGCGCCCTGACCCGTGCCCTCATCCTCCTCGCGCCCTTCCTCGCCCCCCTGCCCGCCCGGGCCGAGATCGAGCCGGGCGACCTCACGCTGACGGTGACCGCGGAGCTCAACGGCAACAGCGCCCCCTTCCCCCGCGAGATGGTGCTGCTGAAGATCCACGGGGTCTACAAGCAGCCGATCCTGCTCGAGGAGGTGGTGCAGCCCTCCCTCGCGAACTTCTCGTGGACGCAGCTCGGCCGCGACCACTGGAGCCGGACCAAGCTCCCCGACGGCCAGAGCGCCATCGCGTTCGACCGCACCGTGGCGGTCTTCCCGCACCATGCCGGCCAGTTCACCATCGAGCCGTTCGTCCACAAGCTCACCGTCAACGATGTCGGCGAGCGGCGGGTCGTCGAGGTCCGCTCGAAGCCGATCCCCTTCCCGGTCGCACCCTGGACCGAGCCCACCGGCGGCCCCGACGCCAAGGAGCCCTGGTGGCTGCCCGCCAAGGACGTGGCGATCACCGATTCCTGGAGCCCGGACCCGGAGACCATCAAGGTCGGCGAGACCACCCGCCGGATCGTCACCCTGGAGGCCCAGGGCATGGTCGCCGAAGGCCTGCCGCCCCGGCCGGTCATGCGCACCCGCGGCATCATCACCTTCGCGGGCCCCGTCACCCGCGAGACGCTGCTGACGCCCTCGGGACCCGTGGCGCGGGCCACATACCAGTGGGACGTGAAGCCCGGCGTGCCGGAGATCATCCCCCTCGACGCCATCGCGATCCCGTGGTTCGACACCAACACCCGCACGATGCGCGAGACCGAGATCCCGGCCCGGCAGATCGGCGGCGGCCTGCCCGACCGCGAGACCGAGCGGGCGCCCCCCGCGATCCCCTCGCCCCTCGTCGTCGCCGCCTCGGCGCTCGCCGCCTTCGGGCTGGGCCTCGCGCTGATCGGCTTCGGCCTCGGGCGGCCGCGCCTGCGCCTCTCCGTCGCGGCGCGGCGCTCCTTACGCGCGGCGGCCCGGGCCGGCGACCCGGTCGGGTTCCGCGCGGCTCTCGACGCCGCCGAGCGCGAAGTCCCCGACCTCGCCCGGACTTGGCGGGCGCGGCCCGATCTCGCGGCCGCCTTCGCGGCCCTCGACAGGGCGGTCTTCGGCGCGGCGGGCGCGCCCGTCCCGGATCTCCGGGCCCTGGCCCAAGCCCTGTCGCGCGCCGCGCCGGGGGAAGCCGCGGCCCCCGCGGCGGACCGGCTCGCACCCCTCGACGGCCCGGTCCGCTGAGCGCGGCGCGGCGCGGCTCCGCATCTCGTGAAGGCGGGCGCGGGAACGCAAGCCGGGACCGGGATTTGGGCTGCCGGAACCGACCGGCACCGGAGAGCCCCATGCCCGCGACCCCGCACCGATCCGCCCGCGCCGCCACGCGCCGCCCGACCATGGGCGCCCCGACCGTCGCCCTCGCCACCGCCCTCGTGACCCTCCTGGTCCTGCCGGCCGCGCTGCCGTCGGCGGCCCTCGCCCGGTCCTCCGGCACCGAGCGCGCGCTGAAGATGGTCGACACCGACCACGACGGCACGATCGACTTGGCCGAGGCCCAGGCCGCCGCCGGCAAGGTCTTCGACGCCGCCGAGACCGACAAGGACGGCACCGTCGACGCCAAGGAGCTGAAGGGCCGGCTCAGCAAGAAGGACCTGAAGGCCGCCGACACCGATTCCGACGGCACCCTCGACCGCAAGGAATACCTCGCCTTGGTCGCGCAGCGCTTCACGGCGGCCGATCCCGACAACGACGGCACCCTCGACGCCAGGGAACTCAAGTCCCCGGCGGGGCGCAGCCTTCTGCAGCTCCTGAAGTAAGCGCGCCTCCCGGACCTGCCGCCGTTGCACAGTTCATGAGCAAGTATTATTCCTGTGCAACGGCTCAAGTTCTGAGCAGGCATCAATATTTTGCACTATCTTGCGTCATCTGAATTGGCCTCGTAGGTTTCGGTTATCCGAGCGGTAAAGCATCGGGTGAACCACCAGGGAGGAGCGCGATGGCACGCGCCAACGAGGTCAAGGACAGGTTTCGCGCGCGTCTGCAGGCGGCCGACGAGCGCAGCAACGACTTCCGGCGGAAGCTGCTCGAGGACGGGTCCCGGGCGCTCCAGCCCGTCATGGGCGTGCTGAACCTGATGGCCGAGGTCCTCAACGAGGAGGACAACGTCCACGGCAGCATCACCGGCCTCGAGGCGAAGATCGATCAGGACAACTTCATCAGCCTGTGCGCGCAGCTGCGCGGCACCGAGTCCGAGCAGAAGATCAAGATCAAGTACGGTCCGGAACTCGGCGGCAGCAACTACATCTCGGTCTCGGGCCTGAACCAGCGCTACAACGAGCGCCTCGTGCCGGGGGCGGCGAGCTGCTCCGTCGGCCGGACGGTCGGCAGCGACATCCAGCTCGACGAGCACCGGGGCGACGAGCTGGCCGAGGTGGTCCGCGAGGTCGTCGAGGACTTCTACGCGGCCCAGATCGAGCAGCGCAGCCACTTCGCCTACGCGCGCTGACGCCAGCGGCGCCGCGAACCGATCCGCGCGCCGCCGGCATCCGCCGGCCCGCCCCCGTCCTCGGGGGGACGGCCGGACCCCGCCGAAGGGCTCGGCCCTTCGGAGGCCCCGCCTCAGTCGGCGATGAACTTCAGCCGGTGGTCGCGGTAGAGGTCGACGATCGCCGCGGCGGTCTCCTCGATGGACCGGCGGGTGACGTCGATCGTCGGCCAGCGGTTCTTGGTGAACAGCCGGCGGGACATGGTGATCTCGTCCGCCACCGCCGAGCGGTCGACGTAGAGGGACGATTCGTCGGCGTTGAGGCTCGACAGCCGGTTCTGCCGGATCTGCACGATGCGCTCCGGCGACGCGAACAGGCCGACCACGAGAGGCTTGCGGGCCCGCTCGATCGCCGGCGGCAGCGGCATGCCCGGCACCAGCGGCAGGTTGGTGGTCTTGAGGCCGCGATTGGCGAGGTAGATCGAGGTCGGCGTCTTCGACGTCCGGCTGACGCCGAGCAGGATCACGTCGGCCTCCTCCAGATTGTCCGGCAGGTTGCCGTCGTCGTGGGCCAGCGTGAAGTTCATCGCGTCGATGCGCTTGAAGTACTCGGCGTTCAGCATGTGCTGGGCGCCGGGCCGCGCCGTGGTCTCGGCGCCGAGATACGCGCGCAACAGGTCGTGGACCGGCCGCAGCACCGACAGGCACGGCGAGCCGGTCTCCCGGGCGACCTCCTCCAGCCGCTCGCCGAGGTCGCCCCCCACCAGCGTGTAGAGGACGAGGCCCGGCGCGGCCCGGATCTCCGAGATCACCCGGTCGAGCTGCGCGGCCGAGCGCACCAGCGGGTAGACGTGCTCGATCGCCGACACGCCCTCGTACTGGGCGGCGGCCGCGCGCCCGACGTTGATCAGCGTCTCGCCGGTGGAGTCGGAGACGAGGTGGAGGTGGAAGTAGCTGCGGCCCATTCCGATCGCCTCTGCGGTCGACCTCTCGGCCGACTGTGCGGTCGCCTCGCGCGGCGCCCACGTTGTCCACCGCCGGCCGCCAGGGGAGTCGATGAGTGTGGATAGGATGCCCCGCCGGGCCGGTCCAGGGCGATCCCGGTGCGCGCTGTCGACTCCGCCGTTCACAGGCAGATGATCGGGACGCGCCGAATCCGGCTCTCTGGACGAATCGGCCGCGAATCCGGCGCCCGTACACGACTCGGCGTTGCCAAGGCGCTGTCGGACCATCCGGTTCTCGCAAGTTGGCGGAAATCCTTTAAAGCCCCGTTAACGGCGCGGCGGCGGGGACCGCCTGTGGACGCTTTTGTGCCCCCGAGATTCGGCCCCCCAGAAGAAAAAACAGACTCCAAGATTCTCTCTTATCTTTTCGAAGGGGCCTGTGTGGGGATCGGCGCGCCTCGACTCGACAGGACGCCCGCCGACGGGCATGCGGGGTGAGGGATACGGGATGGGAGCGACCATGACGGGGACGGAGCGCGAGCCCGGGCAGACGACGTCGGGGACGACGTCCGAGCGCAAGGTGCTGCGGGTCCTCGAGGGCGAGGCGATCGGGCCGCCCCCCGCCTGGATGATGCGCCAGGCCGGGCGCTACCTGCCGGAATACCGGGCGACCCGGGCCGAGGCCGGCTCGTTCCTCGACCTCTGCTACAGCCCGGACTTCGCCGTCGAGGTGACGCTCCAGCCGATCCGGCGCTTCGGCTTCGACGCGGCGATCCTGTTCTCCGACATCCTGGTCGTCCCCCACGCGCTCGGCCAGGACGTGCGCTTCGTGGAGGGCGAGGGACCGCGCCTCGACCCGCTCGACGGTCGGGACGCGTTCGCGCGCCTGCGGGAGGCCGGCGACCCGGCGATCATGACCCACCTCGCGCCGGTCTTCGAGACGGTGACGCGGCTGCGGGCCGAATTGCCGGGCGAGACCACGCTGCTCGGCTTCTGCGGCGCGCCCTGGACGGTGGCGAGCTACATGATCGGCGGCCGCGGCACGCCGGACCTCGCCCCCGCGCGGGCCCTGGCCGAAGGCGACACCGCCCTGGTCGACACCCTGATCGACCGCCTCGTCGCCGTGCAGACCGAGTACCTCGTGCGCCAGCTCGAAGCCGGCGCCGACGCGGTGCAGATCTTCGAGTCCCACGCCGGCACCCTGCCGCGCGCCGTGCCCTCTGCCGTTCCGGCCTCGGGCGGCACGGTCGAGCCCGTCGGCGACGTCGCCGAGAGCGCTGTGCCGGGCGCGCCCGCCGCCGATGCCCTCACCCGCTGGTCGCTGCGGCCGATCGCCCGCATGGTGGCGGGCGTCCGCGCCCGGGTGCCGGGGGCGAAGATCATCGTGTTCGCCCGCGGCTCGGGCCTCGACGGCCACGCCCGGGTGGTGCCGGAGACCGGCGCCGACGCCGTCGGCGTCGACTGGGGCGTGGACCTGAAGGCCCTGCGAGACACGGTGCCGGCCGCGACGGTGACGCAGGGCAACCTGCATCCCGACACGCTGATCGCGGGCGGCGCGGCCCTCGACGCGGCGGTGGACGCGGTGCTCGAGGCGACCGCCGGCCTGCCGCACATCTTCAACCTCGGCCACGGCATCACGCCGCAGACGCCGGTGGCCCATGTCGAGCGGATGCTCGCGCGGCTGCGCGGCCAGGGCTGAGGCCGCGCGTGCTGTACGACTGGATCAAGGCCCTCCACGTCATCAGCCTGATCGCCTGGATGGCCGGGATGCTCTACCTGCCCCGGCTGTTCGTCTACCACGCGAGCCTGCCGCCCGGCGCGGAGGCGCAGTCCGCGACCTTCAAGGTGATGGAGCGCCGCCTGCTCAAGGCGATCATGAACCCCGCCATGATCGCCACCTGGGTGTTCGGGCTGGCGCTCGCCTGGATGAGCGGCTTCTACGCGAGCGTCTGGCTGCAGGCGAAGTTCGCGCTGGTGCTCGCGATGTCGGGCATCCACGGCTGGCTCGCCCGGATGGTCAAGGATTTCGCCGCCGACCGGAACACCCGTGGGCACAAGTTCTACCGGGTGCTCAACGAGGTGCCGACGCTGCTGATGATCGGCATCGTCATCCTGGCGATCGTCAAGCCGGGCCTCTGATCCCGCGATCCCGCGATCCTGTGATCCCGGCCGGAGCCTTTCTGCGGCCGGCCCGTTGGGAGGCCATGTCGAAGCCTCTCGTCCTCGTCCTCGCCCTCGCGCTGGGCGCCCTCGCGGGCCCGGTCGCCGGCGCGATCACCGCCTCCCCCGCCCGGGCCGCGAGCTTCCCGTGCGACAGGGCCGAGGCCCCCGACGAGAAGGCGATCTGCGCCCATCTCCCCCTCAACGACCGGGACGTCGAGATGGCGACCCGGTTCGAGATCCTGAAGAGCGTGCTTCCGATGGGCGGCCAGGCCAAGCTGCGCGACGACCAGGAGGCGTGGCTGACGGAGCGTCGCGCCTGCGGCGGCGACGCCGGCTGCCTGACGGCCGCCTACGACGCCCGGCTGAAGGTCCTGCGCGGGGTCCTGGCGGAATTCGCCAAGCAGGGCCCGTGAGGTCCCGCGCTCAGGCCGCGCGCGGCAGGGCCGCGGCGTCGACGCGGCAATCCAGCCGGCACGCCGCCACGCAGGCGCGCGCCAGCGCCTCGGTGGCGTCGACCAGCAGGCCCGACGGGTCGCTCCCGGCGAGCGCGAGCGGGATCTCCGTGCAGGCCATCACCACCCGGTCGCAGCCGGCCTCGGCCAGCGCCCGGACCTGCGCCTCCAGCAGCGGCGTCGCCTCGGCCACCCGGTCCGCCTTCACCAGCCGGATCGCCGCCGACACCGCGGCCTGACCCGCCTCATCGGGCGCGCGGCACGCGAGCCCGTGCCGCGCCAGCCGCTCCGGGTAGAGCCCGGACCGCAGGGTGCCGTCGGTGGCGAGCAGGCCGATCCGGCCGCCGCTCCCGGTTCGCGCCAGGGTCTCGGCCAGGGTCTTGGCCACCGCGTCGACGATGTGGAGGATCGGCAGGGCGGTCGCGGCCTGCAGCGCCGCGTGCCAGTGATGAGCGGTGTTGCAGGGGATCGCGATCCGGGTGGCGCCGCCGGCCTCGAGGCGCGCCAGGGCGGCGCGCAGCGCCGGCAGCGGGTCCGGGCCGGCGCCCAGGATCGCGGCGGCGCGGTCGGGGATGTCGACGGCCGAGCAGATCAGGGTCGGGATGTGATCCTGGTCGCGCCCCGCGGGCGTCGCCCGCACGAGCTTGGCCAGGAAATCCACCGTGGCCATCGGGCCCATCCCGCCGAGTACACCGAGCATCGCCGCCTCCGACCGTCGCGGCCGCCGTGATGGGCTGCGGCGGGGCGGGAATCCAATGCCGTGTCGGCACCGGCCATGCCGATCTGGCACCGGTTCCTAGAGTTCGGCCGCCAGGGCGGCGGCCGCGGCCCAGACCGCCGCGACCGCGCCGCCGCGCCCGGCCCTGCGATAGAGCCGGATCTCCAGCGGCGTGCCCGGCCCGGCCGCCACGAGGCTGCCGTCGGCGAGCTCGCGGGCGACGAGGCTCTCGGGCAGCCACGCGCGGCCGTGGCCCGCGAGGACCATGAACTTCAGGGCCTCCGCCATGGCGTTCTCGTTGATGTGGGCGGCCGCCGCCCCGTCACCGGCGAGCGCCGCGACCCGACCCAGGAACGAGTCCCGGGGATAGCCGAGCCCGGGCCGGTCCGCGGCCGGCCCCGGCCGGTGCACCGGCACGAGGCTGTCCCGGCCGATGGTCAAGTGCGGGAAGGCGGCCGGGTCGAGGGGGATCGGCACCAGGGGATGGTGGTAGGTCAGCAGCAGGTCGTAGCCGCCCTCGGCCAGCGCCTGCACGCAGGCGTGGAAATCGTCCGGCAGGAGCCGGCTGCCGAGCGGCCCGGTGCGGGCCTCGACGTCGCGGAACCAGCCCGGGAAGACGGTCAGCGCCAGGGTGTGGAGCGCCGCCACCGAAACGGTCCGCGGCGGCGGCCGGATCCGGGCGCGGAGCGCGTCGCGGCTGCCGTGGAGCCGCCGCACGGTCTCCTCGGCGGTCTCCAGGAACAGCCGGCCCTCCGGCGTCAGGGCCGTCGGGTAGGTGCTGCGGTCGACCAGCGCGACGCCGAGCCAGCCCTCGAGCGCCCGGATGCGGCGGCCGAAGGCCGGCTGGGTGACGTGGCGCTCGACCGCCGAGCGCGAGAAGCTGCCGGTGCGCGCGAGGCTCAGGAAGTCCTCGAGCCATTTCAGCTCCATCTCGGCTCCATCGCGCGGCGGTCTCAGAGCCGCGCCAGGAGCCGCTCTGCCAGCGGGTTCTCGGCCGCGAAGGCGTAGTCGACCCGCCGCACCGTGACCGCCCGCGCGCCGGCCTCGACCAGGGCGCCGGCGAGCTCGAACACCGCGGCCTCCCGGCAGCGCAGGACGATCTCGCCCTCCGGCCCCCGCGGCGCGCCGTAGGGCAATTCGGCCTCGTGCAGGCCCGCGATCGTGGCGAGGTCGATCGTGCCGCTCTCCGGCAGGGCGGCGCGCACCTCGCGGGTGGTCCGGGCGCGCTCCTCGGCGGCGATGCGGCCGAGCACCGTGCGGAGCGCGGCCCGCTGGCCCTCGCCCCAGGGGGCCTTCAGCGAGGCGACGAGGTTCGCCTCCGAGCGCAGGATGATGCCGTCGTCCAGCACCTTCAGGGCGTTGGCCGAGAGCGTCGCCCCCGTGGTGGTGATGTCGACCACGATCTCGGCCGAGCCCGCCGCCGGCGCCCCCTCGGTGGCGCCCAGGCTCTCGACGATCCGGTAATCGGCGACGCCCTTCTCGGCGAAGAACCGGCGGGTCAGGTTCACGTACTTGGTGGCGACCCGCAGGCGCCGGCCGTGGCGGGTCCGCATGCCGGCCGCGACCTCGTCGAGGTCGGACATGTCGCGCACGTCGATCCAGGCCTGGGGCACGGCCACCACCACGGTGGCGTTGCCGAAGCCGAGCGGCGTCAGCAGCTCGACCTGGTCGCGCACGTCCGGCAGGGTCTCGCGGATCAGGTCCTCGCCGGTGACGCCGAGATGGGCGGCGCCCGAGGCGAGCTGCGCGGCGATTTCGGAGGCCGAGAGGTAGCGCACCTCGACGTCGGGCACGCCGATGAGCTTGCCCCGGTAGTCGCGGGCGCCCGCGCCTTGAGCGAGCTTCAGCCCGGCCCGGCCGAAGAACGCGCTGGCATTCTCCTGCAGGCGGCCCTTGGACGGGACGGCGAGGATCAGCGGCATGGCGGCCGCGTCCGAGGCACTCATCGGCCGGCTCCCGCCACGCGCTCGATCCAGAAGGTGCATCCCACCGCCGGCAGCGGCGCCGGGCTGCCGAGATGGCCGAGCAGGCCGTCGTAGCGGCCGCCGCCGACCAGGGTCGGGCCGTCCCGCTCGGTCACCTCGAAGATGAAGCCGGTGTAGTAGTCGAGGTTGCGGGCGAAGCCGCCCTGGAAGCGGAAGCGCTCGATCGGCAGGCCGCGGGCCGCGATGAAGCCGGTGCGCTCCTCGAACAGGTCGAGGGCGGCCGCGAGGGCGTCGTGCCGCAGGCCCGCGTCGGCGACGAGCGCCCGCAGGTCGCGGGCGGCGGCGTCCGGATGGCCGGCGATCGCCCGGTAGCGGTCGAGGAGCGCGCGGTTCTCGGTGTTGAGCCCGGCGCCGCCATGGGCCTGCGCGGCGGCCTTGGCGAGGAAGCGCTCGGCGATCTCGCCGGCGCTGCGCCCGCCCACCGCCGAGATCCCGGCGATCGCCAGCACGTCCTCCACGAAGGCGCGCACGCCCCGCGGGTCCTGGCCCTGGATCGCCGCGAGCAGGCCCGCGTGGGGATCCTCGGGACGGGTGCCCTCGGCGCCGTTGGTGACGGCGTCCAGCGAGCGCCCGGCGGCCAGCGCCCGGAGCGTCCGGCGCTTGGCGGCGGGCGGGACCGCGAGCCCGTCGAGGAGCGCCACGGTCAGGCCCATATCGCCGAGCCGCACCGCCGGGTCGGTCCGGCCGAACAGGGCGAGGCCCTCCAGCGCGAGGCCCAGCACCTCGGCGTCGGCCGCCGGCGTGTCGGTCCGCCCGATCGACTCGATCCCGGCCTGGAAGAACTCGTCGGGCTCGTCGGCGGCGAGCCGGAAGACCGGGCCGCAATAGCTGTAATCGGCCGCCTGCCCGTCGGCCTCCGCCCGGTGCAGGCGGCAGACCGGGATGGTGAATTCGGGCCGCAGGCACAGCTCGGCGCCGCCCGCATCCTGGGTGACGAAGATCCGCCGGCGGATATCCTCGCCCGAGAGTTCGAGGAACGGCTCCAGCGGCTGCAGCACCGGCGGCGTCACCGGCCGGTAGCCCGCCGCCGCCAGATGCGCGGAGAGCCGCGCGCGCGCCGCGTCCCCCGCCCCCGTCTCGCCCGCCTCCGGTCGTGTCATCGCGATCCACCTCGCGGGGCAATCCACCTCGCGGGCGCTCTGTAGCAACCGCGACCGGACTTGGCGACACGCACCCGGGAAGCGTGGGGCCGGCGCGCCGCGCAGGACTGCGCAGACCCCGCGCCGCGGCCGGATTCCGCTACGGCGTCAGGGACCGGACCGGCTCAGAGCGGCTCAGAGCGGCCGGAGGCTGCCGAGGCGCGCGCCGCGCGGGCGCCGGACCGGCTTGCGGCGGGCGAGCACGGTCAGGGCGGGCGCCCCCGCCATCCCGGCGCTCAGGATCGGCGCGCTGCCGGTCCCGGGCGTGGCCTGCGCGACGGCGCTGGGCAGCCGGCCGAGGACCGGCCGGGCGGCCCAGGCGGGTCCCGCGCCGGCGCAGACCAGGCCGAAGGACAGGACGAGGATCTTCGCGCGCATCCCGACATCTCCGCGGCACCGACCGACGACAACGCCGCCGGAGCCTCTGCGTTCGACGTGCGGTTCGACTTACGGTTCGATGCGCGAGTGTCTCAGATCTCCGTTGACGGAAAATGCCGGGCCAGCACGGCGCGGACCTGCGCCACCAGGTCGGCCTCGGGACACGAGAATTGCGCGGGCCGCGCGGCCTTCCACTCGGCGTTGCTGGCGATGGACTCGGCCGCCCGGGCGCCCTCGATCAGGTCCTTGATCTGGACCTCGCCGGCCAGGCGCTCGTTCGAGCCCTGGATCACCGCCACGGGCGCGCGGCGGCGGTCGGCGTACTTCATCTGCGCCTTCATGCCGGCGGCGCCGAGGTAGAGCTCGGCCCGGATGCCGTCGGCGCGCAGGAGCGCGACGAGCCGCTGGTAATCGGCCATGTTCTCCCGGTCGAGGACCAGCACCACCACCGGCCCGGGGGCCTCGGCGCCGGCGATCAGGGGGCTGCCCACGAGCTGGAGCGCCGAGAACAGCCGCGAGACGCCGATCGAGAAGCCGGTGGCCGGGACCGGCTCGGCCCGGAACCGCCCGACGAGGCCGTCGTAGCGCCCGCCGCCCGCCACCGAGCCGAAGCGCACGGTCTGGCCGTCCTCGTTGGTGACCGGGAAGGTCAGCTCGGCCTCGTAGACCGGGCCGGTATAGTACTCGAGGCCGCGCACCACGCTCGGATCGGCCCGGATCACGTCGTGGCCGTAGCCGGCGGCGGCGCAGAGGCGCATGATCGCGTGCAGCTCGGCGATGCCCTCGCGGCCGGTCTCCGAATCGCCGACCGCCTCGTGCCAGCCGGCGAAGAACTTCTCCCAGAACGCCACCTTGTCGGCCCCGTCGCCGGCATCGGCCTGGAACGACACGTAGGCGAGGATCCGGCCGATCGCCGTGGCGTCGAGGCCCGCGCCCTTGGTGAAGTCGCCGCTCTCGTCCTTGCGGCCGGATCCGAGCAGGTCGCGCACCCCGTCGGCGCCGAGCCGGTCGAGCTTGTCGATCGCCCGCAGCACGGTGAGGCGCTGCCCGGCCTTGTCCGGGCCGGCGAGCCCGATCGCCTCCATGACGCCGTCGAGCACCTTCCGGTTGTTGACCTTGACCACGTACTGGCCGCCGAGCCCGAGGCGGTTCAGCGTGTCGGCCATCAGCATGCAGGTCTCGGCATCGGCCGCGACGCTGCCGGCGCCGACGATGTCGGCGTCGAACTGCATGAACTGGCGGAAGCGGCCCGGCCCCGGCTTCTCGTTGCGGAAGACGTAGCCGGCCCGGTAGCTCCGGTAGGGCTTGGGCAGCCCGTCGTAGTTCTCGGCCACGAACCGGGCCAGCGGCGCCGTCAGGTCGTAGCGGAGCGACAGCCACGCCTCGTCGTCGTCCTGGAACGAGAACACGCCCGCGTTCGGACGGTCGAGGTCGGGCAGGAACTTGCCCAGGGCCTCGGTGTACTCGACGAACGGCGTCTCCAGGGCCTCGAACCCGTAGAGCTCGAAGCTCCTGCGGATCGTCTCCAGCATCCGCCCCTGCGCGGCGATCTCGCCGGCGCGGCGGTCGACGAAGCCGCGCGGCAGGCGGGGCTTCAGGGTCTCGGCCTTCTCGGCCTTCGGGGTCTCGGGCTTGGACATGGGCGCATTCGCTCTCGCGGACTCGGAATCCGGGTCCCGCATCGAATCTTCGATCGTCTCCGGCGGGCGGAGATCCTGCGGCCGGGCTCTAGAGCATGCCGGGCGAAAGGGGAATTCGGTTTGCGGGCGCTCTGGCCGCCCGATCATCCAGCCCGATCATCCAGCAATGTCGTCCTTGCGGGCGGAGCGAGCGATCCAGGCAGCGCCACGCTTGTCGAGGTCGCGCCGCCCTGGGTCACATCGCTGCGCTCGTGATGACGGAAAGGGCGCATCGACCGGAGCGGTGAAGCGGAACCCTGCCGGAACTCCGCACGCGCCGATGCGCCTTTTTCCGGATCGGGTTCCGCTTCGCTCCACTGGTCCGGCACAGGGCGCGGTTCACCCGGACCAAAGACCTCAGTACGGCGCCGTCAGCTTGAGCCAGAGCAGCGCCGCGAGACTCACCACGGCGATCGGCATCTGCAGCGGGCG
Organism: Methylobacterium sp. yr668; assembly: GCF_900116245.1. Classification (NCBI taxonomy): domain Bacteria; kingdom Pseudomonadati; phylum Pseudomonadota; class Alphaproteobacteria; order Hyphomicrobiales; family Methylobacteriaceae; genus Methylobacterium; species Methylobacterium sp. yr668. Next base: position 45,000 of record NZ_FOZY01000011.1, on the reverse strand, counting down.
CAGGCGGGCATGCGACAGGGGCACCTCGCCGGCGCGCGCCGCGATCGGGTCGAGGATCCCGATGGCCGCGTAGCCGAGGATCAGCATCGCGAGGGCCGGCACCGCCTTGCCCATCACCGCCGCGAACAGGCTGCCCAGCCCGAGGCCGTAGAGGACCAGCATGGTGACGATCTGCGACACCTGCGGGCCGCCCTCGGTCCGGAAGCTGACGCCGCGGCGCACGCCGGCCAGGAACAGCAGGATCGAGGCGGCGTAGAGCAGGGTGAACAGCGCCACGAGGTAGTCGAGGGGTTTGCCGTTCAGCCACCATGCCACGGCGGTGCCGACGGCGATCGGCAGCATCGGGCCGAAGCCGAAGACGATCTCGAGCCAGGGGATCCGGCGCGGCTCGTGCGTGGTGAGGGTGCGTCCGGTGGCGTCGTCGCGCATGTCGGTCTGGGGGAACTCTCGATTCGACGGTCTGCTGCGCCGCAGCACCGGGACAGGGAACGGCCGCGCACCAGCCCGGTTCCGAAACCCGGGTCCGGACCCGGTTCGACGCGGCCCGTGTAGCGCCGCCGCGGCGCTCCGGCGAGGCCCCGCCGGTCCGTAAACGCGTTACCCGGTCGCCCGCGTCCCCGTCGGCGTCCCGGGCCAATGTCCCGGCCCTTGAGTGCGGGCGAGAAAGGCGTTATCTGTGGCGGGCCCTCATCACAAGGTCTGCGCCGCAGCGCGCCCGTGAGCCGCGAGGGTCCTGCCTCATCGGTTTCGCCAACCTGACCCCGGGCCCCTCGCCGCAGCGCGGCCCGCTCTCCGGTGCCCATCCCCCGGGCACCTGGCACTGAACCGGCCCTCCCACCACCTCCGTCGGTTGCAAGATACCCCCATGACGCCAAATCCCGACGCCCTCGCCGACGATATCGAGACCGCGGAGCCGGCCGACGCGCCGACTATGCCCGCCGCCCTCGAGGGCGTCCGCGAGGTCAAGCTCCAGGACCTCAAGTCGAAGACGCCGACCGACCTGACGGCCTTCGCCGAGGAGGTCGAGGTCGAGAACGCCTCGACCATGCGCAAGCAGGAGTTGATGTTCGCCATCCTGAAGCAGCTCGCTGCCAAGGAGGTCGAGATCATCGGCTCGGGCACCGTCGAGGTGCTGCAGGACGGCTTCGGCTTCCTGCGCTCCTCCGACTCGAACTACCTGCCCGGCCCGGACGACATCTACATCTCGCCGACCCAGATCCGCCGCTTCGGCCTGCGGACCGGCGACACCGTCGAGGGCCCGATCCGCGGCCCCAAGGACGGCGAGCGCTACTTCGCGCTCCTGAAGGTCAACACGATCAACTTCGAGAATCCGGAGAAGATCAAGCACAAGGTCCACTTCGACAACCTGACGCCGCTCTTCCCGACGAAGCGGTTCAAGCTCGAGCTGGACAACCCGACCAAGAAGGATTTCTCGCCGCGGATCATCGACATCGTGGCGCCGATCGGCAAGGGCCAGCGCGCCCTGATCGTGGCGCCGCCGCGCACGGGTAAGACCGTGCTGATGCAGAACATCGCGCAGTCGATCACCCTCAACCACCCCGAGTGCTACCTGATCGTGCTGCTCATCGACGAGCGGCCCGAGGAGGTCACCGACATGCAGCGCTCGGTGAAGGGCGAGGTCATCGCCTCGACCTTCGACGAGCCGGCCACCCGCCACGTGCAGGTCGCCGAGATGGTGATCGAGAAGGCCAAGCGCCTCGTGGAGCACGGGCGCGACGTGGTGATCCTGCTGGATTCCATCACGCGCCTCGGCCGCGCCTACAACACCGTGGTGCCGTCCTCCGGCAAGGTGCTGACCGGCGGCGTCGACGCCAACGCCCTGCAGCGGCCCAAGCGCTTCTTCGGCGCCGCCCGCAACATCGAGGAGGGCGGCTCGCTCTCGATCATCGCCACGGCGCTGATCGACACCGGCTCGCGCATGGACGAGGTGATCTTCGAGGAGTTCAAGGGCACCGGCAATTCCGAGATCATCCTGGACCGCAAGGTCTCCGACAAGCGCATCTTCCCGGCGATCGACATCACCCGCTCGGGCACCCGCAAGGAGGAGCTGCTGGTCCCGCCGGACTCGCTCAAGAAGACCTACGTGCTGCGCCGCATCCTCAACCCGATGGGCGTCACCGACGCGATCGAGTTCCTGCTCGACAAGCTGCGCCAGACCAAGAGCAACGGCGACTTCTTCGACTCGATGAACACCTGAGGCCGTCCCCGGCCGCGGGCATCGCCGCCGTCCCCGCGAGCGGAGCGATCCAGGCAGCGCCGCGGTGGCAAGCCGCGCGCTGGCCTGGGTCACGTCGCTGCGCTCCGGTCCCTCAGGATCGGGGAGCGGATGGGACGGGGGTCGCGCCCGCCGTGCGGGACGCCTGTCCCGCGGCGGCACGAAACGCGATTCCGGCCCGATCGGGCCGTTGACCGTCTCCTAACCGGCCTCTGCCAAGGTTCCATCCGGGCGCCAGGTAGCGTATCGGCCCCGCGACAGCCCCGCCGGCCGGTCCATCCCGGCGGCGGGGCTCGTCGCAGCCGGCTTGCACCGATCCCCGGATCCGTGACACTGGCGCGATGCCCCGCTCGCCCTGGACCGGTCCGGATCCGCTCCTCCTCGCCTCGACCAGCCCGACGAGGCGCCTCCTCCTGGAGAGCGCCGCCCTGCCGGTCGAGACCGCCGCCCCGGACGTCGACGAGCGCGCCCTCGAGGCGGCGAGCGCCGGCCTGTTCCCGCCCGACCTCGCCCTGCACCTCGCCCGCGCCAAGGCCGAGTCGGTGGCGGCGCGCCATCCCGGGCGGATCGTCCTCGGCGCCGACCAGGTGCTCGACCTCGACGGCACCGTGTTCCACAAGCCGGCCGACGGCGCGTCGGCCCGGGCCCAGCTCGCCCGTCTGTCCGGCCGCACCCACGCCCTTCATTCCGCCGTGGTCCTGGCCGGGGCGGTCGAGGACGCCTTCGTGGAGACCGCGCGGCTGACCCTGCGCCCCCTCGATGAAAGGGCGATCGCGGCCTATGTGGACTGCGCCGGCGCGGAGCGCGTGCGGGCGAGCGTCGGCGGCTACCAGCTCGAGGGGCCGGGGATCCACCTGTTCGAATCGGTCGCAGGCGATCACAGCACCGTGCTGGGCCTGCCGCTTCTGCCGCTCCTCGCGCGGCTGCGCGCCGCCGGGCTTCTGGCTTTCTGAGGGAGTACCGCCTTGGCGGGACACGACCATTCGCACGGCGGCCACGGGGGGCATTCCCACGGCGGCCACGCCCAGGGCGGTCATGCCCATGGCGGCCTCGGCGGCCACGCGCACGCGCCGAAGGATTTCGGCACGGCCTTCGCCATCGGCATCGTGCTCAACACCGCCTTCGTGGTGATCGAGGCGGCCTACGGCTACCTCAGCAACTCCATGTCGCTGGTGGCCGATGCCGGCCACAACCTCTCGGACGTGCTGGGCCTCGCGGCGGCCTGGATCGCCGCCATCCTGGTGCGCCGCCGCGCCAGCGCGCGCTTCACCTACGGCTACCGCGGCTCCTCGATCCTGGCCGCCCTGTTCAACGCCGTGTTCCTGCTCATCGCCATGGGGGCGGTGATCTGGGAGGCGCTGGTCCGGCTGGTCCACCCGGAGCCCGTCGCGGGCACGACCGTGATGGTGGTGGCGGCGGTGGGAATCCTGGTCAACGGCCTGACCGCGTGGCTCTTCGCCAGCGGCGCCAAGGGCGACATCAACGTCCGCGGGGCGTTCCTCCACATGGTGGCCGACGCCGCCGTCTCGGCCGGGGTCGTGGTGGCGGGCCTCGTGATCCAGCTCACCGACCTCGCCTGGCTCGACCCGGCGGTCAGCCTCGTCATCGCCGCCCTGGTGGTCTGGGCGACCTGGGGCCTGCTGCGCGACAGCGTGGCCATGTCCCTCGACGCCGTGCCGCCGGAGATCTCCCCGGACGCGGTGACCGGCTTCCTCCTCGAGCGGCCGGGCGTCGCCGGCCTCCACGACCTGCATATCTGGCCTATGAGCACCACCAGCGTCGCCCTGACGGTCCATCTCGTGATGCAGGAGGGGCATCAGGCCCACCGCCAGCCCGGCAACGGCTTCCTCACCGAGACCGCCGAGGGCCTGCGCGACCGGTTCGGCATCGGCCACGCCACCCTCCAGGTCGAGGAGGCCGGCGGCCCGGCCTGCCGCCTCGCGCAGGATTGCGCGGCGTGAGCGGCGCCCAGCCCCGCGCCTTCGTGGTCGGCCACCCGATCGCCCACTCGCGCTCGCCGCTGATCCACGGCCACTGGCTCGCCGTGCACGGGATCCCGGGCTCCTACGAGCGGCTCGACGTGGCCCCGGAGGCCTTTCCGGACTTCATCCGCGCCCTGCCCGCGTCCGGCTACCGGGGCGGCAACGTCACCATCCCCCACAAGGAGGCGGCCTTCGCGCTGGTGGACACGCTCACGCCGCGGGCGAAAACCATCGGCGCGGTCAACACCCTGGTGGTCGGGCCGGACGGGCGGATCCGCGGCGACAACACCGACGCGCCGGGCTTCTGCGCCCATCTCGACCACAGCCTGGGCGCGGCCTGGCCGGACCGGGCGGGCGGCACCGCCCTGGTGCTCGGCGCCGGCGGCGCGGCGCGGGCGATCGTGGTCGGGCTCGCCGAGCGCGGCCTGCGGCGCGTCTGGGTCGCCAACCGCACCGCGGCCCGGGCCGAGGCGGTGGCGGCCCTCGCGCCGGGCGTCGGCGCGGCGCTCGCCTGGGACGACCTGCCGGCGGCGCTTCCCGGGACAGGCCTCCTCGTCAACACCACGTCCCTGGGCATGAAGGGCCAGCCGCCGCTGGCCGTCGACCTGTCGACCCTGCCGGCGGACGCGGCCGTGGCCGACATCGTCTACGCGCCCCTGGAGACCGAGCTCCTGGCGGCGGCGCGGCGGCGGGGGCTCGCCGCCGTGGACGGGCTCGGCATGCTGCTGCACCAGGCGGTGCCGGGCTTCGCGGCGTGGTTCGGCCCGCGCCCCGCCGTCACCCCCGAGCTGCGCGACCGGATCGTGGCGGACCTCGCCGGATGACCCCGAAGGCCGGATCCGGACCCGTCATCCTCGGGCTCACCGGCTCGATCGGCATGGGCAAGTCGGCCACGGCCCGGATGTTCGCGGAGCGCGGCGTCCCGGTCCACGACGCCGACGCCGCCGTCCACGCCCTCTACGGGCCGGGCGGCGCGGCCGCCGCGGCGATCGGCGCGGCCTTTCCCGGCGTGCTCGACGATCGCGGCGGCGTCGACCGGGCGCAACTGCGCGCCGCGGTGCTCGACGCGCCCGACCGGATGGCGGCGCTGGAGGCCATCGTCCATCCCCTGGTCCGGGCGGCCAGCACGGACTTCCTGGCGCGGCACGCGGCGGCGCCGCTGGTCGTCCTCGACGTCCCGCTCCTCTACGAGACCGGCGGCGAGGGCCGCTGCGACGCGGTCGCGGTGGTGAGCGCCCCGCCCGAGATCCAGCGTGACCGGGTGCTCGCGCGTCCCGGCATGACCGAGGCGGCCTTCGCGGCGATCCTGGCCAAGCAGATGCCCGACGCCGAGAAGCGCGCCCGGGCAGATTTCGTCATCGACACGGGCCGGGGTTTCGCCGCCGCCGAGGCCGCGGTCGCGCGGATCGTCGAGCGACTGACGGCGCACCGTGCGCCGCCGCACCGCGGCGACGGATGAAACGCCCGGAGGATTGAATATCTGCGGTTGTGTTCCGGGGGGAATACGGACGGCAGGATGGACGTGATGGCGCGGCGCTGGGGCGGGATTGATCGCATTCGGTCGGGCGGCATCCGGGCCGCAACCCTTCTCGCGCTGCTGGCGGCCGGGCCCGCGCAGGCCCAGTACGCCGCCAACTGCCCGCCGCCGAAGAAGGTCGCGGCCGGCGCCTGCGTCACCGCCTGCCCGGGCGGCTACGAGGACCGGGGACCCGTCTGCGTCTACCGCAACACCTCTCGGTAGGGCGAGGCGCTCGACGGTTGGTCGACGGTGATGGACGGGGACGGCCGTGCAGGGCGGGTTAACCGCTCGGGCTTATCCCGCTAGGGTCCGCCCCCACCCCCCCGCGAGTCGCGAGACCCATGCTGCGCGAGATCGTCCTCGACACCGAGACCACCGGCACGGAGGCGAAGGGAGGCGACCGGCTGATCGAGATCGGCGCGGTGGAGCTCCTCAACCACATCCCCACCGGCCGGACCTTCCACCGCTACTGCAACCCGCAGCGGCCGGTCTCCGAGGGCGCCTTCAACGTCCACGGCCTGTCCGACGCGTTCCTCGCCGACAAGCCGCTCTTCGCCGAGATCGTCGGCGAGTTGCTGGCCTTCCTGGCCGACGGGCGGCTCGTGATCCACAACGCGCCCTTCGACGTCGGCTTCCTCAACATGGAATACGCCCGGCTCGGCGCGAACGCCCCGCCGCCGATCCAGCTGGAGGACGTCGTCGACACCCTGCCGATGGCCCGGCGCAAGCACCCGGGTGCGGCCAACAACCTCGACGCCCTCTGCAGCCGCTACGGCATCGACAACACCCGGCGCACCAAGCACGGGGCGCTCCTCGACGCGCAGATCCTGGCCGAGGTCTACGTCGAGCTGCTCGGCGGCAAGCAGACCAGCCTCGGCCTCCTGGAGGCCGCGACAGCCGCCCCGGTGGCCGGCTCGGCGGCCCTGGCGTCGGCGGCTCCGGCGGCGCCCCGCCCCTACCGGTCTCGCCTCACGGATGCAGAGCGCGCCCGACACGACAGCTTCCGCGCGAGCCTCGGTCCTGCCGCGATCTGGGCCGAGTATATCGGGGCGGACGATCCGGCCTGATCGCCGGTCCGTCCCGCTCTCCGATCCGCACGCCTGCCGCGCGCCGCCGGCTGTTGCCGCATCGCACAGGGGCGTTTATTGCAATGCACAAAACGCCGTCGACGGAGCCTCTCGCGGGGTGACGGAGGCTGGCCCGCGCGGTGCAGGTGCGTTCCCTTGGGGGAGGCACGGGCGCGCCGGATCCGGCCGTGACGGAGATGCTGAGGCAGTGAGGCGCGCACGCATGACCGAGGATTTCGGCAGTCGCGACGGACAGCGCGACGACAAGACCGGCCCGTCACCCTTCGCCGACATGATCGAGGCCACCCGCCTGACCGGCCTCGGCCGGCTTGAGGAGGCGACCGCCCTCATCCAGCGCAGCCTCGGGGGGCAGAAGGCTCCGCCCGCCGATCCGTCGGCCGCGCCGCAGCCTCCCGCGCGCCGCGACGCGCCTTCCGCCGAGACGCGCAGTCCCGCGGCGGAGTCCGGGACGCGGATGCGCGAGGTGGTGGGGCAGGTCGTGCGCGGGCTCGCGCCGGTGCTGAAGGGGCTCGGCAACCCGCTCCGGTCGCCGGCCCCGCCGCCCGCCGACCGGGCGGGCGGGACCGGGGGCCGCTTCGTGTCCCTGACCCATGCCGAGCCCGCCGGCACCCGCGAGTACAAGCTGTTCATCCCGAGCCACCCGGACCGGGCGGCGCCGCTGATCGTGATGCTGCACGGCTGCACGCAGAACCCGGACGATTTCGCCGCCGGCACCGGCATGAACACCCTCGCCGAGCGCGCCGGCGTGTTCGTGGCCTACCCGGCCCAGAGCCGCCAGGCCCACGCCCAGCGCTGCTGGAACTGGTACGAGCCCCGGGACCAGGGCCGCGGCGCGGGCGAGCCGGCGATCATCGCGGGCCTCACCCGCGCGATCATGGCGGAGCACCCGATCGACCCGGCCCGGGTCTACATCGCCGGCCTGTCGGCCGGCGGCGCCGCCGCCCTCAACATCGCCCGCGCCTATCCGGATCTCTACGCCGCCGTCGGCGTGCATTCGGGCCTCGCGGCCGGCTGCGCCCGGGACCTCGGCTCGGCGCTGATGGCCATGCAGGTCGGCGCCCCGGGCCTCGGCGCCCCGACCGCCTTCGGCACCCCGGCGCCCGCGACCCGCGTCCCGACGATCATCTTCCACGGCGAGGACGACGGCACGGTGAGCGTGCGCAACGCCGACCAGGTGCTGGCCCAGGCCAAGGTCGCCGGGCTGACGCCGCGGTCGGAGACCTTCGAGGGCCGCGGCCACCCCTTCACCCGCACCCGCTACCGGGACGAGGCGGGCCGGGTCGTGGTCGAGGATTGGCGGGTGCGCGGCGCCGGCCACGCCTGGTCCGGGGGCCGCCCCGACGGCAGCTATACGGATCCCGAGGGGCCCGACGCGTCCCGGGCGATGCTCGACTTCTTCGCCGAGCACCGGCTGGGACCGGCGGGGCGCCCGTAAGGGGTCTCCGGAGGGCCGCGCGCGCTGGCGGGTTGTCAGGGCGCGGCCCTGCTGTATCGCAGGGCGCTGCCCTGCCCCCACAAAAGGTCCCGGACCTTTTGCATCCAGGACCTCCCCAGGACCTCCCATGAGCACCACCCCCGCGCCGATCCCGACCCTCCAGGGCCTCGCCGAGGTCGCCGACCGGTACGACCTGATCCTCTGCGACGTCTGGGGCGTGCTGCACGACGGCCAGAAGGCCCACACGGCCGCGGGCGAGGCGCTGATCCGCTTCCGCACCCTCCCGGGCGCGCGGCCGCGCCGGGTCGTCCTCGTCTCGAACGCGCCCCGGCCCGGCGACGGCGTCGGCCGCATCCTCGACCGGTTCGGCGTGCCGCGGGAGGCCTACGACGCGATCCTGACCTCGGGCGACCTCACCCACGACCTGATCGCCGCGCGCCCGGGTGCCCGGATCCGGCATCTCGGGCCGGAGCGCGACCTCGGCATCTTCCAGGGGCTCGACCTCAGCCTCGTCCCGGAGGCGGAGGCCGACCTCGTCGTCTGCACCGGCCTGTTCGACGACCGCAGCGAGACCCCCGACGATTACCGGCCGGAGCTGGAGCGCCTGGCGGCCCGAGGGCTGACGATGATCTGCGCCAATCCCGACCTCGTCGTGGAGAGCGGCAACCGCCTGATCCCCTGCGCGGGCCTGCTCGCGGCGGCCTACGCGGAGATCGGCGGCCCCGTGGTCTACGCCGGCAAGCCGCACCGCCCGGTCTACGAGGCGGCGCTCGCCAAGGGGGCGGCGCTCACCGGAGCAGCGCTCACCGGGGCCCCGGTGGACCCGGCGCGGGTCCTGGCGATCGGCGACGCGATCCGCACCGACATCGCCGGCGCCCGCGGCATCGGCATCGCCAGCCTGCTCGTGGCCCGCGGCATCCACGCGGAGGAACTCGGCGTCACGGCCGCGCATCACCGCCTGGGCGACGTGGCGGAATGGCTCGGCCGGCAGGCGGTGCATCCGGACGCGGTGATCGAGCGGCTGGTCTGGTAGCGGCCGGTCCTCCGAGGCGGGCCCTTCGAGGCGGGTCCTGCGCGTATTGCCGCCAGTCTAACCCCCTGAAATCCCCGACAAGCTTGACACCGCGCGGGAAATTGCGTGGATTCGCGCGTGTGAATCGGTCCCGCGCGCAGCAATCAGCCCCGACATCCGCTTCGCGTGTCGGGCGATTCGACCGGGAGACCTGTCCGGCCGCGATGCTCGCGACGATCGGAACCGGCGAGACGGCGGGTCTTGCGTGACCCTGGTCTCCGGACTGCCCGATTTCCTGCTCTATCTCGGCACCGCGACCGGGCTGATCGGCCTCTACCTGCTGATCTACACCCTCGCCACCGCGCACAACGAGCTCGCGCTGATCCGCCGGGACGTGACGGCGGCCGCCGTCGCGCTGGGCGGGAGCCTGGTCGGCTTCACCCTGCCGCTGGCGGTGGCGATCTACAACGCGCGGTCGCTGCTCGACTGCCTGATCTGGGGGCTGATCGCCCTGGTGATCCAGATCGCGATCTACTGGCTCGTGCGCCTCGCGGTGCCGGACCTGTCGCGGCGCATCGAGGAGGACCGCGCCGCCGCCGCGATCCTCCTCGGCGCGGCCTCGCTGGCGGGCGGCGTCGTGAACGCCGCCTCGATGACCTATTGAGGGGCCGGTGACGGAGACCGCGCCACCTCCCGCCGCTTCCGGTGACGCCGCCGCCGGCGGGCCCGGGACCGGCTTCGCCGCCACCCGCCGCTCCAAGCGCTCGGCCGCCGTGTCGCTGGTCCTGGTCGCCGGTGCCGGCGCGGCCGCGCTGACGCTCGGCGGCCTCGACCCGTCCCAGCGCGAGGAGGAGGCGCTCGTCTACGGGACGCTCGGCGCCTGCATCGCCCAGCAGCTGCGCGGCGCCGAGGCCTGCATCGCCGCCTACACGAGCGCGCAGGAGACCTACGCGGCGACGGCGCCGCGCTACGAGACCGAGGCCGATTGCCAGCGCCACCACGGGACCGGCGGCTGCACCCCGGGCGCGCAGGTCACGGAGGCCGCACGCGGCCGCTACCTGCCGGTGATGGCCGCCTTCATGATGGGGCGCACGGACGCGCAGGACCTGCCGGTCCAGCCGCTCTACCCGCACGCGCCCGAGGAGGAGCGCGACGAGGCCGGGGCCGCGACGGCCGGGCACGGCGGCGGCTACTGCACCGGTGCGGGCGGGCGGGTCGCCTACGCGGGCGGCGCCTCGCGGGTCCACGTCCCCGCCTCGGTCGCCCGCACCACGAGCGCGACCCCGCGCACGATCAGCCGCGGCGGCTTCGGCGGCACCGGGCGGGCGACGGCGTTCTCCGGAGGCTCGGGCGGCCGTGCCGGCGGGTTCGGGGGCGGGTTCGGGGGCGGCTGATGCGCCGCGTGCCGGTCCCGGAGCGGCCCGACTGGCGCCAGCACGCCGCGCGGGCCGGCTTCACCTTCCACACGTTCGACGGCGCCCCCTACTGGGACGAGAGCGCCTACTACGCCTTCAGCCTCGCGGAGATCGAGGACGCCATCGAGGCGCCGAGCGCCGCGCTGCACGACCTCTGCCTCGCCTTCGTGGACCGGGCGGTCCGGGACGCGGCGATCCTCGCCTCGCTGCGGATCCCCGAGCACGCCTGGGACGCGATCCGGGCGAGCTGGGCGCGGCGCGATCCCAGCCTCTACGGGCGCTTCGACTTCAGTTACGGGGGCGACGGGCCGGCCAAGCTCCTCGAGTACAACGCCGACACGCCCACCGCCCTCTACGAGAGCGCGGTCTTCCAGTGGCTCTGGCTGGAGGACGGGCTGGCGCGGGGGCGCCTCCCCGCCGGCGCCGACCAGTTCAACACCCTGCACGAGGCGCTGGTGGCGCGCCTCGCCGCCGTGGCGCCCCCGGAGGGCGTCGCCTTCGCGGGCTTCCCCGACGCGCCGGAGGATCGCGGCACGCTGGCCTATCTCCAGGACTGCGCGCTCCAGGCCGGCCGCCCCGCCCCCTTCCTGCCGGTCGAGGCGATCGGGCTCGACGCGGACGGGCGCTTCGTGGACGCGGCCGGCGCCCCGATCGGCTGCCTGTTCAAGCTCTACCCGTGGGAGTGGATGTTCGCCGACCCGTTCGGCCGCGCGGTCGGCGCGGCCACGACCCGGTTCCTGGAGCCGCCCTGGAAGGCGGTGCTCTCCAACAAGGGGCTGCTGGCCCATCTCTGGGCGATGGCGCCGGGCCATCCCAACCTGCTGCCGACCTATTTCGAGGAGGATCCGGCCAAGGCCGCGCTGGGCCGGAGCTTCGTGAAGAAGCCCCTCTACGGGCGCGAGGGCGCCAACGTGCTGATCGTGCGCGACGGCGCCGTCGCGGCGCGCGACGAGGGGCCCTACGGCGGCGAGGGCTACGTGCGGCAGGCCCTGGCGGAGCTGCCCGATTTCGCGGGCCGCCGCGCGCTGGTCGGCAGCTGGATGGTCGGCGACCGGCCCGCCGGCCTGTGCCTGCGCGAGTCGGACGGCCTCATCACCACCGACCGGGCCCGCTTCGTGCCGCACCTCATCGATCCGTGACCGGGTCCCGAGCCGCTGCGGCTCACCGGCCCAGCGCCGCGAGCTCCCGCCGCATGTTCGACCGCGCCGGCCCCTCCAGCGCCGCCCGGGCCCGGGCGGTGACGAACAGCGGCCGGCCGGATGCGAGGGCCCCCCGCAGGAAGGCCGCGCGCCCCTGCCGGTAGGCGGCCGCGCCCACGACCGGGACGAATTCCCGCGCCACGCCGGCGGCGTAGCCGTCGTAGGCGGCGGGCGCCGCACCCAGGATCGCCATGTCCATGTCGAGGAAGAGCGCGACGTCCGCGGCGAGCGCGGCCGGGAGACCGTCCGGGACGGCGTGCCGCTCGGTCGCCAGGATCATCGTCTCGGCCGCCGCCAGCGCGGGCGCCGGGACCGCGCCCTCCGGCAGCGCCCGCAGGAGCGCCGCGCTGCGGCGCTCGTTGTCCGGGGCGCCCGGCCGGTAGACGGCGTCGTGGAACCAGATCGCCAGTTCGACCGCGTCGGGATCCCGGACCGTCCCGCGGCGGGCGCGGAACGCCTCCAGGAGCGCGTCGATATGCGCCTGGCCGTGATAGACCCGGTGCGGCTCGGCCAGCCGGGCGCGCAGGTCAGCCAGGATGCGGGGATGGCCGTCGAGCATCGGCCGATCCTCTACCCGATCCGCCGCCGCGGGACGAGGCGGATCGCGCCGCAGGCCCGGGAAGACGCTCCGGGCACCCGCGATGGACTTCCCGGCCTCGCGCTCCGACGCCCCGCGAGATCATCGTCCCCGTGACGATGATCGGGGATGTGATCGTCGAACGCCCCGATAGACGCGCCGCTGTCGATCCCGAGAGATCTATTGGGCGCGATCGACCCGATCCCGCGTCTGGTCTTCGCGCGGAACGCCGGCTACAGGGGCAGAACCATCCGGAGGATCCCCAGCGCCCATGAGAGCGACGAGCCTGAGAACGACGACTTGGTTGATGCTGACGGCGCTGCTCGCCGCCGCCCCAGCCCGCGCGCAGGCCCCCGCGCAGGCCCCTGCCCCGGCACCGGTGGGGCCGGCGACCAAGCCCGAGAGCGATCCGGCTCAGGAGACGATCCGCAAGCTCAACGCCTATGTCGGGCTCCTCAACCGGACCCTGCGGGCGCAGGAATCGCTCGGCCGCTATCAGAGCTGGGTCAACATGAAGACCGGTCCGACCGGCCGCGAGCGGATCATCTACGGCCTCTACGGGCTCTACGACGTGCGCGGCGAGATCGCGAAGGCGGAGGCCGCGACGGCGCAGCCGCCCGCGATGCCGGACCTCGACGGCGCCGTGAAGACCTACATCGCCGCCTATCAGGCGCTCGCCCCGACGGTCACCGAGGCGGAGGGCTACTACGAGCGGCAGGATTACCGCGCGGACAAGATGGAGCAGGGCAAGGCGCTCCACGCCAAGCTCGCCGTCGCGGGGCCGGCCTTCCTGGCGGCGCGCGCCAAGGTCGACGCCGCGCTGCGGGTCGAGAAGGAGAAGAGCGACGCGCTGGAACTCGCCGCCATCGAGGCGCGGGAGGGCCGCAAGGCGCGCTGGCACGTCGCGAACGTGATGACCGCCTGCCGCAAGGTCATGGACCTGCTGCCCACCGACGCCAAGCCGGTCGTCGACATGGCGGCCTTCGACGCCGCGCTCGGGCGCTACGCCGTCGCCGTGAAGGACATGGACGGGTACAGCGCCGCCAACCCGAACTCCTTCCACGTGTTCGAGAGCCGGCCGCGCGCGCTCCTGGGCAAGCTGCGCGAGTTCGACGACAAGCTCGCCAAGGCCAGGGGCGACGCCCGGCGCGGCGCCGGGCGCGACGTGACCTGGATCGTGAACGACTACAACATGATGGTGTCGACCGCGCAGACGGCCACGACCTTCTCGCGGTGACCGGGGGCGTCCGGGACCCGGGCCCCCGTCAGCGGGCGCTCCGGCCCGGTTCCGTCAGCCGCAGCGAGGTCGCGGCCGCGGTGACGGCCGCCTGCCAGCGCGCCTGCTCGGCCGCGGGGTAGCGGACGCGCAGGGTGACGAAGGCGCCGCCGCGGCCGCCCGCCAGCAGGGTCTTCCGATACAGGATCCCGGCCGCCGTCGTGCAGGAGAGCACGATCCAGCCGGGCTTGCGCGCCGCGTATTCCGGCGGCTGCCGCAGGCAGGTCTTCCGGTCCGCGGCCACGACGGCGTCGAGATCCTGGTCGAGCACGTCGTTCAGGCCCGACACCGTCAGGTGCAGGTGGCCGTCGGCCGAGCGGAAGGCCTGCCCGTCGCCGTTGTCCGGCGGCGGCTCCGCGACGAGGTCGGCGGGCACGTCGACGGAGAAGCCGAAACGGGCGTTGACCACGTGGCGCAGCGCCGGCGTGTCCGGCAGCGCCCGGCTCCAGTCGCGCCGGACCTGCGCGATCCGCGCGGTGTAGGCCCGCGTCAGGCAGGCCGTGTCCGGGCAGGCATCGCGGACCCGCGCGCGCCAGCGCGCGTGGTCCTCGCCGAAGGTGTCGATCGCCTGGCCGGTCTCGCCGTCGACCCCGCGCGTCTCGCCCACGATCCGGTCGAACAGGCGCCTGAGTTCCTCGTCCAGCCGCGTCAGGGCGGGGTCGGCACAGATCAGCGTCTCGACCCTGTCCCGAATCCCGGCGCAATCCGGCGCCGCCCGGGCGCCGACGGTGCCGAGCGCACAGACTGCGCCGACGAGGCCGGATCGGAGGATCGATCGGGGGAACGATCGCGGGCTCAGGCGCGCCGGACGGGCTTGGCTACGCACGGATATCCCTCCTGTGGCGGTCTGGACGCGATCGGCCGTCGGGCCTTCCGGATCCGGGCAGGATGGCGCGCCGCCGCTCATCGGCCCGTCGTGGTCTTGAGCATCAGGATGTCGATGTCGCGCCGAGGCACGTAATCCGTCACGACGCTCTCGAAGGTCGTCGGGCCGGTCTTGCGGAGTCCGGTGGCGCAGAACGACACGAGCGTCGTCGGATCGCCCTTGTCCACGGTCAGCTTGAACGTGCCGATCGGCCCGGCCCAGTTGCCGCCGGAGGTGATCACGTAGGACAGGTACTGCTCGAAGGCCTGCACCCCCTGCCCGCCCGCCGCCGCGATCCTGCGGGCGAGCCCCTGGGCCGCCTTCAGGAAGGCCGCGTCCGTGCAGTATTTCCGCGCGTACTCGGCCTTCTCGTCGGCGCCCTCGGTCGGGGTCCCGAACGACAGGCTGGAGAGGCCGCCGACGCCCGGAACGTAGCTCTGCCGGACGACGACGTCGCGGCCCGCCGGGAAGACCTGCCGGCGCCAGAACTTCGACCGCAAGGTCCAGACCGGGAACAGGCTCGTCGTGCCCTTGCCCATGTCCTGGGGCTCCAGGAGGCCGTCCGCCACGAGGCCGCGGCGCTGATCCGCGCCGAGGGCGGCCAGCGCGGCCTCGGTCGCCTCGACCGTCGGGACGAGGGGGATGCCGAGGCTCCGCAGCCGCCCGGTCACCTCGACCTCCGGCTTGCCGGCCGGCGTGACGAAGGCGCGCTGCTCGACCTGCGAGTCGACCGGCCGGCCGTCGACCTCGGTGGTGAAACGGAGGAAGTTGTCGTGCTTCGGGTCGGCGATGCTCAGCATCGCGTCGGGACCCCCGGAGATGTCGGGCATCGGGAACGCGATCGTCGTCTCGACGTCCCGGTCGGTCAGGTTGCGAAAGCGGTAGACGATCCGCACCGCCTTCTCGGACAGGAAGAGGTCCTCGGAGACGAGGGCGATCCGGTCCGTCTTCTCCAGGACGAGACCGCCGGTCGCGAGGGTCGCGACGCTGTCGTCGGCCCGGGCCGGACGCGGCAGGGCCGACGACAGGGCCGACAGGGCCGCCGACAGGATCACCGGCAGGAGCAGGGTCAGGCGCGGGACGCGGGGCGTGGATGGGATTCGCACGGCTGTCGGGCTCGCGGGTTGGATCCGTCGGTGCGGGGCGGGGTGAGAACCGGCGCGTCGCCGGTCAGCGATCGGCGGGCGGGTCTCGGACGATCCGGTCACGCCTCCGGCTCAGTCGCGGAGCGGGCTCGGCAACCGTCGGTCCCGGTGGGAGACGGGCCTCGATCCGCCGCCCCAGGGCGGTGAGCGCTTCGGCGAAGGCGTCATCGGTCGCGGCACACCATCCTCCCCGCGGCGCGCCCGCACGCGCACCGCCGAATCTCGGACGGACCGAATGGAAGCTTTCGGGCAGAGTTGAGGCCGACCGAGAGGGCCATGTCAGGTCGAGGCGTCAGGTCGAGGCTGTGAGAAGACACCGCCGTCGGCGGCCGCGCGCGATTGCGCCGCCGCGACCGTTCGGTCTATCGGCTGCCCGGGATGGCCGGCGGCCCCGGGCGCCGGCTCGATCCGCGACGATCTGCGAGGAGCGCCCGTGCCAGCCGAAGACGCCCCGATCGGCCGCTTCCCGATCCCCCGCCTGGAGACGCTGCCGGACGACATCCGCGCGCGGATCGAGGCGGTGCAGGAGAAGTCCGGCTTCATCCCGAACGTGTTCCTGGTGCTCGCCCACCGTCCGGACGAGTTCCGGGCGTTCTTCGCATACCACGACGCGCTCATGGAGCGACCGGGCAACCTGACCAAGGCCGAGCGCGAGATGATCGTGGTAGCGACCTCGGCCATCAACCAGTGCCAGTACTGCGTGATCGCCCACGGGGCGATCCTCCGGATCCGCGCCAAGGATCCGCTGATCGCCGACCAGGTGGCGATCAACTACCGCAAGGCCGACATCACCGACCGGCAGAAGGCGATGCTCGACTTCGCCATGCTGGTCAGCCAGTCCGCCCACCAGGTCGGGGAGGCCGCGTTCGCGGCGCTCAGGGCCCACGGCTTCGACGACGCGGATGCCTGGGACATCGCCGCCATCGCGGCTTTCTTCGGCCTGTCGAACCGGCTGGCGAACGTCAGCAATATGCGGCCCAACCCGGAATTCTACGCGCTGGGTCGCGGCTGACGGCGCGGCGTCCCTCGCCGCCGGCGAGCGGACCGCCGGGGCGGTTTCCGGGCGTCCACCACCCCTTCAGAGGGCTCGGCGCCCCGCGGGACCGCCGGAGTCCCGCCGTGCGACCTGGCGTCGCGCGCGGGGAGCGGATGAAGCGGCTCCGGCCCTCTGAGCCCGGCGGCGACCGCGCGCGGGCACGGGGCGCGGACGGGGCGCGCCGTCCTTACCAGTGCTTTAAGCCTATAGGAGCCGCCCGGTCCGGCTGTTAACAGGCGTTAAATTTTGTGGCCGACCCGGTGAGGGGGCGAATCCCGGCTTGAACCTTCGAAGCGGCGCGGCCCAGCGTCTCGACCTGACCGCGTGCGATCGCGAGCCCATCCACATCGTCGGCAGCGTCCAGCCGCACGGGTTCCTGCTCGGCCTCGAGGCCCGGTCCCTCACCATCGTCCAGGCGAGCGCCAACGCCCCCGCGGCGGCCTCCGTCGGCACCGTCCTCGACGCGGCCCTGCCCGACCTCGCGGCCGTCGTCCGCCACCACCTGGAGGCGGCGGAGCCCCAGGACGGCGCCCTCTATCTCCGGACGGTGACGCTGGAGACCGCCGGCGGGCGCCAGGCCTACGAGGTCGCGGCCCACCGGGTCGACGAACTCGTCGTGCTGGAGCTGGAGGAGATCGACGCGGCCGCGGCCGAGATCGGCGTCGACGTGCTCACCCCGCGCCTGCGGGCCTTCGTCGAGCGCCTGCAGACCGCCCGCACCGTCGAGGACCTCTGCCAGTTCGTCGCCGAGGACATCCGCCAGATCACCGGCCTCGACCGGGCCCTGGTCTACCGGTTCGACCGCGACTGGCACGGCACGGTGCTGGCGGAGGCCGGCAACGGCGTCCTGCCCTCCTACCTCGACCTGCGCTTCCCCGCCTCCGACATCCCGGCCCAGGCGCGCGAGCTCTACCGCCGGAACCGGCTGCGCATCATCCCGGATGCCGGCTACGTCCCCGTGCCGATCCGGCCGGCCACCACGCCCTCCGGCAAGCCGCTGGACCTCAGCCAGTCGGTGCTGCGCTCGGTCTCGCCGGTCCACGTCGAGTACATGCGCAACATGGGCACGATGGCGTCCATGTCGGTGTCGATCCTCGTCGACGGCGCCCTCTGGGGCCTGATCTCCTGCCACAACCGCGCGCCCAGGCGCGTGCCCCTCCAGGCGCGCAATGCCTGCGACGTGCTCACCCAGATCTTCGCCCTGCAGCTCTCGGCCCGCGAGCGCGGCGCCCAGTCCGAGAAGCGGCTGGCGCTGGGCGCCGTGCAGGCGCGCCTCCTCGCGTTCATGGCCGAGGAGGACAGCTTCGTCGACGGCCTGCTCAACCACCCCGACGACGTCCTGGCCCTGGTGGACGCGACCGGCGCCGCGGTGGTTACGGCCGACCGCTGCCGGCTGCTCGGGGCGACGCCGACCGAGCGCGAGGTCCGCGCCCTCTATCGGTGGCTGTCCGAGCGCGAGGATGCCGAGGAGGTCTTCGTCTCCGAGGCCCTGTCGGAGGCGTTCCCGGCCGCCGCCGCCTTCGCCGACCGGGCGAGCGGCCTCCTGGCGATCTCGGTCTCGAAGAAGTACGCGAGCTACATCCTCTGGTTCAGGCCCGAGGTCGTGCGGACGGTGAAGTGGGGCGGCAACCCCGTGAAGGCCGTCCGGCCCGACCCGGAGGGCGGCCCGGACCGGCTGCACCCGCGCAAGTCGTTCGAGATCTGGAAGGAGACCGTGCAGGGCCGCTCCCTGCCCTGGTCCGACCCGGAGGTGGAGGCCGCCAAGGACCTGCGCGCCTCGGTGCTCGGCATCGTGCTCCGCCGGGCCGAGGAGCTCGCCGCCATGAGCGAGGAGCTGCAGCGCTCGAATAAGGAGCTGGAGGCGTTCTCGTACTCGGTCAGCCACGACCTGCGCGCGCCGTTCCGCCACATCGTCGGCTACGCGAACCTGCTCAAGACCCGCGAGGGCGCCCAGCTCTCCGACAAGGGCCGGCACTACGTGGAGACGATCATCGAGGCGGCCTTCTCGGCCGGCACCCTGGTCGACAGCCTGCTGAGCTTCTCGCAGATGGGCCGGCACGCCCTCAACAAGGTCTGGGGCGACATGAACGCCCTGGTCGAGGAGGTCCGCCGGAAGGTCCTGCGCGACGTCACCCCCGACCGGACCATCCGCTGGGAGATCGCGCCGCTGGGCCGCGCCTATGCCGACCCGGTGATGCTGCGGCTCGTCATCGAGAACCTGCTGTCGAACGCCGTGAAGTACACCCGCGGCACCCCGGAGGCGGTGATCGCGATGGGCAGCCTCCCGCCCCGGGAGGGCGAGGCGGTCTACTTCGTGCGCGACAACGGCGCCGGGTTCGACATGGCCTACGTCGACAAGCTGTTCGGCGTGTTCCAGCGGCTGCACCGGGTCGAGGAGTTCGAGGGCACGGGCATCGGCCTCGCCAATGTCCGGCGCATCGTCGAGCGCCACGGCGGCCGGACCTGGGCCGAGGGCAGGCTCGGCGCGGGCGCCACCTTCTACTTCACCCTGCCCATCCGGGAGGAGGCCCACTGATGGCGGGACTGAAGCCCATCCTCCTGGTCGAGGACAACCCGAACGACATCGAGCTGACGCTGGCGGCGCTCGAATCGAGCCAGCTCGCCAACGAGATCGTCATCTGCCGCGACGGCGCCGAGGCCCTCGACTTCATCTACCGGCGGGGCGCGCACGAGAAGCGGCAGGCCCAGGACCCCGCGGTGGTCCTGCTCGACCTGAAGCTGCCGAAGGTCGACGGCCTGGAGGTGCTCGCCAAGATCAAGGGCGACCCGGTCACCCGCCAGGTGCCGGTGGTGATGCTGACCTCGTCCCGCGAGGAGACCGACCTCGTGCGCTCCTACGATCTCGGAGTGAACGCCTTCGTGGTGAAGCCGGTCGCCTTCGAGGAGTTCTTCGCGGCGATCAAGGAGATCGGCGTGTTCTGGGCCCTCCTCAACGAGCCGCCGCCGTACCGGGGAGGCTGGCCATCGAACGCGTGATCGGACCTTCCGCGGGGCCGCTGCGGGTCCTCCACCTGGAGGACAGCGACCTCGACGCCGAGCTGATCGAGGCCGAGCTGGAGACCCTCGGGCACCCGGTCGCGATCGAGCGGGTGATGACCCGCGACGCCTTCGCCCGCGCGGCGGTCGCCGGCCGGCACGACCTGATCCTGGCGGACTACGTCCTGCCGACCTTCGACGGCGTGAGCGCCCTCGGCATCGCCCGGGCGCAGTGCCCCGACACGCCCTTCATCTTCTGCTCGGGCACGCTCGGCGAGGACGTCGCGGTCGAGGCCCTGAAGAACGGCGCCACCGACTACGTCGTCAAGCAGCGCCTCGACCGCATGCCGCGCACGATCGTCCGGGCGCTCGCCGAGGCGCGGGCCCGCGCCGACAAGCGCGAGGCCGAGGCCGCCCTGCAGGCGCTCAACGAGACGCTGGAGGTGCGCATCGCCGAGCGGACCCGCGAACTCGCCGCGGCGAACGAGGCCCTCCAGGCCCAGATTGTCGAGCGGGAGCGGGCGGAGGACGCCCTGCGGCTCGCCCAGCGCCTGGACGCGGTCGGCCAGCTCACGAGCGGCGTCGCGCACGACTTCAACAACCTGCTGACGGTGATCGCCGGCAACATCGAGTTCCTCGAGAGGGTCGTGTCCGACACCCGCTCGAAGCGCCGCCTCGCCATGATGCGCGGGGCCGCCGAGCGCGGCGCCCGGCTCACCGCGCAGCTCCTCGCCTTCTCCCGTCGCCAGCGCCTGGAGCCGACGCCGGTCAGCCTCAACCAGACGGTCGCGTCGATGCGCGACCTGCTGCAGAGCTCGATCGGCGGCGCGGTCCGGATCGAGACGACCCTTCAGCCCGACTTGTGGCCGGCCCTGGTCGACGCCACCCAGATCGAGCTCGTGATCCTGAACCTCGCCATCAACGCCCGCGACGCGATGGCGGTGGGCGGCCGGCTCGCCATCGAGACCGCCAATGTCAGCGTCACCGGGGCGCCGACGCGGCCCGAGCAGCCGGCGCCCGGCGCCTACGTCATGGTGGCGGTGAGCGACACCGGCACCGGGATGACGCCCGACGTGCTGGCGCGGGTGTTCGAGCCGTTCTTCACCACCAAGGAGGTCGGCAAGGGGTCGGGTCTCGGGCTCGCCCAGGTCTACGGCTTCGTCAAGCAGTCCGGCGGCGGCATCCGGATCGACACGGTCGCGGGCGAGGGCACCTCGATCAAGGTCTACCTGCCCCGGGCCGCCGAGCCCGAGGGCGCCGTGCCCCGCCTGCCGGCCGCGGCCGAGGCGGCGCGGACGCACCCGCCCGGGAGCGGCCCCCGGCTCCTCGTGGTCGACGACGACGCCGAGGTGCGCGAGGTGACGACGACCCGCCTGATCGAGGCCGGCTACGCGGTGCGCGAGGCGGCCTCGGGCCTCCAGGCCCTGGCCGCCCTGGAGGCGGATCCGGGCGTCGACCTCGTCGTGATGGACTTCGCCATGCCGGGCATGAACGGGGCCGAGACGGCCCTGGAGGTGCGGAAGCGCTGGCCGGCGCTGCCGGTCCTGTTCGTCACCGGCTTCGCCGACACCACCGCCCTGACCGAGGCCGGCGCCGTCGGCGCCGACGCGATCGTGCTGAAGCCGTTCCGCGTCGGGGAACTCGAGGGCAAGGTCGCCGCCGCCCTGGCGGCGCGCCCGCCGGCGCAGCTCCGGCTGATCTCGGGCCGCGACAGGAGCGCCTGAGGGGGACGTCGCGCGGGCGTCCCGCTGGCGTCTCTGGGGCTCTCCCGGGCGTTCTCCACACGGCGTGCGGGCCCCGCACGGCGTCCCGGGCGGCGCGTGCGCGCCGACGCGGTTGCGCGAACCCGCCCGCT
Source organism: Methylobacterium sp. yr668 (assembly GCF_900116245.1). Lineage (NCBI taxonomy): Bacteria > Pseudomonadati > Pseudomonadota > Alphaproteobacteria > Hyphomicrobiales > Methylobacteriaceae > Methylobacterium > Methylobacterium sp. yr668. Next base: position 23,363 of record NZ_FOZY01000011.1, on the reverse strand, counting down.
GGGGCACCGATGGCGCTGTCCTGTCCCGCCGGTTCCTCGCCCCATGTCCGAGTCACGCGCCTGGTCCGATGCCTGAGACCGTCGGGACCGCGCCCCCGGCCTTCCTCGCGGAGGGCGGCGCGATGGGCGCCCGGATCCGCGCCCACGACTGGTTCGGCTCGCCGCTCGGCCCGCCGGACAGCTGGGCGCCCTGCCTGCGGGCGACCCTGAGCCTGATCCTGGGATCGCGGTTCCCGATGTTCGTGGCGTTCGGGCCCGACCTCGTCTTCCTCTACAACGACGCCTACGCGGAGATCCTGGGCGACAGGCATCCCGCGGCGCTCGGTGCGCGCTTCCGCGACGTCTGGAAGGAGATCTGGCCGGAGATCGGCCCCCTGATCGACCGGGCGCTCGCCGGCGCGGCGACGTGGTCCGAGAACATGCCTCTGACCATGAACCGGCACGGCTACGACGAGCCGACCTGGTTCACCGTCTCGTACGCGCCGGTGCGCGACGAGGCGGGCCGGGTCGCCGGCCTGCACTGCGCCTGCACGGAGACGACCGGCCGCGTCCAGGCCGAGGCGCGCCTGCGCGAGGCGGAGGCCCGGATCCGGGCCCTCGCCGACCACCTCCCGGGCGGCTACGTCTACCAGCTCGCCATGGCCCCCGACGGCGCCGACCGACGCTTCCTCTACGTGTCGCAGGGCTTCGAGCGCATGACCGGCCTGGCGGCCGGGGACGTGCTCGCCGACCCGGCGGTCGCCTACGACCTGATCCTGCCGGAATACCGCGCCGCGGTCGCCGAGGCGGAGGCCGCCGCGATCCGCGACCTCGCGCATTTCGACGTCGCGGCGCCCATGCGCCGGCCGGACGGCACCCACGTCTGGACGCGCATCATCTCGGCCCCCCGCCGCGTCGGCGACACGCTGGTCTGGGACGGGCTGCATCTCGACGACACGGTGCGCCGCCGGACCGAGGAGCAGCTGCGGGAGAGCGAGCGGCGCCTGCGGCTCGCGACCGAGGCGGCCGAGATCGGCCTCTGGGACGTCGACGTCGTCGCCGACACCCTGTTCTGGCCCGCGCGGGTCAAGGCGATGTTCGGCATCTCGGCCGACGTGCCGGTCACGATGGCCGATTACTACGCCGGCCTGCATCCCGAGGACCGGGAGGCCACGAGCGCGGCCTACGCCTCCGCCCTCGATCCCGCGCGGCGCGCCGTCTACGACGTGGAGTACCGCACCGTCGGCAAGGAGGACGGCGTCGTGCGCTGGGTCGCCGCCAAGGGGCGCGGGATCTTCGAGGGCGCGCGCTGCGTGCGGGTGATCGGCACGGCGATCGACATCACCGCCCGCAAGCAGGCCGAGGAAGCCCTGCGCGCCAGCGAGGCGCAGTTCCGGGTCCTGTCGCAGGTGCTGCCGAACTTCGTCTGGGCGACCGACGCGGCCGGGGCGGCGAACTGGTTCAACGCGCGCGTCTACGCCTACGCGGGCCGGGAGCCCGGCACCCTCGACGGCGCGGGCTGGCGGGGGATCATCCATCCCGACGATCAGGACCGGGTCGACGAGGAATGGCGGGCGGCCGTCCGGTCGCGGGCCGACTACCAGTCCGAGTACCGCCTGCGCCGCGCCGACGGCGCGTATCGCTGGTTCCTGGCCCGGGCGCAGCCGGTCCTGGGCGCCGACGGCGCGGTCACCCGCTGGGTCGGCACCAGCACCGACATCGACGACCAGAAGCGGCTCATGGCCGAGCTCGTGCGCTTCAACCTGACCCTGGAGCAGCGCGTGGCCGAGCGCACGGCCGAGCACGACCGGGTCTGGCGCAACTCGCGCGACCTGCTGGCCGTGGTCGGGGCCGACGGCATCTTCCGCGCGGTCAATCCGGCCTGGCAGACGATCCTGGGGCACGAGCCCGCCGCGGTGGTGGGGCGCAGCTTCCTGGACTTCATCTGGCCCGAGGATGCGGGCGCGACCCAGGAGGCGCTCGAAGCGGCCGCCGCGGCGCGCGACCTGACCGATTTCGAGAACCGCTACCGGCACAGGGACGGCACCCTGCGGCTGATCTCGTGGCGCACCTCCGTCGAGGGCGCGCAGGTCTACGCCTACGGCCGCGACGTCACCGCCGAGAAGGCCCAGGCCGAGGCGCTCCGGCACGCCGAGGAGGCGCTGCGGCAGTCGCAGAAGCTGGAGGCGGTGGGCCAGCTCACCGGCGGCGTCGCCCACGACTTCAACAACCTCCTGACGATCATCCGCTCGTCGGTCGACTTCCTCCGCCGGCCGGACCTGGCGGAGGAGCGCCGGTCCCGCTACCTCAACGCCGTCTCGGAGACGGTGGACCGCGCGGCGAAGCTCACCGGCCAGCTCCTCGCCTTCGCGCGGCGACAGGCGCTGAAGCCCGAGATCCTCGACGTCGGCGCGCGGCTGCGCGGCGTGGCCGACCTCCTCGACACGGTCACGGGCGCCCGCATCGCGGTCGTGACCGAGCTGCCGGAGCGGCCCTGCTTCATCCGGGTCGATCTCAGCCAGTTCGAGACCGCGCTGGTCAACATGGCGGTGAACGCCCGGGACGCCATGGACGGCGCCGGAACGCTGACCCTGCGCCTGCGCTGCGGCGCGGCGCTGCCGCCGATCCGCGGCCATGCCGGCGCGCCCGGCCCGTTCGCGGCGATCGACCTCGTCGACACCGGCACCGGCATCGCGCCGGACGTGCTGGCGCGGGTGTTCGAGCCGTTCTTCACCACCAAGGAGGTCGGGAAGGGCACCGGACTCGGCCTGTCCCAGGTCTTCGGCTTCGCCAAGCAGTCCGGCGGCGACGTCGCGGTCGAGAGCGCGCCCGGCCGCGGCGCCACCTTCACGCTCTACCTGCCGCAGGTCGAGCCCGAGGCGTCCTGCGCCGCCGCCGCGGAGGCCGCCGCCCTCGACCCCGGCGGCGCGGGGCAGCGGGTTCTGGTGGTGGAGGACAACATCGAGGTCGGCCGCTTCGCCACGCAGATCCTGGAGGATCTCGGCTACGCGACGACCTGGGCGACCAACGCCGAGGAGGCGCTGGATCAACTCGGGGCCGACGGCGCGGCCTTCGACGCCGTGTTCTCCGACGTGGTCATGCCCGGCATGGGCGGGATCGCGCTGGCCCGGCTCCTCCGGCAGCGGATGCCGCACCTGCCGGTGGTTCTGGCCTCCGGCTACAGCCACGCCCTCGCCCAGGAGGGGATCCGCGACTTCGAGCTGCTGCCCAAGCCCTACTCCGCCGACCAGGTCTCGCGCGTGCTGCGCAAGGTCGTCGGCGCGCGGCGGAGGCGGCCGAGGGGCGGGCAGCAGGGCGGGCAGCCCTGACGCGGCGGGGCGCTGCTGGGACCAGCGGAGACCTGACAGAGACCTGACAGAGACCTGACGCCGCAGCCGGGCGGCGACGGGCGGTCCCGGCGCCATGTTCCCGCGGGAGGTTCCGCGCGCGGGAGACGCCGCGCCCGCCCCCGGAGGTCCCATGGACAGGGTCATGTACGCGCTCGTCACCCTGGCGGAGGCGGTGCTCGGGATCTTCGGCGTGCGGGCGCTCTACGAGCAGCCCGCCTACGCGGTCGTCGAGCGCCTTGACCGCGGGGTCGAGATCCGGTCCTACGCGCCGCGCCTCGCGGTCGAGACCGACGCGCGCGGCCAGGGCGACGGCGACGCCTTCGGGCGGCTGTTCCGCTACATCACCGGCGCGAACCGGGCGGGCGACCGCATCGCCATGACGGCGCCGGTCGAGAGCGGCGGCCAGCGCATCGCCCAGCACATCGCCCAGCGCATCGCCATGACCGTCCCGGTGGAGCGGGACGGCACCGGCACGATGCGGTTCTTCCTGCCCCGCGCGGTGGCTGCGGCCGGGGCGCCGGCCCCGACCGAGCCGGGGGTCCGGCTGGTCGAGGTCCCGGCCGAGCGGGTCGCGGCCCTGCGCTTCTCCGGCCGCCTCACCCCGGAGGCGCGGGCCGCGCAGGCGGGCATCCTCGCCGCCGTCCTGGCGGCGGCCGGCCGCGCACCGGCGGGCGCGCCCTTCGTCATGGGCTACGACCCGCCCTTCGCGATCCCGTTCCTGCGCCGGAACGAGGTCGCCGTCCGCCTGCCGCCGCCGTGAGAGCCGGGACCGGTCCTGACGACCCGGCGCGCGGCCTCGGACGCCGCCCCGGAGGACCGGCCCGATTGCGCAATTATCCCGCGATGTCCTTCATAATAATCCCGAAGACTTGCCGCGATCTTCCTCTTTTGTTGTCTTTACGCCACAGGCCCGATCATTCGAGCCCGCAAGTCGTCCCCCGCAGGGATTAAACAGAATGTGAATTGAGGTCGCGACCCGACCCGAGATCAGTGAGGCGCACGCAGCCGACGCGAAGCGGCGCGTGCCTTCGAATCCAGGTTGGGGGAAGATATGCGGGCCCTGCGAGGCAGCTTGATCGCGTCCGTGGCTCTGTTGCCGGGTGTCGCGCAGGCTCAACAATCCGTCACCCTCGGCGAGATCAGCGTCGTCTCGACGTCGCCGGTGGGTGCGGGCGTCGGCAATTCCAGCGGCGCCCAGAATCTCGATACGCTCGCCCAGGCCGCGCCGACCTTGCCGGCCCCGGCCGGCGGGGTGCGGCTGCGCGGCTCCGAGCAGCCGCTCAACAAGATCCCCAGCACCGTCGAGACCGTCACGGCGCGGCAGATCGAGGTCGATCAGGGCTCCGACAACGTGATCGCCACGCTGGCGCGGCGCACGCCCGGGGTGAACCTCAACGACTCGCAGGGCAATTCGAACCGGGTCGATCTCAGCTACCGCGGCTTCACGGCCTCGTCGGTGCAGGGCGTGCCGCAAGGGCTCGCCGTCTACCAGAACGGCGTGCGCATCAACGAGGCGTTCGGCGACGTCGTCAATTTCGACCTGATCCCGCCGCAGGCGATCCAGCGCATCGACGTGGTCACCGGCAACCCGGTCTTCGGCCTCAACGCCATCGGCGGCGCGGTCAACATCCAGATGAAGAACGGCTTCACCTGGCAGGGCACCGAGATCTCGGCCTGGGGCGGCTCGGACGCGCGCACCGCCGGCTACCTCGAGTACGGCAAGATCTCCGGTCCCTGGAGCTTCTACTTCACCGGCGACGGCCTGAACGACCGCGGCTGGCGCTACCAGAACCCGAGCACGATCGGCCGCCTCTACGCGGATCTCGGCTACCGCTCGCAGGATTCGGAGTTCCACCTGATCGGGCTCGCCGCCCGCAGCTTCTACGGCGCCGCCGCCGCCACGCCGGTGGACTTCACCCATCTCGACCCGCGGGCGATCTTCACCTACCCGCAGACCCAGACGACGCAGGTGGGCACGCTCCAGCTGACCGGCCGGGTCGATCTCTCGCCGACCTGGGACCTCGCCGGCAACGCCTATTACCGGCGCTTCAGCGAGTTCTACGTCGACGGCAACCAGGGCAACTTCGAGAACTGCAGCAGCCGCAGCAGCTTCCGGGGCTCGCTCTGCTACCAGGACGACGCGTTCAACGTGAACGCGCCGCCCACCAGCCAGGTGGCGGCGCGCCGGGCCTACGCCAACCAGTTCGCGATCCTGGGCCTGAACAACCAGACGATCCCGTTCGTCCGGAACATCCCGTACGGCACGATCGACACGACCCGGACGGAGGCCGAATCCTACGGCGGCTCGCTCCAGGCCGCCAACCGCGACCGGATCTTCGGCCTGAACAACGCCTTCGTGGTCGGCGGCAGCGTCGACGCCTCGAATTTCTCGTTCAAGTCGGCGAGCCAGCTGGGCGTGATCAACCCGAACCTGTCGATCACCGTCGATCCGAACAACCCGTATTACGGCACGATCCCGGGCCTCGGCACGCCGGACATCCGCACGCTGGGGGCGATCGGCCTCGCGCCGGGCAACGTCAGCGGCTCGACCCTGTATCTCGGCCTCTACGCCACCGACACGCTGGACGTGACCGACCGGCTGTCGCTGACCGGCGGCTTCCGGCTCAACTACGCCCGCATCCAGACCCGGGACCAGACCGGGTTCTCGCCGGACGTCACCGGCGTGCACGAGTACACCAAGGTCAACCCGCTCGCGGGCCTGACCTACCAGTTCGACCCGGCGCTGAACCTCTACGGCGGCTACTCGGAATCGAACCGCGCCCCGACCCCGCTGGAGCTGTCCTGCTCCAGTCCGACCCAGCCGTGCCTGCTGCCGAACTCGCTCGTGGCCGATCCGCCGCTCAAGCAGGTCACCGGCCGGACCTACGAGGCCGGCTTCCGCGGTGTGATCCCGGCCTTCCTGTCGGGCGGCGCCCTCACCTACAAGGCCGGCGTCTACCGCACCGACCTGAGCAACGACCTCTACCAGGTCGCCGTCGCGGGCAACGCCGCCCGCGCCTACTACATCAACGTCCCGGCGACCCGGCGCCAGGGCATCGAGGTCGGCGCCGAGTACGCGGTCACGCCCGACCTGCTGGTCTACGCCAACTACGCCCTGGTCGACGCGACCTTCCAGTTCAACGCGACCCTCTCGTCGCCCAACAACCCGCTGGCCAGCACCGGCGCGGCCGGCGGCGCCGTGGGCGGCGACGTGATCCCGAACGGCGGCATCCGCGTCCGGCCGGGCGACAAGATCCCGCTGATCCCCGATCACCAGATCAAGGCGGGCTTCGAGTACAGCATCACCCCGAACTGGCGCTTCGGCCTCAACGTCTCGGCCTTCTCGTCGTCCTACTACCGGGGTGACGAATCGAACCTCAACCGCAAGCTGCCGGCCTACTACGTGATGAACCTGACGACGAAGTATCAGGTCAGCAAGAACCTGGAGATCTTCGGACTGATCACCAACCTGACCAACAACCGCTACGCCACGTTCGGCACCTTCGCCGAGACGGGCGCGGTCGCCGGCAACCTGTCGATCAACGACCCGCGGACCACCACCCTGGCGCAGCCGCTCTCGATCTACGCCGGCCTGACCTACCGGTTCGGGGCGGATCCGGTCCCGATGGCGCCGGAGCCGATCATCCGGAAGTACTGATCCCGTCCGGGGGGGAACGACGGAGCGAGGGGCCGGGGGATCCGCGGCCCCTCTTCCGTTCGAGCCCGCGCGCCTTCGCGCCCGGACGATGAGCCCGGTCTTTCAAACCCAGATGAGTGCGGCCGCCGACCCGATCTGTATCCCTGATCGGCCGCCGGCGAGGCTTGCGGGCGCTCCCGTCCCGGTCATCCCGATCCTGGAGACACCCATGCCGCGCTACTTCATCGACACCGCCGACCACGTCGCCGTCCGGGACGACGAGGGCACGGTCCTCCCGGACCGGGCCGCCCTGCTGGACCTGCTGCGCCGGACCCTGACGGCGCTCCTGCACGACGAGGGCGAGGAGACCGGGGTGAACGACTTCACCGCCCGCGCCTACGACGAGGACGGTCGCCTCGTGATGCGGGCCCGGGCCAGCTTCCACGTCGTGGACCCGTAGGGGACGCCCGGCAGGACGTCCCCGCACCCCTGTCAGGCCGCGTCCGGCATGCGGTCGAGGAGCTTGTCGAGGGTGATCGGGTAGTCGCGCACGCGGATGCCGGTGGCGTTGTAGATCGCGTTCGCGACCGCGGCGCCGACCCCCGAGATGCCGAGCTCGCCCACGCCCTTGGCCTTCATGGGCGAGGACATCGGGTCGACCTCGTCGAGGAAGATCACCTCTTGGTGCGGGATGTCGGCGTGGACCGGCACCTCGTAGCCGGCGAGGTCGTGGTTGGCGAAGAATCCGCGCTTGGTGTCGACGGCCAGTTCCTCCATCAGGGCCGCCCCGGTGCCCATCACCATCCCGCCGATCACCTGGCTGCGGGCGGATTTCGGGTTGAGGATGCGCCCCGCCGCGCAGACCGCCAGCATCCGCCGTACCCGGACCTCCGCCGTATAGGCATCCACCGCGACCTCGACGAAGTGGGCGCCGAAGGTCGACACCTGCTGGGTCTTCGAGAACTCACCGAACTCGATCGCGTCCTCGGCCACGAGCTCGCCGTCGGCGGCGGCCCGGGCGAGCGGGATGGCGCGGTTGCCGGCGCGGACCTCGCCCTCCTCGAACACCGCGTCGGTGGCGTTGAAGCCGAGCTTCTGCGCGACCGCCTCCCGCAGCTTCACGCAGGCCGCGTAGACGCCCGCGGTCGACGAGTTGGCGCCGAACTGGCCGCCCGAGCCCGACGAGACCGGGAAGTCCGAATCGCCGAGCCGCGCCACGACCCGGTCGAGGGGCACGCCCATCATCTCGGCGGCGGTCTGCGCGATGATCGTGTAGCTGCCGGTGCCGATATCGGTCATGTCGGTCTCGACCGTGACCGTGCCGTCGGCGGAGAGCCGCACCCGGGCGCCCGACTTCAGCACCATGTTGTCGCGGAACGCCGCCGCCATGCCGTGCCCGACGAGCCACTGCCCCTCCCGGACCTGTCCGGGCTTCGGGTTGCGCCTGGCCCAGCCGAACCGCTCGGCGCCGAGCTTGAGGCAGCCGACGAGGTCGCGGTGGGAGTAGCGCAGGTCCGGTTGGGTCGGGACGACCTGCGTGTCGTTGCGGATGCGGTACTCCACCGGGTCGAGGCCGAGCTTCTCGGCCATCTCGTCCATGGCGACCTCCAGCACCGCGAGGCCCGGGGCCTCGCCGGGGGCGCGCATGGCGTTGCCCTCGGGCAGGTCGAGCCGGGCGAGCTTCATGGCGGTCAGGCGGTTCGCCCCCGCGTAGAGGTACTTGGTCTGGTTCACGGCCGTCTCGGGATCGCCCTCCGGCAGGTTGCCCGAGACGCTCTCGTGCGCGATCGCCGTGATGGTGCCGTCCCGCTGGGCGCCGATCCGGACCCGCTGGATCGTGGCCGGGCGGTGCGTGGTGTTGTTGGCGATCAGCGGGCGGGTCAGCGCCACCTTGACCGGTCGCCCGGTGGCCTTCGCGGCGAGCGCCGCCAGCACCGCGTCGGCGCGCACGAACAGCTTGCCGCCGAAGCCGCCGCCGACATAGGGCGCGTCGAGCCGGACCTTGTCCTTCGGCAGGCCGAGCATCTTGGCGAGGCTGCCGTGGCCCCAGCCGATCATCTGGTTGGCGGTCCAGAGCGTGACCCGATCGCCGTCCCAGGCCGCCGTCGTGGCGTGCGGCTCCATCATGGCGTGGCTCTCGTCGGACGTCGTGTAGGTCGCGTCGAGCGTCACGGGGGCCTGCGCGAAGGCGCCCTCGAAGTCGCCGGTCCGCTCCTCGCCGTTGCCGCCGCTGCCCTCGCCGCTGTCGGCCGGGACCGGCTCGGCGGTCTTCGCCGCGGCGGCGAGGTCGAACGCACCGGCTTCGGGGGCGTAATCGACCGTCACCAGGAAGGCGGCCGCCCGGGCCTGCTCGAAGGTCTCGGCCACCACGACGGCGATCGCCTGATGGTAGTGCTGGATCACGTCGCCGCCGAACAGGTAGGCGACGTTCATCACGCCGCGCTCGATCCGCGGCGTGTCGAGGGTGGTGACGATCCCGATGACGCCGGGCGCCTGCCGGGCCGAGGCCGTGTCGATGCTGCGCACCCGGCCCTTGGCGATGGCGGAGCCCAGCACGTAGCCGTAGGCGGCGTCGGGGGCCGCGTCGTGGCGCTCGTACGCGTAGTGCGCGGTGCCAGTGGTCTTGTACTTGCCGTCGATGCGGTCGGTGGGCAGGCCGACGACCTTGAGGCGGTCGATCGGGTTCGGGCCCGCGGCGGTGTCGAACTTCATGGCTCAGGCCCTCGCTTGGTTGAGCGCGGCGCCGAGGGTCCGCTCGGCGAGCTTCAGCTTGTAGGCGTTCTCGTGGGTGGGCTTGGCGTCGGCGAAGACCCGGTCGGTCACGGCCCGGGCGCCCTTCGGGAGATCGGCCTCGGCCGCCTCGACCCGCCAGGGCTTGTGGGCGACGCCCCCGAAGGCGACGTGGCCGGAGCCGTCCTTGCCCAGGATCGCCGCCACCGAGACCAGCGCGTAGGCGTAGGAGGCGCGGTCGCGGACCTTGCGGTAGATGTGCGTGCCGGGAACGGGCTTCGGCAGCGTCACCGCGGTGATGAGCTCGCCGGGCTCGAGGTTCGTGTCGCGCGACGGGTCGTCGCCCGGCAGGCGGTGGAACTCGGCGATCGGGATCTTCCGCGCGGCGCCCCCGGCGTCGATCGTCTCCACGGTGGCGTCGAGGACGCGCATGGCCACCGCCATGTCGCCCGGATGCGTGGCGATGCAGGCCTCGCTGCCGCCGATCACCGCCAGCTGGCGGCTCACGCCGTCGAGCGCCGAACAGCCGGAGCCCGGCTGGCGCTTATTGCAGGGCTGGGCGGTGTCGTAGAAGTATGGGCAGCGGGTCCGCTGCAGCAGGTTGCCGGCGGTGGTCGCCTTGTTGCGCAGCTGGCCGGAGGCGCCGGCGAGCAGCGCGCGGGCGAGGACCCCGTAATCCGCGCGCACCCGCGGATGGGCCGCGAGATCGGTGTTGCGCACCAGGGCGCCGATGCGCAGGCCGCCCTCCTCGGTCGGCTCGACCGCGTCGAGGCCGAGCCCGTTCACGTCGACGAGGTGGCGCGGGGTCTCGATCTGCAGCTTCATCAGGTCGAGCAGGTTGGTGCCGCCGGCGATGAACTTGGCGTCGGGCGTGGCGGCGACGGCGGCGGCGGCCGCGGCGGGCGTGCCCGGGCGCTCGTACGTGAAGGACTTCATGCGCGGCTCCCGGCGACTTCGGTGATCGCCTCGACGATGTTGGAATAGGCGCCGCAGCGGCAGAGGTTGCCGCTCATCCGCTCGCGGATCTCGGTCTCGGTCACCTGCGGCGCCGCGCCGAGATCGGCCGTGACGTGGCTCGGGATGCCGGCCCTGATCTCCTCCAGGACGGCCACGCCCGAGCAGATCTGGCCGGGCGTGCAGTAGCCGCACTGGTAGCCGTCGTGCTTGACGAAGGCCGCCTGCATCGGGTGCAGGCTGTCGGGCTGCCCCAGGCCCTCGACGGTCACGATCTCGGCGCCCTGGTGCATGATCGCCAGCGTCAGGCAGGCGTTGATGCGCCGCCCGTCGACGATCATCGTGCAGGCGCCGCACTGGCCGTGATCGCAGCCCTTCTTGGACCCGGTCAGGTGCAGGTGCTCGCGCGCGGCGTCGAGCAGGCTGGTGCGGGTGTCGAGTTCGAGCGTGCGCCGCTCGCCGTTCACCGTGAACGTGACGGCGGCGAGGACCGGTGCGTCGGTCCGCGCAGGTCTGGCGCCCGGGTCCTGGGGCACGGTTTCGGCGCTCACCATCAAGTCTCTCTCCGGTTCAGATCACGAAGGCGCGGACGGGATCCCGGTCGCCGGAGCCCGCGGGCGGAACATCCCGGCAGACATCCCGGCAAGACATCCCGCAAAGCGGCGGCACCCTGGATCGGCTCCAAGGTAGAGCCCGCTCCCGCGATGGTCAGGGGGGCGGCGCGGCCGGGGACGCGAAAGTTGCGGCGGGCCGCGCCGGGACCCGCCCAAATGAAAGGGCCGACCCGAAGGCCGGCCCCGATCGTCGCGCGGCGGACGCGCCTACTCGGCCGCGGTCATCTCGGCGGTGTAGTGGCCGCACCAGTCCTGGGCGGCGACCACCGGCCAGAGACCCTTGGACTCGGGCGCGGGCTGGCTGACCGGCGGGTTGAAGCGGCACAGGCCGGCATCGTTCTGCGCGACGGCGCCGTTGCCCTTGTGCTCGTCGAAGAACCGGCAGGTCTCGCACTTGGCGTTCATGGTCGGGCTCCTGTGAGGCCGGCGGCCCGGAGGCCGTCCCGGCGGGGGACGAGAGCTTGGACCTTAGAAGTGATCCAATCTGCGGGGCCAACGTCGGAGCGATCGGGCGGGTTCCCGGCGGCGGATCGGCGATCCCGCTCAGCCGACCGCGGCGAGGCCCGGCTCGGCCCGGGCGGACTCCTCGGCGGGGCCGGCGGGACCGCCGACCGCGGCGGCGTAGTCGGTGATTGGGCGCGGCCTGCCGAACAGGAAGCCCTGCATCTCGCCGCAGGCCTCCTCGGTCAGGAACTTCATCTGCGCGTGGGTCTCGACGCCCTCCGCGACGACGCCCATGCCGAGGCTGCGGCCGAGGCTGAGCACGGCCCGGACGATCACGGCGGCCTGCGGCCCGGTCCCGAGCTGCGCCACGAAGGAGCGGTCGATCTTCAGCTTGTCGAACGGGAAGGCCTGGAGGGTCGCGAGCGAGGCGTAGCCGGTCCCGAAATCGTCCATGCTGATCCGGATGCCGTAGCTCTTCAGGCGGCGGAGGATGCCCACGGCCCGCGCCATGTCGTTGATGATGATGCTCTCGGTGACCTCCAGCTCCAGGCGGTCCGGCGAGAGACCGGTCTCGGCCAGGATCGCCAGGACGGTCTCGGGCAGGCCGGGCTTCTGGAACTGGCGGGGCGAGAGGTTGACGGCGACCTTCAGGGGCTGCGCCCACTGGGCCGCCTCGCGGCAGGCCTCGCGCAGCACCCAGTCGCCGAGCGCCACGATCAGGCCGGTCTCCTCGGCCAGGGGCACGAACACGTTGGGCGACACGCTGCCGCGGACCGGGTGGGTCCAGCGCAGGAGCGCCTCGAACCCGACGAGCGCCCCCGTGTGGCCCTCCACCTGCGGCTGGTAGTGCAGGCTCAGGGTGTTGTCGTCGAGGGCCTGGCGCAGGTCGCGCTCGAGCACCCGCCGCTCCTCGGCCTCCTCGTCCATGGCGGGGGTGAAGATCCGGTACGTGCCGCGGCCCTCGGCCTTGGCCCGGTAGAGGGCGAGGTCGGCGCGGCGGTACAGCGGCTCGGCATCCGTCCCGTGCTCGGGGGCCAGCGCGATGCCGACACTCAGGCCGACGCCGACCCGGTGCCCGCCCACGCTGAACGGGCTGTGGAACAGCGCGATGAGGCGCTCGGCCAGGACCTCGGCCTCGGCCGCGCCGCCGGCGGAGAGCACGGCGAACTCGTCGCCCCCGAGCCGGGCCACCGCCCCGTCCCCCGCGATGCCCCGCAGGCCGGCCGACACGCGCCGGAGGAGCTCGTCCCCGGCCTGGTGGCCGAGGCTGTCGTTCACGCTCTTGAAGCCGTCGAGGTCGAGGTACAGGACCGCGCAGGCGCCGCCGCGCTGGACGATGTCGACGAGGCTGCGCGCGAGGGTCTCGTGGAACAGCGCCCGGTTCGGCAGGCCGGTGAGGACGTCGTGGCGGGCGAGGCGCGCCACCTCGGCCTCCGCGGCCTTCCGCTTGGTGATGTCGGTGAAGGTCCGCACGAAGCCGCCATCCGCCAGGGGCACGGTGCGGATCTCGAGCACGAGGCCGTTGGGCCGCGCCCGCTCGTGAACCTGCGTCTGCCCGGCCTCGCCGCGCTCGATCCAGGTCCGGATGGAGCGGTCCGGGCGCCGGCGCTCGCGGCGGCTCGCCTCGTGGCGCAGCACAGCCCGGTAGCTCGGCCGCGCCTGCATCATCGCCCGGGGCAGGTCGAGGAGCGCCAGCGCCCGCTCGTTGCAGACCCGGACCACGCCGCCGGCGTCGACCATGATGAGGCCCTGGTCCATGCTGTCGAGGGTGGCGTCGAGCAGCAGGGTCTTCTCCCGCAGCATGCGGCCCTGCCGGGCCAGGGCGACGTTGATCCGGCGCAGGTGGTCCAGCATCAGCGTCAGCGCCGCGAAGGCCAGGATCACCGCCATCACGCCGGCGATGCCGCCGGCCAGGACGCCCCGGGCGAGGCCGAGCTGCGGGACCGCCAGGGCCGGGTCCGGCACCACGCGGGCGGCCGCCATGGCGAGGAAGTGCAGGACCGCGATGGCGAGGGTCAGGACGGTCGCGGCCGCGAGCCGAGCCCGCGCGCCCGCGCTGCCGACATGGATGGCCATGCCGGCGGCCGCGAGCCCGCAGCCCGCCGCGATCGCCGTGGCGGCCATGGCGGGGTCCCAGGTGAAGTGCCCCGGCAGCCGCACGCCGGCGATGCCGAGGAAGTGCATGCAGGCGATGCCGATCCCGAGCACGAGGCCCGCCCCCGCCCCGGCCCAGCGCGACGGCGTGGTCCGGGCGAACAGGAAGGCCACAGTGGCGGCCGCGATCGCGACGATCAGCGAGAGCAGGGTCGTGCGCGGCTCGTAGCCCAGCACCACGCCGGGATCGTAGCCCAGCATGCCGATGAAGTGGGTGCTCCAGATCCCGGCCCCGATCGAGAAGCCCGAGGCCAGGAGCCAGACCGGCCCGTGCCCGTCGGCGCGGACCTGGACGCGCTGCTCCAGCTTGAGGGCGACCGCGCAGGAGATCCAGCACACGCAGGCGGCCAGGGCGACCACCCAGCCGGTATGTTCCTCGGTCAGGCAAGCGAACGCGCGATACATCGAGGTGCCCCGCCCATCTGCGACGGCGGGAACCTTAACCCGCGGATACTAATCAGAAGTTGCATTTCGCCCGGACACGGGTCCGATCCGCGATGCGGACGAGGCTCTTCCGGGCGCCGCCGCGCGCCGGTCAGGCCGCAGATCAGGAGTTGAATGTTCGGGCGCGGCGGCGGTCCGCCCGCCCGTGCCCGTCGCGGCGCCCGTCAGCCGCGCCCGTCGCCGCGGATCTCGATCGGCCGCGCCGCGAAATCCGTCAGGAGTTCCTGGAGCTCGTCCTCGTGGACGAGGCGCGCCGCCTCCTCGGGCGCGAACCATTGCAGGGTGCGCTGGGCCTGTTCCGGCCAGCGCTCGTGCTGGGCCTCGACCCGCAGCGGGTAGACGCGGACCATGCAGGGGAAGGCGCGGCCGTGGTCGAAGCGCTTCTGGTAATGGTACCGTCCGACCGGGTTCGCGGCGATCTGCCCTTCGAGCCCCGCCTCCTCGTAGGCCTCCCGCGCGGCGGCCTGATGGGCCTTCCGGCCGGTCATCGGCCAACCCTTCGGGATGATCCAGCGCCCGGTATCGCGCGAGGTGATCAGCAGGACCTCGATCCGGCCGTCGGCGCCGACGCGGAACGGCAGGGCCGCCACCTGCTTGAGCGGTTTGACCTGCGCCTTGCGGAGCAGCTTCTTCAAGTTCGGCCGCTTGGATGCCGTCTTCAGCGCTGACCTCGCGGATGGAGAGGGGCGGGATTTCTGATGATGCTTCTGCAATCGACGGCCTCCTCACGCTTTTACATAAGTTTAACACGATCCCATTGCAGCCCGCGCGCATTGGCACCGAGCCATGCCTGTAACGCTGTGCTCATCCCCGCCAGGCGGCTTGTCGCGGGCCGGCTTGTCGGCGAAGGCTGACGCGTCAAACGTCCACGAGGCGCGGCATGGCTGTCGAGATCGAGCGCAAGTTCATCGCGAACCCGTCGGTTCTGGCGCTGTGCCGGGCGGGGACGCCCCTGGTTCAGGGATACCTCTTCACCGACGCGGCCAACACGATCCGGATCCGCCGGGCCGGTGAGCGCGCGCTGATCACGTGGAAGAGCCCGCGCCGCGGCGCCAGCCGGGACGAGATCGAGTTCGCCATCGCGCCGGAGGACGGCGCGGCGCTCCTCGCCACCGTGCCGCCCGGCCGGCGGCTCGAGAAGACCCGCTACCGGGTCGCGCATGCCGGGGCGGTCTGGGACGTCGACGTGTTCGGCGGGAACCTCGCGGGCCTGATCCTGGCCGAGATCGAACTGGAGCGCGAGGACCAGCCGGTGGTGCTCCCTCCCTGGGTCGAGCGCGAGGTCACCGACGACGCGCGCTACCGCAACTCGCGGCTGGCCGCGGGACCGGTGCCGGAGCGGTGGGCGGCCTAGGTCCCCGACGCGCCGGGCGGATCCGTCCGGTCGAACATCTCGAACATCCGGGCCCGTGAACATCCCGGGGCGGCCACCGTTCTCACGGCATGCCCCGGACCCTGATCACCTGGACGCAGGACGAGACCGCCGGCGTGCCGCTCCCGCGCTTCGTCGGCCGGGTCGGGACGGTCGTCGTGGGGATCTGCGCCTACGACGGATCGAGCCGGTTCTGGACCTGGTGGAGCCCGCTGGCCGAGGACATCTGGGGGCACGGCCAGGACGCCGAAGGCGCCCGGCAGGGCTGCGAGGCTTGGCTGCGCGGATGGCTCGAGAACTTCAGGCCGTTCTTCACCTGACGCGGCCGGCCGCGAGGGCGCGGCCGGGCCGTCAACGCGGGATCAGCGCATGAAGTGCGGCAGGCGCCGCTTCCAGCGCTCGCCGAGCCGCAGCTCGTTCGTCCGCCGCCCTGCCGTCGACCGGGGCGACGGGCCCTGACCCGACGTGGGACCCGACGTGGGACCCGACGCGGCCGGCGGCGGGACGCGGGCGGGCGCCTCGTCGACGGGCGGGGCCGGCGGCGGGGCGGTCGGCACGGCCGGGCGCGACGGCACCGTCTGCACCTGCGGGAGCGCGTCCCGCGCGGCCGCCCGCGGCCGCCCGCGCCGCGCCCGCGGCGCCGGGACGGTCTCGGCGGCGGGGTCCGTCGCGGCCTCCTCGGCGGCGGCTTCGAGGACCGGCTCGGCCGGGGCCTCGAACATCGGCATGAGGCTCGGCAGGACGCGGCGCACCGGTGCGTCCGGCACCTTCCGTTCCGGGCGCGGCGCCGGTGCCGCCTGAGGGGCGGGCGCGGGTGCGGGCGGCGCGAGGGCGGCCTGCGCCAGTTCCGGCCACAGGATCTTGTCCGGGCGCGGCCGCGCCTCGGTGGCAGTCAGCGTTGTGCGGGCCGAACGGGTCTGCTTGACTTCGACCATGAACGGTCGCGCGCTGCGGCGCTTCATGTAAGATGATCCTTGGAAGCATTCGAGCACGCATGTCGGCGGCACGAACACACCGAGGTTAAGCCTGATCTCGGCCGTTGTCCAGAAAGACGACGTCGTACTGGTCAAATTTCTCTTTAGTCGAGATGGGCCGCGGTCGTTTCCAGGCCTCGGGTCGTGAAACCGAAGGCGTGATCGCCCGAGCACCTGCGGACACTGCCCCGTCGCCGCCCGGCGAGGGGGCGATCCGCTGCGGGACGATCTGTTGCGGGGCGGACGTCGCGCGCGATCGGGTCGTCCGGGATCAGGCGGCCTGCGCCTGCGCCTGCGCGGGCGCCGGGCGCCGCCGCAGGGGACCGGGCGCCCCGAACAGGGACTGGTACAGCGCGGCCGGCGTCCGCGCCTCGCCGCTGCCGTCCGTGATCGTCACCTCGGCCATGCCGGCCGCGATCAGGCTCATGCCCTGATCCAGGGCGGTCAGGACCGAGGCGTGCTGGTAGGCGAACCGGCGCGCGGACAGGCGTGCGGTGACGGTGAAGTGCATGACGACGATCCCGGGAAGCCGGACCCGCCGGGTCCGGACGGCAACGGCGCGCGCGCGACGCGCTCGGGTGAGAACGGGGCTCCGGCAACGCCGCTGCCGGTCCCGCACCTGCTCGCGGCCAATAAAGTCGTTATCTTGACGAAAGCTTGTTCATCCCCGCTTTGCACGAACAAGGCGCACAATTAGCGGCGGGATTTAGTGGTTGCCGCCGCGCCGCTGCCGTCACGCTTCAGTTCAGGCGGCGGCGCCGTTCCGCGACCTGCCGCCGGGCCAGCCGTCGCCCCAGCGCCATCAGCAGCGCGTCCGCCTCGGCCTTCAGGGCCGGATCGCCCAGCGCCGCGACGGCGTCCTGCGCGGCGAGGGCGTGCTCGACCGCCCGGTCCAGGGGCGTGTCGCCGAGGTCGGGCGCGGTCGCGCCGCCGATCGCCTCGCGCGCGCGCAGCGCCGTGATGTCCACGAGGATCCCGCGCCCGCCCGTCGGCCGGCCGCGACGGTCGCTGGTGAAGCGGCCGCGCGCCAGGACCCAGCGCATCCGGCCGTCGACGGAGATCACCCGGTACTCGGCGACGTAGGAACTCCCCGCCGCGACGCTGCGGCGGATCAGGGTGTCGACCCGGTCGCGGTCGTCGACGTGGATGGCCTCCTCGTAGACGGCCAGCGGGATGCCGGATTCCGCCGCGGTCGGATCGACCTTGAACAGGAGGGCCACCAGGGCGTCGACCCGCACCCGGTCCGTCGCAGGGTCCCACGCCCAGTGCCCGATCATGTCGGCGGAATCGAGCGCGATCTGGAAGGCTTCGGGACAGGTCTGACCGACGGACGCGTTGGTCTTGGGCATGGCGGTGTACGTGTGCGGCTCCGGTCCGGTCGATCTACGGGTTCGGTAGCTGCAACCTCAAGACTTCTTTGACGCATTCATGCAACTGTTGCGTGCTGGCCACTCGCGTCCTGCCGGTCTTCTGTATTATGAATGCTCGAGCCAGCCCGCGCGCCAGAGCCTGACCGCCGATGGGATCGAAGTCACCTGTCCGGAGCGGATCCTCCGGGGCTGCGGCGCCCGAGGACGACCTGTTCGAGCGCTCCGCACCGCCGCGCGCGCCGGGTGCCGGGCGGCTGCTGCAGCGGATCGCCGACGCGCTGCAGGTTCCGGCCACCTCCCTGTACGGCCCTCCAGGTGCGGAGCGGGGCGCGGGCGTCGCGGGCGGGCGTGCCGACGAGGCCGACGCCCTGCTGCATGCCTACCGGCGCATCGACGATCCCGAGATCCGCCGCCGCGTCCTGACCCTCGTGCAGGATCTGGCGGCCGCACGCTGACCGGCACGCTGACCGGTGCGCCCGTGATGCGCTTGTGATGCGCTTGTGATGCGCTTGGCCCGCCGCGTGCTAACCTGAGCGGGATTGCAACGCTCGGGCGAGTCGGCATGCTGAACAGACGATCCTTCATGGCCCTGTCGGGGGCCGCCCTCGCGACCCCGGCGCTGGCGCAGGGCAGTGCCGCCCGGACGCTCAAGTTCATCCCGCAGGCCGACCTGACGGTGCTCGATCCGATCTGGACGACCGCCTACGTCACCCGGAATCACGGGCTCGCCGTCTTCGACACGCTCTACGGCACCGATGCCGCCTACGCCGCCCAGCCGCAGATGGTGGCGGGCCACACGGTGGAGAACGACGGCACGCTGTGGCGCCTCACCCTGCGGCCCGGGCTGACCTTCCACGACGGCAGCCCGGTCCTGGCCCGCGACTGCGTGGCGAGCGTCGCGCGCTGGGGCAAGCGCGACGCCATGGGCCAGACGCTCATGGCCTACACGGACGAGCTCTCGGCCCCGGATGACCGGACGATCCAGTTCCGCCTGAAGAAGCCCTTCGCGCTCCTGCCGGACGCGCTCGGCAAGGTCGGCTCCTCGATCTGCGCCATCATGCCGGAGCGTCTCGCCAAGACCGACCCGTTCACGCAGGTGACCGAGATGGTCGGCAGCGGCCCGTTCCGCTTCAAGGCGGACGAGCGCGTGGTCGGCGCCCGGGTGGTCTACGAGCGCTTTGCCGGCTACGTCCCCCGCGAGGGCGGCGAGCCGCAATGGACCTCGGGCCCGAAGCGCGTCCACGTCGACCGGGTCGAGTGGAACGTCATCCCCGATCAGGCGACCGCCGCCTCGGCCATGCAGACGGGCGAGATGGACTGGTGGGAGCAGCCGCCGGCCGACCTCGTGCCCACCCTCCGCGGGCTGACGACGCGGATCACCGACCCGACCGGCCTGATCGGCTGCCTGCGGATGAACCAGCTCCAGCCGCCCTTCGACAATCCGGCGATCCGGCAGGTGCTGCTGAAGGTCGTCGACCAGACCGACTTCATGCAGGCGGTGACCGGCACCGATCCCAAGCTGATTCACGTGCCGACGGGCTTCTTCTGCCCGGGCCTGCCCATGGCGAGCGACGTCGGCCTCGACGCCCTGACCAGCAAGCGCGACTACGCGGGCGCCAAGGCGGCGCTGGCGGCGGCCGGCTACAAGGGCGAGAAGGTGGTGCTGATGGGCGCCTCGGACTTCCCGAGCCTGAAGGCGCTCGCCGACGTGGCGGCCGACATGCTCACGCGCGCCGGCTTCAACGTCGACTATCAGGTCATGGACTGGGGCTCGGTGGTGCAGCGGCGCGCCAAGAAGGAGCCGGTCGCCCAGGGCGGCTGGAGCGCCTTCTGCACCTTCTGGGCGGGGCTCGACCAGGCGAATCCCGCGGTCAGCGCCTTCCTGCGCGGGACCGGACAGAGCGCCGCGATCGGCTGGCCCACCAGCGCGAGGATCGAGGCGCTGCGGGACCAGTGGCTGGACGCCCCGGACACCGCCGCGCGCAAGCGGCTCGCCGGCGAACTCCAGCAGCAGGCCTTCGTCGACCTGACCTACCTGCCCCTCGGGCAGTACTTCAACCAGACCTCGTACAAGCCGTCCCTGACCGGCGTCCTCGACGGCGTGCCGGTGTTCTGGAACGTCAAGAAGGGCTGAGGCGCAAGGGTCGCCCTCTTTCAAGACCTCGGGACGTGGGCGCGGGTTCAGCGGCTCCAGGTCCGTGCGTGCGCGCCTTTTCCGGGTACCCGAACGCGGAGAGGGTCGCGGTCCGGCGACAGAGATCGCGCAGAACTGGCTCCGTGCCTTTGCGAGCGCAGCGAAGCAATCCAGCTGCGCCAAGCTTGACCGATGTCTCGCATCCCTGGGTTGCTTCGCTGCGCTCGCAAAGACGAACAGGCCATCGGCACCCCTACAGCCCCGCTGCACGAGCCTACTGTGTCGCCGGCACGGCGTAGTTCAACGGTATCCTGCCACACGAATACGCCGTTCCCTCCAACAAGTCCGATCGATCGAAGCCGCGCGAGCGCTTCCCAGCCGCATCGGGAACGGGGTAAGCAGATTCGGCACAGGTCACCGCCAGAGATGACCGGCCCGCGAGGAAGCCCGAGATATCCGTCTCACCGCCATCGCGGCGGTGCATCGACGCCCTCGACGCCGCGCGGATTCCATGACGCGACGAGGACACGCTCGATGACAGGCTTGGCGACAGGCTCCCCGGACGAGGCCGCCCTGGAACGCTCGGCGATGCGCAGGATCGGCTGGCGGCTCGTGCCGTTCCTGATCCTCGCCTACTTCGTCTCCTTCCTGGACCGCGTGAATGTCGGCTTCGCGGCGATCCAGATGAACCACGATGTCGGCCTCTCGGCGACCGTGTTCGGCTGGGGCGCCGGCATCTTCTTCCTCGGCTACTTCCTGATGGAGATCCCCAGCAACCTGATGCTGGAGCGCTTCGGGGCGCGGCTGTGGATCGCCCGGATCATGGCGACCTGGGGGCTCATCTCCGCCGCCATGGCCCTGGTGCAGGGGCCGTGGTCGTTCATCGGCCTGCGCTTCCTGCTGGGGCTCGCCGAGGCCGGCTTCTTCCCCGGCGTGATCCTCTACCTCACCTACTGGTTCCCCTCCGCCTACCGGGCGCGGATCATCGGGGTCTTCATGATCTCGATCCCGATCTCGTCGTTCCTGGGCTCGCCGATCTCCGGCGCGCTGCTCAACGTGACGGGGTTCGGCCTCGCCGGCTGGCAGTGGCTGTTCATCCTCGAGGGCCTGCCGGCGGTGTTCCTGGCCGTCGCGGTCCTGTGGCTCCTGCCGGACGGCCCGCGGGACGCGGCGTGGCTGCCGGCGGCCGAGCGGGACTGGCTGGAGCGGCAGCTCCGGGCCGAGGCGGCGCGCAACACCCGCAGCGGCCAGCCCGCGAAGCCGCCGCTCTGGGACATCCTGCGCGACCGGCGGCTCGCCCTCTTCGCCGCGATCTATTTCGGCTCGACGGCGAGCAGCTACGGGCTGTCGTTCTGGACGCCGCAGATCGTCAAGAGCTTCGGCCTCGGCAACGTCGAGACCGGGCTCCTGAACAGCATCCCGTACGGCTTCGCGTCCCTGGCGATGGTCCTCTGGGGCCGGCACAGCGACCGGACCGCCGAGCGGCGCTGGCACCTCGCGCTCTCGTTCCTGATCCTGGCGCTGGGGCTCGCGGGCGGCACGGTCCTGTCGGGGCTCGGCCCGGTCGTGGCGGCGCTGACGATCGCCGCCATGGGCGTCTACATGCTCAAGGGCCCGTTCTGGGCGCTCGCGACCGAGCAGATGCCGCCCGCCACCGCGGCGGCGAGCATCGCGGCCATCAACGCGGTCGGCAATCTCGGCGGCTTCCTCGGCCCCTACCTGATCGGCGCGATCAAGGACGGGACCGGCAGCTTCACCCTGAGCCTCCTGCCGCTCGTGGTCTTCGCCCTGCTCTCGGCCGCCCTGTCGCTGGTGCCGGGCCGCGCCCCGCGCCCCGACTCGGGCGTGCCGCGGCCGTCGGCCGTCTGAGCCCGCGGCGAACCGAGTCCGGGACCGGCCGGTTGGCCCGGTGCGGCCGCCGCCCGGCGCTGCGCCGGCCCGGACCGGCCCGGCCCGGACCGGACGGGGTCTTGCGGGCCGTGACCGCGCCGCCGCCAGGAGATCGCCGTGCCCGAGCTCAACGCCATCCTGGAGACGGCGCTGTACGTCGCGGACCTCGACCGCGCCGAGGCCTTCTATCGCGACACGATGGGGTTGCGCTGCCT
Organism: Methylobacterium sp. yr668; assembly: GCF_900116245.1. Lineage (NCBI taxonomy): Bacteria > Pseudomonadati > Pseudomonadota > Alphaproteobacteria > Hyphomicrobiales > Methylobacteriaceae > Methylobacterium > Methylobacterium sp. yr668. The sequence goes on along the minus strand of NZ_FOZY01000011.1, from coordinate 1,102 downwards.
CTTCACCGACTTCCGCATGCGCGCCTTCGACGTCGGCGGCCGCGGCGTCCTCCTGCTCTTTCCGGAAGGCGGGTCCCTGCAGCCGATCGAGACGCCGGGCGGTCTCATACCGCCCCATGACGGCCGCGGCCCGGCCCATATCGCGTTCTCGATCGACGCCGACGCCCTCGCGCCCTGGGAGGACCATCTCGCGGCCGCCGGCGTGGCCGTCGAGGGCCGCACCCGCTGGCCGCGGGGGGGCGTCAGCGTCTACTTCCGCGACCCGGACGGGCACCTGCTCGAGCTGGCCACACCCGGCCTCTGGAAGGGCTACTGAGGCGGCGCCGGGTCAAGTCCGGGTCAAGTCCGGGTCGAGGCCCGGCCGGATTCCGGCCGCCTGAACGGCGAAGGGGCCGCCTCCTGTGGGAAGCGGCCCCTTCGCGTGTCGGGTCGGGTGCGACGGTCGGGGTGCGAGCGTCGCACCCGACCGTCGCTGGTCGATCTCAGTAGGAGCCGAACTTGTAGTTCAGGCCGGCGCGGACGACGGCGAACTCGTCGGAGCGGCGACCGATGCCGCTGTAGACGACCGGGAAGTTGTTGGCGGCGTTGATGACGAACGCGCCCTGGTTGCGGGTGTTGCGGTCGAGGTTGACGTACAGGCCTTCGACCTTGAGCGTCACGGCCGAGGAGCGGAAGAAGTTCAGGAACGAGTCGGTGGGCAGGGCGTACTCGATGCCGCCGCCGGCGGCCCAGCCGGTGCGGAAGCTGTCGTTGCCGGCGTAGCCGCCGAAGGAGCGGTCGGCGCTGCCGGAGCCGTAGGCGAAGCCGCCGGTGCCGTACACGAGGGTGCGGTCGAAGGCGTAGCCGAGGCGGCCGCGCACGGTGCCGAAGAAGTCGAGGCTGGAGAGGCCGCGCGGGTCGGTGACGTAGTAGCCGGGGGCCAGCGCGCCGGAGACGAAGGCGTTGTTCCGGTTACGGCCGAAGTCGAGGTACTGGGCGTCGGCCTCGACACCGATCACGAGGCCGGAGCCGGGGGTGATCTGCCAGTTGTAGCCGATCTGGCCACCGCCGGAGAAGCCGTCCTGGCTGCGGTTGCGGAAGGAGGCGACGGTGCCGGGGGCGG